>NZ_CP027561.1:1206889-1508611 GCF_012974785.1 Pseudomonas fluorescens | reverse complement strand
CCGCGCCCAACGCGCCGCCGTCGACGCCCTGCCCGCCGAGCTGGCCGGCACGCTTCGTATTGCCTGAGAGGACTGCTCCCATGACTGATTCGACCCAACTGTTTCCACCCTTCGCCGAAGAAACCCTGCCAGGCGGAGGCCATCGTTCCTTCGTCCTGAAACGCGGCCAGCTGCTGCGCCTGACCGACCTGCGCGGTGGGGCCAACGTCAGCCTGACCCTGCTCAACGCCAACGAGAAAACCGAGCGCCTGAACCTGCCCGACAGCCTCAAGTGCCAACACACCGCCAAGCTGACCGCCGGCCATTGCCTCTACTCGGACATGGGCCGGGTGCTGGCAGCAATCACCGCAGACACTTGTGGCTGGAGCGACAGCCTCGGCGGTGTGCTGTGCGCTGAAGAGGTCGCCGAAAAATATGGCCAGGGCCGCTATCAGGAACTGCGCAACGGTTTCTTTCGCAACGGCACCGACAACCTGCTGGTGGAACTGGGCAAGTGGGGCCTGGGCCTGTCCGACCTGCTGATGACCCTCAACCTGTTCAGCCGGGTCAACGTCGATGAAGCCGGGCGCTTCCATTTCGTCGAAGGCCATTCGAAGGCCGGCGATTACATCGAGCTGTACGCACCGATGGACACCCTCGTCGTCCTCACTGCCCTGCAACACCCGATGGACCCGTCGCCCGACTACGCGCCAAAACCACTGAAGCTGAGCTGGATGAACGCCGACGCCAGCGTCGCCGAACACTGCCGTACCTCGCGCCCGGAGAACGAGCGCGGCTTTATCAACACCGACCGTTTGTTCGCCTGAGGATCGTCGCCATGTCAGTTGCTATCGCCACTTCGCAAAAACAACCCGACGCTGCGGTGTACCGCGCCACCATTCCGGCCGGCGAACCCTGGCTGATGGAGGTCAAGGCCGGCCAGACCCTGCGCATCCTCGATCTGGAAGGCAATCAGGCGGTCGACACCTTGTTTTACAGCGCCGCCAATCCCCGTGAGCGCTACGACGTGCAACGCACATTGCGCCGACAAAACAACGTCTACCTGAGCACCGGCAGCGTTTTGTATTCCAACCTTGGCAAACCGATGCTGACCATCATCGCCGACACCTGCGGCCGCCACGACACCCTCGGCGGCGCCTGCGCGCAAGAGAGCAACACCGTGCGCTACGCCCTGGAAAAACGCTACATGCACAGCTGCCGCGACAACTACCTGCGCGCCTGCGCCCATGACGGTCGGCTGGGCAAAGGTGACATCGGGCCGAACATCAATTTCTTCATGAACGTGCCGGTGACCGCCGAGGGTGGCCTGACCTTCGAAGACGGGATTTCCGCCCCCGGCAAATACGTCGACCTGCGCGCCGAGATGGACGTGATCGTGCTGATCTCCAACTGCCCGCAACTGAACAACCCGTGCAACGCCTACAACCCGACGCCTGCGGAGCTGCTGGTATGGAACTGACATTCGTCCGTCTGCGCCGCTGGCTTTTCGCCCTGTGCCAGGCCCGTTCCGGCCAGTGTCTGAAATCCCCAAAACACCTCTAAACCCTGTGGGAGCTGGCTTGCCAGCGATGGCGTCGGCACAGCCAACATTGATGATGACTGACACACCGCCATCGCGGGCAAGCCCGCTCCCACAAGGTCAATGGTGACTTTCGAAACTGTGATTTTGCCGTCGGGGACGACCCCGGCGCTCATCGAAAAACTGCGGGACGGCCCGCATCCCCTTCAGGGGTTTTGCCATGTTCGAAAAAGTCCTGATCGCCAACCGTGGCGCGATTGCCTGCCGCATTCTGCGCACCTTGCGTGAACTGCACGTCGAAGGTGTCGCGGTGTATTCCGAAGCCGATGCCGCCAGCCTGCACATCCTGCAAGCGGACGAAGCCCACAGCCTCGGTGAAGGCGCCGCTGCCGGTACTTATCTGGCCGTCGAAAAAATCCTTGCCATCGCCAAAGCCAGCGGCGCCACCGCGATCCACCCCGGCTACGGCTTCCTCTCGGAAAACGCCGCATTCGCCGAAGCCTGCGCAAACCATGGCATTGCCTTCATCGGCCCGACACCGGAACAACTGCGGGTGTTCGGCCTCAAGCACACCGCCCGCGCCCTGGCCAAACAGCACGGCGTGCCGATGCTCGAAGGCACCGAACTGCTCGACAGCCTCGATGCCGCGCTGATTGCCGGCGCGCAGGTCGGTTATCCGGTGATGCTCAAAAGCACCGCCGGTGGCGGTGGCATCGGTATGCGCGTGTGTCGTAACGCCAGCGAGTTGAGCGAATCGTTCGAAGCGGTGAAGCGTCTCGGCCAGAACAATTTCAGCGACGCTGGCGTGTTCATCGAGAAGTACATCCAGCGTGCACGGCATCTGGAAGTACAAGTGTTCGGCGATGGCCATGGCGAAGTGATCGCCCTCGGTGTGCGCGACTGCTCGGTGCAGCGGCGCAATCAGAAAGTCCTCGAGGAAACCCCGGCACCGAACCTGCCCGAAGGCATGGCGGATGAGCTGTGTGCGGCGGCGATCAAACTGGCCAAAGCGGTGAATTATCGCAGCGCCGGCACCGTCGAATTCGTCTTCGACAGCGATGCGCAGCGCTTCTATTTTCTGGAAGTGAACACCCGGTTGCAGGTCGAACACGGCGTTACCGAACAGGTGTGGGATGTCGATCTGGTGCGCTGGATGATCGAGTTGGCGGCCGGTGACTTGCCGCCGCTGGCCGAGTTGTTTGCAGGCCTGCAACCGCAGGGCCATGCGATTCAGGCGCGGCTGTATGCCGAGGATCCGGGCCGCGATTTCCAGCCCAGCCCCGGCTTGCTGACGGCGGTCGATTTCCCCGTCGCCGATGGCCGGCATCTGCGCATCGACACCTGGGTCGAGGCCGGTTGTGAGATCCCGCCCTACTTCGATCCGATGATCGCCAAGCTCATCTGCTGGGCGCCGACCCGCGAACAGGCGCGTGCCGATCTGCATCAGGCCCTGGGCGACAGCCTGCTGTACGGCGTGGAAACCAACCGCGATTACCTGCGGCAGATTCTGCTCGATACACCGTTCGCCAGCGGCCAGCCCTGGACCCGTTGCCTGGAAGGCCTGGTGTACCGGGCCAACACGTTTGAAGTACTGAGCGCCGGCACCCAGACCAGCGTTCAGGACTACCCCGGCCGCCTCGGCTACTGGGCGGTCGGCGTGCCACCCTCGGGGCCGATGGACAGCCGCGCGTTGCGTCTGGGCAATCGTCTGCTGGGCAATGCCGAAGGCGCGGCGGCACTGGAAATCACCATGAACGGGCCGCTGCTGCGCTTTAATTGCGACGCGGTGGTGGCGGTGACCGGCGCACCGATTGCCCTGACACTCGACGGCCAGCCGCAGGCGATGAACACCGCCCTGCTGATCCCGGCGGGCAGTCAATTGCATCTGGGCAATCTGCCGGGCGCCGGAGCCCGCAGCTACCTGTGCCTGCGCGGCGGCGTGCAAGTGCCGGATTATCTGGGCAGCAAAAGCACCTTCACGCTCGGTCAGTTCGGTGGCCATGGCGGACGGGCCTTGCGCGCCGGTGACGTGCTGCATCTGGCTGCCCTGACTGAGCGCAGCGCCGGGCAGACATTGGCCCCCCATCACGTCAGCGAATTACCTGCCGTGCGCCGGATCCGCGTCATCTACGGCCCTCATGGCGCGCCTGAATATTTCACTGAAAACTACATCGGTACCTTTTTCGCCACGCAATGGGAAGTGCATTTCAACTCCAGCCGCACCGGCGTGCGCCTGATCGGGCCGAAGCCAGAGTGGGTGCGCGCCGACGGTGGCGAGGCCGGTCTGCATCCGTCGAACATCCACGACAATCCCTACGCCATCGGTGCGGTGGACTTCACCGGCGACATGCCGGTGATCCTCGGCCCGGATGGCCCGAGCCTTGGCGGGTTTGTCTGCCCGGTGACGGTGATCGAAGCGGATCTCTGGCAACTGGGTCAGCTCAAGGCCGGGGACAAAGTGCAGTTCGTGCCGGTCGACCTCAAGACTGCCCGCGATCTCGCCCGCAAATGGGATGCCTGTGGGAGCTGGCTTGCCAGCGATGAGGCCCGACCAGACACCGCCCCCACATCATCACAGGCATTGGTTTCGCCTGTTGTGCTGGATTTGGGTCAGGGGGATGTGCGACTCGTGGGGCGGCTGTCCGGCGATACCCATCTGCTGCTGGAAATCGGTGCGCCGGAACTGGATCTGGTCCTGCGCTTCCGGGCCCACGCACTGATGCAGGCGCTGCAAGCCAAAGCCCTGCACGGCGTGATCGACCTGACCCCGGGCATCCGCTCGCTGCAGGTGCACTACCAGCCCGAGCAACTGCCGTTGGCCGATCTGCTCGGCATTGTCGCCGGCGAGTGGAACGCCGTGTGCAGCGCTACTGACCTGCAAGTGCCGTCGCGAATCGTCCACTTGCCCCTGTCGTGGGACGATCCGGCCTGCCAGTTGGCCATCGAGAAATACATGACCACCGTGCGCAAGGACGCGCCGTGGTGCCCGAGCAATCTGGAGTTCATCCGCCGCATCAATGACCTGCCCAACCTCGACGAAGTGCAACGCACGGTGTTCGACGCGAGCTATCTGGTGATGGGCCTCGGTGATGTGTACCTCGGCGCGCCGGTAGCCACCCCGCTCGACCCGCGCCATCGGCTGGTGACCACCAAGTACAACCCGGCACGCACCTGGACCGCCGAGAACTCGGTGGGCATCGGCGGCGCTTACATGTGCATCTACGGCATGGAAGGCCCGGGCGGATATCAGTTCGTCGGGCGTACCTTGCAGATGTGGAACCGCTATCGCGAAGTCGCCGCGTTTGACGGCAAGCCCTGGCTGCTGCGGTTTTTCGATCAGATCCGTTTCTACCCGGTCAGCGCCGACGAACTGCTGCGCATTCGCCGCGACTTTCCCCTCGGCCGCTTCGACCTGAACATCGAACACAGCCAGCTCAACCTCGCCGACTACCAGGCCTTTCTGCAACGCGAAGCCGAAAGCATCAGCGCTTTCCGGGCGCAGCAACAGGGTGCTTTCCAGGCTGAGCGCGAACGCTGGATTGCCAGCGGCCAGGCGCACTTCGACAGTGAAGAAGCCGTGCCGGACAGCAGCGAAGACACACCGCTGACCCGCGGCCAGCAGAGTATCGACAGCCACATTGCCGGCAACCTCTGGCAGGTGCAGGTCGAGGTCGGCAGTCGCGTGGCGGCCGGTGATGTGCTGGTGATTCTGGAGTCGATGAAGATGGAAATCCCCGTGCTCGCGCCCATGGCCGGGGTGGTGCAGGACATTCGCGTGCAGCCGGGATCGGCGGTACGTGCCGGACAACGGGTCGTGGTGCTGGAACTCGACTGAAACCATTTGCCAAAGGATCAACCCATGAATCTGCAACTCGATGCCCTGCGCCAGGCCTACCGCAATGGCGACACCACACCCCGGCAATTGCTGTTGGCGCTACGGGAAAAAGCCGCCGCGCTGAACCCGGACTATCACCTGTTCATCCACCTGCTCAGCGCCGAGGAAATGGAGCCTTATCTGGCCGCCCTCGACGGTCGCGATCTCGACAGCCTGCCGTTGTATGGCGTGCCGTTCGCGATCAAGGACAACATTGATCTGGCCGGTGTCCCGACCACCGCCGCATGCCCGGCGTTCGCCTACGTACCGGAACGTTCGGCAACCATCGTCGAACGGCTGCTGGCACTGGGGGCGATCCCGCTGGGCAAGACCAATCTCGACCAGTTCGCCACCGGCCTCAACGGCAGCCGTTCGCCTTACGGCGCCTGCCCGAACAGCGTGTTGCCGGAGTATCCGTCGGGCGGCTCCAGCGCCGGCTCGTCGCTGGCCGTGGCGCTCGGTGTCGCCAGTTTCGCGTTGGGCACCGACACCGCCGGCTCCGGCCGGGTGCCAGCGGCGTTGAACAACCTGGTGGGGCTGAAGGCCAGCAAAGGGCTGATCTCCACCGCCGGCGTGCTACCGGCCTGTCGCACGCTCGATTGCGTCACCACGTTCACCGCAACGGCGCGGGAAGCCAGTCAGCTACTGGCGCTGACCGCGCACCTCGATCCGAGGGACGAATACAGCCGTAGCAATCCGTCATGGAATGACGGTTCCGCGTTCGGCGTGCCACGGCCGTTCCGCTTCGGTGTACCACGTGCGCAAGACCTGGAATTTTTCGGCTGCAAGGAAGGCCCGCGGCTGTTCGGCGATGCCATTGACCGGCTCAAGGCAGCGGGCGGTGAGGCCGTCGAGCTGGACCTGTCGCCGTTCCTCGAAGCGGCGCGGTTGCTCTATGAAGGGCCGTGGGTGGCCGAGCGCTACAGCGTGGCCGGCGAGTTGATGGAAGAAAATCCTGCGGCGGTGCTGCCGGTGTTCCGTGCGGTGCTGGCCAAAGCACCGGCCGTCAGCGGCGTGCAGACGTTCCGCGCGCAATACCACCTGCAAGCGCTGAAAGCCGTTTGCGATAAAGCCCTGGAAGGACTCGACTGCGTGCTCACGCCCACCATCGGTCGTCCGGTGACGCTGGCGGAACTCGACGCAGAACCGGTGCTACGCAATTCCGAACTGGGCTACTACACCAACTTCATGAACCTGCTCGATTACGCTGCCGTCGCCGTACCCGGCGGCTTCATGGCCAACGGGTTGCCGTGGGGTGTGACGCTGTTTGGTCGGGCGTTCACCGATCAGTATCTGCTGGGCGTGGCCGATGCCTTGCAGCGCCAGCAGGATCCCGCGCTGCCGACGCCGAACAACCCGGCGCGCCATGACCGTGCGCGACTGGTGGTCTGCGGCGCGCATCTGGACGGCTTGGCCCTGAACGGGCAGTTGCGGCAACGCGGCGCACGCCTGATCGAGGCCACTTACAGCTCGAAGGACTACAAACTCTATGCCTTGGCCGGTGGCCCGCCGTTGCGCCCGGGCATGCTGCGCGTGGCCGACGGTGGCGTGTCCATCGCGGTGGAAGTCTGGGAGTTACCGAGCAGTGAACTGGGCTCGTTCCTTACCGGGATCCCGGCGCCGCTGGGCCTGGGCAAGGTGCAACTGGCGGATGGCCGATGGGAAAGCGGATTCATCTGCGAACCTTACGGCCTGGAAGGTGCAACCGACATCAGCCATCTGGGTGGGTGGCGAGCGTATCTGCAAACCAGAAACTGATCCGAAAATCGGCCCCCTCTCGTTCCGGGAGGGGGCTGGATGAGCAAGCCATTCTCCAGACACCCCTGCCCGGCTGATCCCCCCGCATTTCAGGCACAAATCCCGCAGTCTTTTCCCCGCCGTGCCACTAGAATGCTGCCCATCGGGTCACTGTCAACGGAATTGCCAATGCCGCTCAGATCTGCGTTTCACTCCCAACGTTCGCTGGTACTGACCCTGGTCGCCCTCCTCGGCGCAGGTTTCCTCGCCACTTCGCTGCTCAGCTATTACGCCTCGCGCGCGTCGATCCGCGACAACATCGTCAACACCGAACTGCCGCTGACCTCCGACACGGTGTACTCGGAAATCCAGAAAGACCTTGTCAGACCGATCCTGATTTCCTCGATGATGTCCCGCGACACCTTCATGCGCGACTGGGTGGTGAACGGCGAGAAAGACAGCGACCAGATGACCCGCTACCTCGACGAGGTCATGACCCACTACGGCGCCTACACCGCGTTCTTTGTCTCCAACAGCACCCACACCTACTACCACGCCAAGGGCGTGCTCAAGCAGGTGAAGATCGACGAGCCACGCGACGCCTGGTACTTCCGCGTGCGCGACATGAAAGAACCCTACGAGATCAACGTCGACCCGGACCTGGCCAACAAAGACAACATGACCTTCTTCATCAACTACAAGGTCTACGACTACAACGATCGCTTCATCGGCGCCGCCGGCGTAGGGCTGACGGTGGACGCTGTGATCAAGTTGATCGACAAGTACCAGCAGCGCTATCAACGCAGCGTTTACTTCGTCGACACCTTTGGCCGGCTGGTCCTGACCGGCGCCGAGGGCGGGCCGGAAGGTGCGCGGGTCGGGAAAAGCCTGACGGATCTCGACAGCATGAAAGGTCTGGTCAGCCAGTTACCCAAACCCCACAGCGGCAGCTACGAATATTCCGCTCACGGCCAGGGACATTTCCTCAACGTGCGGTTCATTCCGGAGCTGAACTGGTACCTGTTCGTCGACAAACGTGAAGACGGTGCGTTGAGCGAGATTCGCCAGTCGCTGTACCTCAACCTGCTGATTTGCCTGCTGGTGACGTTGATCGTGCTGGCGCTGGTCAATCGTTTGATCAAACGCTATCAGGACAAGATCCACGCCCAGGCTACCCTCGACAGCCTCACCGAACTGCCAAACCGGCGCGGCTTCGACTTGCTCGCCGGGCAGGCCTTGCAGGAAGCTCATCGCGAGCCGAAACCGCTGACAGCGCTGTTGCTGGATCTGGACCACTTCAAAGTCTTGAACGACACCTACGGGCACATGGCCGGCGATCAGGTCTTGATCGGTTTTGCCCGGGACCTGCAAAGCTGCCTGCGGCATTCCGACATCGTCTGCCGTTGGGGCGGTGAGGAATTTATCGTTCTGTTGAAGGACACCGACGGCGAGACCGGTCAGAAGATCGCCGAGAAGATCCGCCAGCACGTCGAGCAGCATGAATATGCCTACAACGGTCACACCCTGAATCTGACGGTCAGCATCGGCGCCACCACCCTGCAACCGGATGACACCTTGCACAGCCTGCTGTCCCGGGCCGATCATGCGATGTACCGGGCCAAACAGACCGGCCGCAACCGCACCTGCGTGGAAACGCATCAATCGACCTATGCCTGAAGCCCATGAACAAACCTGACCTCTGCCCGGCCTGCGGCGCCCGCAACGACTGCACCCTGGCCGACCCGCGCACCGCCGACCGTGCCTGCTGGTGCTACGGCGTCTCCATTGACCCGGCAGTGCTCGAAGCCCTGCCAGCGGAACTGCGCGACAAGTCCTGCCTGTGCCCGCGCTGCGCCCGGGTCGAGGCGCAACTGCAAGCAGCCACGCCGTCGATCCCGTAAGATGCGCGCCCCGCTTCCTGCCGATTCCTGATCATGCGCGTCGACCGTTTCCTCAGTAACCTGCCCCGCTACAACCGCAAACAGGTTCGCCTGTTGCTGGTGGAAAAGCGCGTGCGCATCGACGGAAAAGTCGTCAGCGATCCCCACAGCGAAGTCCTGGAATTCAGCCGCGTCGAAGTCGACGACGAAGTGCTGCAAAACGGCAAACCGGCGCGCTACTTCATGCTGTACAAGCCGCAGGGTTGCGTCAGCGCCACCCGCGATCCCGAGCATCCGACCGTGCTCGACCTGATCCACGAGCCGGACAAGGATGACCTGCACATCGCCGGGCGTCTGGACTTCAACACCACCGGGCTGATGCTGATCACCAACGACGGCAGCTGGTCGCGACGCCTGACCCAGCCGCAGACCAAACTGCCGAAGGTCTATTACGTCGAGACCGAACAGGAGATCGGCCCGGAATATGCGGTCAAGTTCGCCGAGGGGATCTACTTCGCCTTTGAGGACCTGACCACCCAACCGGCGCAGCTGCAAGTGCTCGGCCCGCGAACGGCGCGTTTGAGCATCGTCGAAGGTCGTTACCATCAGGTGAAGCGCATGTTCGGCCACTTCAACAACAAAGTGCTGCGCCTGCACCGCGAATCCATGGGCCCACTGCCGCTCGATCACGCGCTAAAACCGGGCGAGTACCGTGCTTTGCGCACCGAAGAGATTCATTTGTTCTAAGCAGCCGACCGCTCAGCAGAAGTTGTCGAACAATTTACCAACGGCACTTGCGCGATCCGGATCCCCCTGCTTGAATCAGGTCGTCGGCCAAATTGTGACCGATGAGTCACACATAACATCCAAGAAACTTTTTGTCGGTAGACAGCCCATCAGGGTTGCGCCTCAGCCGACAGACTGCCCGCCAATAACAATACCCGTCGACCTGCCGTACCGGATCGACATGGGCCACAAAATTCCAGGCGTATGCCTACCTGTCACAAAGCTCGTGCAATCTCATTTGCGCGCATACCCGCTTGCTTGCCAGGAGTCTTATGACATGAGGCCAGAAATCGCTGTGCTGGATATACAGGGTCAGTATCGGGTTTACACGGAGTTCTATCGCGCAGACGCCGCGGAAAAGACCATTATTCTGGTCAACGGCTCGATGGCCACGACTGCGTCGTTTGCACAGACCGTGAAAAATCTGCACCCGCAATTCAACGTGGTTTGCTACGACCAGCCCTACGCGGGCAGGTCGAAAATCCACAATCACCACGAGAAACATCTGACGAAAGAAGTCGAAGGTCTGATCCTGCTGGAGCTGATCGACCACTTCGCCGCCGAACATGTGCTGTCGTTTTCCTGGGGTGGCGCCGCGACCATGGTTGCCCTTGCACACCAGCCCCGGCGTATCGAAAAAGCTGTGATCAGCTCGTTCTCTCCGGTGGTCAACGCGCACATGCTCGACTACCTGGAGCGCGGCGTCGAATGCCTCGGCAAACGCGACGGCGACCGAGTCGGCCATTTGGTCAACAACACCATCGGCAAACACCTGCCGTCGCTGTTCAAGCGCTTCAACTATCGCCACGTCAGCAGCCTGGCCGAGCACGAATACGGGCAGATGCACTTTCACATCAGCAACGTGCTGAACAGCGATCGCCAGTGCTATCTGAACGCGGCGAAAAAGATCAACGTGCCGGTGCTGTTCATGAACGGCGAATGGGACGAATACACCGCCGCCGAAGACGCCCGGCTGTTCGGCAACCACGTGGCGCAAAGCACCTTTACCACCCTGCAGGCCACCGGGCACTTCCTCGACATGGAACACAAATCCGCCTGCCGGGACAGCCAGAACGCCTTGCTCGGTTTCCTGAAACCTGCGCAACAGGCCAGCCGAACGCGTTACCAGTTTGTCCAGGATCACCATGCATTGGCCATTTGAAACAGTGTCGTCGCGAGCAAGCCTGCAAGGCTGAGATTCAGCCGTCCTCCAGCCCGCAGCGCTTGCCCGCGATTGACCGACTTCGGCTCTGTTTCAAGACTTTCCGTTGTGCGCGTGCAAAGAAAACTTCAAATCCGTGGCCGAGTCTGGTACAAAGTCAGCCGCTCTGAGCGGGTGTCGTATAATGGCATTACTCCAGCTTCCCAAGCTGATAACGAGGGTTCGATTCCCTTCACCCGCTCCAATCGAATTTATGTCCTGCGTCGTGGTTTGACGGGGGATGCGCAAACAGAAAAACCGGCCTTGAGGGCCGGTTTTTTTTGTGTCCGGGATTTAGGGAAAATCCCGTTCACTACGCCGAGAGCGGACATTACTTGGACTTCTTAAATCCATTTCGCTGTGGGTTCTCACGCCAAAATCGATATAAGCCCCAAAATATTGGAATTGGAGGTCGCCTCAGAAATTTACTGTGGCTAGGAACCCACATCTGTTGAGCCTCAATGCCAACCCATTGGATTTCATGGAAACGGCCTGCAATACACTCCCCATCCAGCTGAAGTATCCCCGCCTAGACTCCTTCGTGAACACCAGCCCCATCAAAGGACGATGACCGCTCGGTGGTTATAGTGTTGATCGATAAGAAATCGTGGGTATAGTACCCACCAAGCACACCACAAGGAGGTGTTGTGAACAGCCGTTTTCTAATTGGCCAGCTCGTCGCAGACGGTTGGTATCTGGTGCGGGTCAGGGGCAGTCATCATCACTTCAAGCATCCGACCAAACCTGGTCTGGTCACAGTGCCTCACCCGAAGAAGGATCTGCTCAAGAAAACGGCCATCAGCATTTTGCAACAGGCGCTCCTTTGACTCGTTCGGTCAACTGCGCCGTGGAGGACGACACATGCTTTACCCGATCGCGATTTCAGTGGGTGACGAAGGACATGCCTGGGGAGTGGAGGTGCCGGATATTCCGGGCTGCTTCTCCGCTGGAGATGATCTGGATGACGCGATGGCGATGGCCCGCGAAGCCATTGAAGGCCATTTCGAGATTCTGGCCGAGGACGGTTCGCCAATCCCGCCAGCCAACAAGGTCACGCTGCATGCCGCCAATCCAAAATACGCTGGCTGCACGTGGGCGTTGGTGGACATCGATGTAACCAAATACCTGGGCAAAGCTCAGAAACTCAACATCACATTGCCGGGCTACCTGCTGAACCGTATTGATGAATACGTGTTGCACCACCCGGAAGAGAAAAGCCGCTCCGGATTCCTGGCCTCGGCGGCGCTCAAGGTGTTGCAGCAAGGTTGAAGCGGACAAAAAAACCGGTCGCAATGACCGGTTTTTTTATGCCTGCCAGAACAGCTGCAATTCAGCTCTTCACCTCAACATGATCCAGCGCCTGATTCACCGCCAATTCCCCCAGCATCACGACCTGCGCGATTCCCAGGGCCGTCTTGCGATGGGACGGATCGAGCACGGCGGCGAAGTTGCTGAGCATTTCGCTGGCCGAGCCCAGGGATTCGCTGGCGTTGGCGAGCAGCGATTCGGTGTTGTAGGCCGGGTTGGCGAGGAACATCGGTTCAGGCTGGTTGGTCGTGCCCATGACATGGGCGCCGGGGCAGAGGTAGTGATCGAGGGCGCGGTTGGCGGCGTCGTTGAGTTTTCTGCAGTCGATTGAGCTGTAGGGGGACGTTGGGTCGGTTTCGACTTCTGGGGGATTCGGGGTTGGCTTCTTCATAATGGCTTCTTTCTAGTCGATAGGTGGAGCTGACCTACTCGGTTCCAATCGAAGAGGTGGCAGCTGTACACGAGTTGGAACCCGGGCGAAAAAAGCCAAAAGCCCGACAGACTCGAAGTCTCTCGCGCACAGCCGCCATAACAGAGTGCACACCATGAAGGCGGGCAAGCATACGTCATGAAAGCTGCTTTTGCTTTTTTGGGAAGTCGCCGGGGTTCCAATCCCGATCGCCGATTCATCAGCGACCCTCACAGGCTAGAGACCGCACTTCCGACGGACAACCTGAAAACCTTGTGGGAAGGTTCAGTAAACAGGGCCAACTCTTTAAACATCCCGAATTGAAAAACCGCGTTTACAGATCCCCAACACTCCGTCGGTTCTCACTCTCGCCCCGACCCGCTAGCATTTCCCCATCGCCCACCCCCTCCCCCTGCGCGGCCATCGACGAATACGCGCCATCACGTTTCGAGGGATTCAAATCGTGGCCGTTGAGCCACCTAAATCGAATTCAAAAGAGCACCAAACCCATGACCCAGAACATCTACGACGATCCCGAATTTTTCCAGGGCTACAGCCAGATGAACCGCTCCATCGGCGGCCTCGATGCCGCGCCGGAATGGCCGGCGCTGAAAGCCTTGTTGCCTTCCCTGCACGGTTTGCAGGTGGTGGATCTGGGCTGCGGCTACGGCTGGTTCTGCCGCTGGGCCAGCGAACAGGGCGCTGCCCAAGTGCTGGGGCTGGATGTCTCGGAGAAAATGCTCGAACGGGCGAAGGAAACCACCTCGGCCGCGAACATCCGCTACGAACGCGCCGACCTGGAACACCTTGATTTGCCTGCGTGCACTTACGATCTGGCCTACAGCTCACTGGCGCTGCACTACATCAAGGATCTCTCGGGGCTGTTCGCCAACCTGCATTCGGCACTTAAACCCGGTGCGCATTTTGTGTTTTCCATCGAGCACCCGATCTTCATGGCACCGCGCAATCCGGGCTGGCTGATCGACAGCGAGGGCCACAAGCGCTGGCCGCTGGACAGTTATCAGATGGAAGGCGAACGGGTGACCAACTGGCTGGCCGACGGGGTGATCAAGCAGCATCGTACGGTCGGGACTTTGCTCAACACGTTGATCGACGCCGGGTTCACGATTCAACACGTCAACGAATGGGGCCCGAGCGATGCAGACGTGGCCGCGCAACCGGCCCTCGCCGAAGAACGCGAGCGGCCGATGATGATGCTGGTCGCCGTACAGCGCTGACCGCAAAAAAGAAAGGGCCGATCCAATCGGCCCTTTTTCATTTCAACGTGTGGCAACGATGAACAACCGCGGAAACGGCAACAACACCGAACCATCCGCCAGCGCCGGATAAGCCTTTGCAACCTCCGCCAGATAGTGCGCCAGATACTCCGCTCGCTCCGCATCCGTCAGCGGACTGAGGAACGGAATCAAACCGCTGCCCTTGAACCACTCGACAACGCCGGAAGCCCCGCCCGCCAACTGATGGTGATACGTGGTGCGCCACACATCGACCCGCGCACAATGCGGCCGCAGCATCGAGAAATAAGCACTGGCATCCGCCATTTCCGTCCGCTGCCCCGCCGCACCGGCCAGTTTGCTGGCCCACGGCCCGCTGGCAGCCACTTCACGCATCAACCGGTGGGACGGCTCGTTGAGGTTGTCCGGCATCTGAATCGCCAGACTGCCGCCCTGCGCCAACTTGCCCACCAGCGCCGGCAACAACGTCGCGTGTTCCGGCACCCACTGCAAAACGGCGTTGGCGAAGATCACATCGAACGGCCCTGCATCCGCCCACTTATCGATGTCCGCCACCTCGAACTGCAACTGCGGCAGACGCTTGCGCGCGGCATCGATCATGTCCGGCGAACTGTCGAGCCCCTGCACTTTCGCCCCCGGAAAACGCGTCACCAGAAGCTCGGTCGAGTTGCCGGGGCCACAACCGATATCGACCACTGAACGCGCCTCCCGCGTGGGAATCGCCGCCAGCAGGTCACGGGCCGGGCGGGTGCGTTCATCTTCAAAAGTGACGTATTGCTTGGCGGACCAGGTCATTGCGTTCTCCTGTCGTGGACGTTCTGGCGAAACGTGGAAAAGTGGCTGCCGTCACGATACAGCGATCGTGTTTATCTGCCTTCCCCTACGTACGTCCGATATCGCCGGGAGTGCTGTCTTCACCATGCCCACAGGGACTCAGAAAACTGTAAGTAGAATTTTCCGCCCCCCTCCGATGTCTGAATTTCAAGCTCCCCCCAACAAGGAACACGGCCATGAAATTCGCAAAGATTTCGCAAACGCTGGCGCTATGGGCCGGCAGCCCCAAGACGTTCATGGGGCGTTGATTCTGATCGGGCTCTGGGGTTGAGCGGGCCGATTTTCGATTACAACGACACCTGGCAACTGATCATCAACACCTCGACCACGATCATCACCTTCCTGATGGTGTTCCTGATCCAGAACACCCAGAACCGTGACACCGACATCCTGCATTTGAAACTCGATGAGTTGCTGCGGGTGAACAAAGAGGCGCAGAACGCGATGCTCGGGCTGGAGTCGCTGGATCTCAAGCAGTTGGAGGCGTTACGTCGGCATTACCGGGCGATGGGCGAGAACGAGGTGTTTGATCTGGAAGGTCTGGGGGACAAGAGCAAGCCGAAGCAGGATCTGAATGAATGCTGACAGGCAAAAAAAACGGCGCTAAAAAAGCGCCGTTTTCATTTCTGCGGATTCAGCGACTGGCCTGAAGGGCCCGGGCCATTTCCAGATGACTCTGCAATTTCGGCAGGGTCTCGTCGGCAAACGCCTTGATCTCCGGCACGTCAGTGGTCTGGGCCTCCTGCTGGATCTGCTGAATGGCCTCTTCCGTGGCTTTGACCTGACTGGCGGCGTAGGCCTGATCGAAGCTGGCGCCCTCTTTGACTTCCGGCATCAACGCCTTGGCCTTGTCGGCGACTTCTTCGCGGGGCGCCACTGGCAGGTCCAGTTTCTTGGCGATTTTCGCCAGATGCTGGTTGGCGGTGGTGCGGTCGTTGATGACCACGATGGTGTAATCCTTGACCTCTTTGGACTCGGCCTTGCTGTGCGCCAGACGACTGGCCTCGATGTCGGCCATGCCTTTGGCCGAGGCTTCGTTGATGAAGTCGGCGGGCGACTGGGCAAACGCGCTGCTGGCGAACAATCCCAGCAGGCTGACAAAACTGATGTTACGTACTCGGGTGGCCATCCGGCTCATGGTCGCGCCCTCCTTCTTTGCAGATTCAAGCGGGAGCTTGCGCCCCCGCCTCTCAATCAAAACAACCTTCACCGACTATTTCGATTTCTGAGCGGGCTTGCGGCCCATCTCGGTTTTAGGCTCTTTGTCGACAGTCGTGGTGGTGGTTTTCCCACCCTTGCGACCGGCTTCAGACGCCTTCGTTCGATCGTTGGCAAAGTTTCCCGAGTTCGAGTTTCTTGAGTTAGGCATGATTCTCTACCTCTTGGCATTGATCGTAGGCGAGCAGGTGCCCGCCTAGATTGAGAATTTCCTGACTGCCAAAGGTTTAGAAAAGTTGCTTTCGCCGCGACGAACGGTGACGCGCCGATCAGCTGTCCAGCCTTTGATGATTCTGCCGTTTGGCGGCGTACATCACCTGGTCGGCGTGACGAAACAGTTGCTGTTCCTCATCACCATGCTCGGGATAGCGGGCCACGCCGATGCTCGGTTCGATGTGCAGGTTGTGCCCGTCCAGACGCATGGGTTGCACCAGCACCTGTCGGATCTTTTCCGCCACGCTGTCGGCATCGTCGGCGGCATGGACGCTGTGCAACAGCACCACGAACTCGTCGCCACCGATCCGCGCCACGGTGTCGGTCTCGCGCACACAGCCCTTGAGGCGGTTGGCCACAGTCTGCAACAGCATGTCGCCGACACCGTGGCCGAAGGTGTCGTTGACCTGCTTGAAGCGATCCAGATCGACATACAGCAGCGCCATGTGCCCCGATGTTTCCCGAGCGCTGGTCAGCGCAGCCTTCAATCGATCACGCAACAACTCGCGATTGGGCAATTGGGTCAATTGATCGTATTGCGCCATGCGCCGCAGGCGAGCGTGCAATTGCTGACGCTCGATGGCCGTGGCGACCTGGGCGCAGACATATTGCAGCAGTTCCTTGTCACGCTCGGTGTAGCGTTCGCCGCCGGGCAGGCTTTTGACGATCAGGGCGCCGATGGTGCCGTTTTTTGAGTTCAACGGCACACCGAGCCAGCACGGTGAATGCTGCCCCGCCACCAGGGTTTCGAATCCCGCCGGGGCCTGCGGACAATCCGGGGTCAGCAGGATCGGCTGGCCGCTGCGGATCACTTCTGCGCACAGCCGACCGGTCACAGTGCCGGGTTGCTCCGGTTGCAACTCGTCATCGTCGACGTGATAGGGAAAATTCAGTTGCGCGCAATGGTCGTCGTACAGCGCCACGGAGAAATTCAGCGCCGGCAGCCACTCGCCAATGATCAGGTGAATGCGCTTGAACAGTGCCAGCAGATCCTCCGCCGCATGGGCCGCTTCGGAGATCGCGTACAGCGCCGCCTGACGGGATTCTGCGAGTTTCCGTTCGGTGATGTCACGGGCCACGGCGATGCGCAGTTGATCGACTTCCGACCAGCGCGCCGACCAGAGGATGTGCACGATGCTGCCATCCTTGCGCACGTAGCGGTTTTCGAAGTTGTGCTTGGGCTCGCCGCCCATGATGTCGCTGGCGGCAGCCAGGGTGCGCTCACGGTCGGCTGGGTAGACGTAGTCGATCATCGACTGGCCAATCAACTCGTCAGGGGTGTAGCCGAGAATCCGCTCGCAGGCTGCGCTGACAAAAACGAAGCGACCTTGTTTGTCTACCGCACAAACGGCGTCCAGCAACAGATCGATGTAACTCGCC
Organism: Pseudomonas fluorescens; assembly: GCF_012974785.1. Taxonomy (GTDB): domain Bacteria; phylum Pseudomonadota; class Gammaproteobacteria; order Pseudomonadales; family Pseudomonadaceae; genus Aquipseudomonas; species Aquipseudomonas fluorescens_BT. Next base: position 1,490,996 of record NZ_CP027561.1, on the reverse strand, counting down.
AAGGGCGCAGAATTTCGGCTTTCCATGGTTCAGCGTGGGTGTCCGGGCAATGCAGCACTGATCAACCGTCCCTGACCTCGACCTCGCATCCCTGCGATCACATCAATTCCTGTTCGGCATCAGCCCCGGCAGCGCATGCACCAGAGCATTGATGGCGAAACCGATGAACATTACCCCGCACAACCGGGTGATGGCCAGTTCATGGCGCTGATACAGCGTACGCACCTGTCGGGCGCCGACAACGCCAATGAGAATAGCGTAGGCGAGCAATCCACCCAGGAAGCTCAAAGCAATCAGCATCGGCAGCATCGACCAGTTGAGCAGTTCGGCACGGCTCGACAGCAACGCGGTGAACGTCGCCACCGCCACCGGGTAGGCCTTGGGGTTGGTCAGCCCGAACAGAATGCCGTGCCAGAACGGCTGACGCGCCGCGCCCTGGGGCTGCTCACCGTTGCTGCGCTTGGCCCGCACCGCACGCCAGCCGAGCCAGAACAGGTACAGGCCGCTGAGCACACCGAGCACATCGAAAGCGGTGCTGCCGATTTCCCGGGCGCCGACAATCGCGATCAATGCCGTGCTGCACCAGATCACATCGCCCAGCAGATGCCCGCACAGAAACCCCGCCCCGGCTCGCCGCCCGCGCGCGGCGCCGATGCCAAACACCGCCAGCACACCCGGCCCCGGCGTGATGCCGTAGATGAATCCCGAGGCCAACACGGCCATTAGCAACGATGGAGTCATGGAAAACCTGCAAGTCCCGGAAAACGTGGCCGCCAGTCTATCCCAGCGTTTGGCGAATATTCACGACTCGTTGAAAAAACGCATCCCGGCGTAGGGCTTTTGCCGACACGCGGCCAGTCGCGAGGCCAGATCGCCGACGTGGGCTTCGAGCTGGTGACCGTCCGGGTCGAGGAAGTAGAACGATGCACCTTCGCTGCGGTTGTCACGCCATTCCTGCACGTTGGCGGCGCGAAGCTGCTGGACGAACAGCGGAAAGTCTTCTGCGCCGAGGCTGAAGGCGTAGTGGGTGTAGTCGGCGGCGGGATGGGGTTGGCGTTGTTCATCCAGCGACAGGCACAACCACAGGCCCGGGAGCGAGAGATAGGCACCGGCGTCCCACGTGGCCTCGACCCTCAGGCGCAGCACGTCACGGTAGAACGCGAGGCTGCGGTCCAGGTCGGTGACGGCGAGGGTCAGGTGGTTGAGGCCGGTGAGCATCGGGTCAGTAACCTCTGAGGTCTTCGGGGAGGGTGTATTGCTTGCCGTCGTAGGTCAGGGTGATTTGGGTTTTCTTCAGTGGGGAATCCTGGGAAACGCATTCCTTGCCGGCCTTGACGGTTTTCATCGCCGTGCCGCTTGAGGTGACGATCAGGTCGGCCAAGCCATTGTGGCTGGTCGGGCCGATTTCCACGGTTCGGCGAATTTGCCGTCCTTCACCTTCGCATTCATCCATCCACTCACCATGGTTCTTGTAGACCACCAGACCTTCCAGTACCGGGCGCAGTTTGCCGCCTTCACGCACATACAGCGCCAGATCGGTTTTTTCGTATGGATTGGCGCGAGAGCTGTGCTCGAACTTCGAACGCAGACCAAAGGCACGGACATCCGGAGCCAGCCGATAACGGGCCGTGTCGATCACCAGATCATCGAACCGGATGGCATCGGAGTTGTAAGCGCCGGGTTTGGAGTAAGTGGCAATCGGCATGGCGTTGGTGCTGTTCAGCACCGCCAGATCCAGATCAAACACGCCCGCATCGTCATTACCAGCGTCCGGGATATATGTGGACTTGAGGGCAATCACCTGCTCCTTGAACGCCGGCCATGGTTTGCAGCGCGAGAGCGACTGGTCGTCGTGATTCTTTGTTACACAGGCCGGCTGCGCCTGGGCGGTAATCGCGAAAAAGCTGAGGGCGATGAAAAGTCGGGTTGGGGTGAGCATTGTTCTTCCTTGAATTAAGTCGCGTTGGCTCTGTATCACTCGATGGCTTTGAAACCTTTAGGCAAAACGTATGATTTTCCGTCGTAGCGAAGGGTTGTCAGTTCAGGGCTGCTGACACTGGTCTTTTCTTCACAAGTGTCGCCTTGGACGACATTGGTCGTCCCTTTCTGCCGGGTTTTGATGATCAGATCGGCTTAACCATGGGAGCTGGTCTTGGCAATTTCTACCGTTCTGGTCGTCTCATATCGCTCGCCGGCGCAATCACCGTCCCATTCACCGCCGTACTCATAAACCACTAATTGACTGAGCACTGGACGCAACTTTTCGCCCTCTCTCACATAAAGAGAGAGGTGCGTTTCCTCAAGCGGGTTGAGGCGAGAGGCATTGGTGAATTGGACGCGAACGCCAAACGCCCGTATCTCTGGGGTGAGCTTGTAGCGCGCGGTATCGAGTGAGAGCTCTTGCAACGCCACCCCACCCGAAAAGAAAGCGGAGGCCTGGTGATAAGTGGCAACCGGTTTCGTTTGGTCGCTTTTCAAGACCGATAAATTGAAATCATAGGTGCCGCTCGTGTCGGTGCCACCCGGCACGGAGCTGCGTTCAAATTTCGCGTTCGCGCTGATGTTCAACCCCGGATAAGCGGGCCACTCCTTGCACACGGAGAAATCCAGATCACCGGTCACCGGCGCAGGCACACAATCAGCCAACACCTGCCCCGCCATCAACGCCCCACACAGCGCCACCCAACCAACGACCCCAGACTTCACTGTCACGCCCCGCTCCTTGATGTTTTTCAGTCGCGCACTATCCCCTCCCCGATCCGCTGATTCAACCAGTTCAACGCCTGATCCCCGCCCCGCCGCTTGTGCCATGCCGACACAAACGTGAACGGCGCAATTTCAAACGGCGGCGGCACGACGATCAGCGATTCGTCATCCACCTCATTCAACGCTCGCGAAGCCACCGTGAGGATCAGGTCCGTGCCACTGATGAACTGCGGCGCGACGCTCCAGTGCGGCAGGCTGATGGCGACGCGGCGGCGTTCGCGTAGGGCGGTCAGGGTGCGTTCGATTTCCGGGGTGCCGCTGCCGCGCATTTCCAGCAAGACATGGGGACGGGAGAGATAGGTTGGCAGGTCGAGAACACCTGCGGCGGGAAGGCTCTGGTGATCCAGGAGGCAGACGTAGCGCTCCTCGAACAGCGGTGTGCTGCGCAGATCGCCAGGCAATTCGGGGAGCACGCCGGCGGCGAGGTCGATGTCGCCGTTGAGCAGGCCTTCGACCATGCCTTCGCGGCTGGCATGGCTGATTTGCAGATCAATGCCCGGCGCTTCGGTGCGCAAGGTGCGAATCAGGCCGGGCAGGATGATCGCCGCGCCGTAGTCCGACATCGCGAGGCGAAAGGTCCGACGGGCGCTGGCCGGGTCGAAGGTATTCGGCGCCAGCAGCGATTGCACTTGGGCCAGGGTCTCGGCCAGTGGCGCCGCCAGCTCCAGCGCCCGCGCGGTGGGGACCAGCCCCGAACCGGCACGCACCAACAATGGATCACCCAGCAAGTCGCGCAGACGCGCCAACGCGTGGCTGACCGCCGGTTGACTCAGGTGCAGGCGTTCGGCGGCGCGGGTCACGTGTTGCTCGCCGAGCAAGGCGTCGAGGATCACCAGCAGGTTGAGGTCGATGCGGCGCAGATCATTCATTCGATGCATGTTCCGGATACCAAAACAGAATTTAAATCTGCTCGACGAATACCCTAGAGTCCAGCAAAACCTTGCCGGAGAACGATCATGGGAACGATGCAGTGGGTCGGATTGCTGCTGTTGGCGGTATTTGCCGGGGCGGTAGTGCCGTTTCAGAGTGCGATCAACATCAATCTGGCGCGGGGGTTGGGGCATCCGCTGTGGGCGACGCTGACCTCGCTGGTGGTGAGCGTGCTGGTGTTGTTGCCGGTGATTGTCGTCCTGCGCTTGCCACTGCCGTCGCTGGCCCCGCTCGGCAAGCTGCCGCTGTGGATGTGGACCGGCGGGGCGTTCGGGGTGTGCTTCGTGGCCTTGGCGGTGGTGTTGCTGCCGAAACTGGGGGCTTCGGGATTTCTGGCGCTGGCCCTGGCCGGGCAAATGATCACGTCAATCGTGCTGGATCATTTCGGCCTGTTCGGGCTGGTGGAGAAACACCTGACATTGCCGCGCCTGTTCGGCGCGCTGTTGTTGATGGCGGGAGTGGTGCTGATCCAGTTTGGCGACTCGGCTGCCAAGACCCTGGCATCGGCGGGCTGATCGTGCGCTATCGGCACGACCAGCCCGACACCTCAGTACTTGTCCAGCGTGCGCAGTTTCTGCGGCAGCCCCCACAGCAGCAACGCCGCCGCGATCAGCGCCGCCACGCCGATGACATACAGCGCCGGCGTGGTGCTGCCGGTCAGGTCCTTGATCCGGCCGACCATCACCGGGCTGACGATACCGCCGAACTGGCCCAGGGTGTTGATCACCGCAATCCCGCCCGCCGCACCGGCCCCGGCGCCCGCCAGCAGTTTCGGTGGCAAGGTCCAGAAGCTCGGAATCGACGCGATGATCCCGGCGCCCAACAAGCCAAGAGCGACGATCAAAAACGTGGTGTGGCTGGCGAAAATCCCCGCGCTGAAGAACCCGATAGCGCCGACGATCACCAGCCCCGCGACAAACTTGCGCCGCTCACCCGTGGCATCGGACAGACGACCGATCACCACCATGCTGATCGCACCGCAGATATACGGGATCGAGGTCAGCAGGCCGATCATTACCGGGCTCTCGGTGCCGGCACTGCGGATCAGTTGCGGGGCCCAGAAATTCAGGCCGTAGGACGCGACCTGGATCAGGAAGTAGATCAGCCCCAGGGTCAGGAAACCGGGAATCTTCAACGCCGCCAGCAACGAGCCGCCGCTCTTGTGCGGTTCGTGATGGGCGATGCGGCTGGCCAGCAGTTTTTTCTCTTCCGGGGTCAGCCAGTGAGCGTCCTCGATGCGGTCCTTGAGCAAGGTCAGCACCAGGAAACCCAGCCCCACGCACGGCACGCCACCGAGCAGAAACAACCAGTGCCAGCCGCGCATTTGCAGCACGCCGTCGAGGTGTTCCAGCACCAGTCCGGAGAACGGCGCACCGACGAGACCGGCAAACGCCGAGGCCAGGAACAGCATCGAAGTGATGCGGCCACGGAAATGCTGCGGGAACCACAGCGTCAGGTAATACAGCACGCCGGGGGCGAAACCGGCCTCCATCGCGCCGATCAGAAAGCGCAGCACGTAGAACTGCCATTCGCTGTTGACGAACACCATCAGTGCCGTCGCCACGCCCCAGGACATCATGATCCGGGCGATCCAGCGCCGCGCGCCGACCTTGTACAGCATCATGTTGCTCGGTACTTCGAACAGCACGTAACCGACCACGAACAGCCCGGCCCCGAGACCGTAAGCGGTGTCGCTCAGGCTCAGGTCGGCCTGCAACTGGAACTTGGCGAAGCTGATGTTGATGCGGTCGAAGAAGGCGAACAGGTAGCAGACCATGATCAACGGCATCAGGCGCCAGGCGACCTTGCTGACCAGGGCTTTTTCGGCGTCGTGATCGACGGACGAGCTTGCGCCCGCCTCCATTACATTGAGGCTCATAGTTTTTCTCCAGGCGGACTGCCGGTGGGCGTCCGATTGTTTTTGTTGTCTGGTTCGGGGGTTGTCAGTGAGCGTGTGAAATCAGCCGGGAATCGGGTGCAGATCGCAATTGCGTCCGGCCTTGGCCAGTTGACCGGGCACTTCATGACCCAGCAGCGCGGGCAGTCCACGGGACAGTTTCAGCAGCAACGGCAGATCGATGCCGGTGCGAATGCCGACTTCGTCGCAGAGGTTCACCAGGTCTTCGGTGCAGATGTTGCCCGATGCGCCGGGCGCGAACGGACAGCCACCTAGCCCGCCCAGCGCCGCGTCGAAACGCCGGGCGCCCGCTTCGTAAGCCGCCAGCACATTGCACAATCCCAGGCCTCGGGTGTTGTGAAAGTGCAGGGTCAGATCCGCCGCCGAAACCCGCTGCAACACCCGTCGCACCAGTCGGTCGACCTGTCGCGGATTGGCCATGCCGGTGGTGTCGGCCAGGGTGATGCCCTGAATACCGAGTTCTTGATAGGCCTCGACGATTTGCAGCACGCGGTCTTCGTCGATCCCGCCCTCGAACGGGCAACCAAACGTCGTCGCGATGCTGCCGTTGAGCCGTACGCCCGAGCCGCTGGCAAAGGTCACGATCTCGCCGAACGCCGCCAGCGAGGCTTCGCACCGCATGCGCATGTTCGCCAGGTTGTGGGTCTGGCTGGCGGACATCACCAGGTTCAGTTCATCGGCGCCAGCCTCCAGTGCCCGTTGCGCACCCTTGAGGTTGGGAATCAGCGCGACGTACATCACCCCCGGCTGACGCTGGATGCCCTTGAACACCTGCTCACCATCGCGCAGGGCCGGGATCGCTTTCGGCGAGACGAACGAGCCGGCCTCGATGCGGCTGAATCCGGCCCGGGACAGTTGATCGATCAGGGCGATCTTGTCTTCGGTCTCGACCCAGGTCGGCTCGATTTGCAGGCCGTCCCGGGGCGAGACTTCCTGGACGATCAGGGTCTGCGAGTAATCGCTGATCATTGCACCACCCCCTGGCTTTTCAGGCGTTCGATGTCCGAAGCGGTCAGGCCCAGACCGGCGAGGATGGTATCGGTGTGCTGGCCGAGGCCGGGGCCCGACCAGTTCACCCCGCCGGGGGTCTCCGAGAGTTTGGGCACGATGCCCGGCATCTTCACCGTCGCCCCGCCGGGCAACGCGGCGTCGAGCAACATGTCCCGGGCCTGATAGTGCGGATCGGCAACGATGTCGGCTACCGAGTAGATGCGGCCGGCCGGCACTTCGGCGGCTTCCAGTGCGGCCAGTACGTCATGGATCGGCAGGCTGCTGGTCCAGTGGGTGATGGCGGCATCGAGCAGTCCACTCTTCGCGGCACGACCGTCGTTGTGGGCGAACTCTTCGGCTTCGGCCAGATCATCCCGACCGATGACCTGCATCAGGCGCTTGTAGATCGGGTCGCTGTTGCCGGCGATCACCACGTAGGCGCCATCGGCCGTGAGGTAGGTGTTGGAGGGTGCGATGCCCGGCAACGCGCCGCCGCTGCGTTCGCGGACATGGCCGAGCATGTCGTATTCCGGCACCAGGCTTTCCATGACGTTGAACACGCTTTCGGCCAGCGACACATCGACAATCTGCCCGCCGCCCTGCCCGGTCTTGACCCGCAGCAGCGACATCAGTGCACCGATCACCGCGTGCAGCGAAGCCAGTGAGTCGCCGAGGCTGACGCCGACCCGCGCCGGGGGCGAACCGGGGGTGCCGGTGGTGTAGCGAATGCCGCCCATGGCCTCGCCGATCGCACCGAAACCGGGGCGGTCACGGTAAGGGCCGGTCTGGCCGTAGCCGGAAATGCGCACCAGGGTCAGATTGGGGTTGAGCGCGTGCAGCACGTCCCAGCCCAGGCCGAGTTTTTCCAGGGCGCCGGGACGCAGGTTTTCGATGATCACGTCGGCATCGCACGCCAGTTGCTTGACCAGCTCGATGCCTTCGGCGGACTTCAGATTGAGCGCCAGGGATTTCTTGTTGCGCGACTGCAGGTACCACCACAGCGACGTCCCTTCGTGCAGCTTGCGCCATTTGCGCAGCGGGTCGCCCTGCCCCATGGCTTCGATCTTGATCACTTCGGCGCCGAACTCGGCGAGCATGCGCGCGGCAAACGGCGCGGCGATCAGGGTGCCGATTTCGATCACTTTGATTGCACTCAAGGGGGCAGTCATCGCGGGGACCTCTTGTTCTTGGAATTGCTGCCAAGGCTAGAGGAACGTCATGGCTGCAATCCAGCCGTCACTCGGCAACGGGCGTTCGCCAAACGCGAACGCTCAGCTGCCCGTGCGCAGATGTTCGAACAGGATCCGGCTCACCGGCGACAACCCGGCCTCGTCACGCACCACCACGATCAGGTCGCGATCCGACCAGCCATCGGTCAGCGGCACCGCGTGCAGCCCCAGCGCCCGACCGAATAACTCATAAGCGCGCTGCGGCAGGATGCCGATACCCATGTTGGCCTGGACCATCCGGCACACCGCATCGAAGCCCGGTACATGAATGCGGATGCGCAATACCTTGCCGGCCTGCCGCGCAGCGGCATGGGTACGCATGTTGATCGAACTGGCGGCGTGCAGGCCGACGTAATCGCTGTCGAGGGTTTCGCTGAAGGCCACGGATTCACGCACGGCCAACGGATGTTCGGGCAGCATCACCACCACCAGTTTGTCGCGGCGATAGCGCACGCTGTGCAGGCCTTTGATGTCGCTGTCGCTGGAACAGATGCCCAGATCCGCCACGCCATCGAGCACGCCCTGAACCACACCGGCGCTGGGCCGTTCCTCAAGGTCGGTCTTGACCTGCGGCTGTTGCGCGGCGAAATCGCGCAGGTCTTCGGGGAGAAACTGAATGATCGCCGACAGGTTCGCCAGCATCCGCACATAGCCGCGCACGCCGTGGCTGTGCTCGCCCAGTTCAAGGCCCATTTTCTCGACGTTGAACAACATCTGCCGGGCGTGGTGCAACAGGGTTTCGCCGGCCGGGGTCAGGGTCATGCCTTTGGCCTGACGCACGAACAGGCTGATGCCCAGTGCTTCCTCCAGCTCCATCAAGCGCTTGCTCGCCGCCGACACGGCAATCGCCTCGCGGGAGGCGGCACGGGTCAGCGTGCCTTCCTCGTGGACGGCGACGAACAGTTGCAGGGTGATCAGGTCGAGGCGGCGGATCAGGCTTTTTTGCAGCATGGCAAGCTCGATAACGTGGGTCGTTTGTGTCGGCAGAATAGCCGGGATTGCTCTTCGGACAGACACTCAATTGCCTTACAAACTTTTCCGGTAGCGCCCTACGAGCAAAACTCCAAAATCGCTCAGTACTTGCGGAGGGATCCGATTCTGGCCTGGCCTGGCTCTCTGTAAAGTCTGGCAACACACACAATTTGCAACACCCCATGGATTGCCCTGCTCAAGGAGAGCTGCCTGTGAATCACCTGTCGGAATCCGCCAACACTTTCTCCAATTACCGCAAAGTCATCGCTTTGGCAGACCACGATTGGGAGGCTGCGGAGGCTGGAAAAATCGCCGCCCTCAACGTCGAGGTCAAAGGCTGTAATCACTGGCTCGATCAGCACGGGCGCTCTCTCCATCACTTTTGCACCACGTCCTATCTGGGCCTCGATCACCATCCCGCGCTGCTTGAGGGGGCTATCACAGCGCTGCGTGAAACCGGCACGCTGCGCGTTGCCAACTCGAAGAACCGCTGCAAGCTGGCGCTGCTCGATCAGTACGAAAGCGAACTGTCGGAACTGTTCGGCGCTGTGTGCCTGAGCAGTCTGTCCTGCAGCGCCGCGAGTGCCGGAATCCTGCCATTGCTGGCCAGCGGCGTATTCACCCAGAACCGCCCGCCGGTGATGGTGTTCGATCGCCTGGCGCATTATTCGATGAATCACTTGAAAGCCAGTTGCGCCGACGAAACCCAGGTATTGACCTGCCCCCACAACGACATGGATTTTCTCGAATCGGTGTGCCAGCGTCATACCGCCGTCGCCTACATAGCCGACGGGGCCTACAGCATGGGCGGCGTGGCCAATCTGGACGGTCTGCTGTACCTGAAGGAACGTTATGGCCTGTTTCTTTACCTCGATGATTCCCACGCGCTGTCGGTGGTCGGCAGCAACGGCGCCGGTCTTGTACGGCCAAGAATGCCGGCGCTGGAAGAGGATTGCCTGATCGTCGCTTCGCTGGCCAAATCGTTCGGGGCCAGCGGTGGTCTGGTGATGCTCGGGAATGAGCGGCAGAGGAAGTTGATCCAGCGTTACGGCGGGCCGAGCAACTGGTCGCAAAGCCTCAATTGCGCGGCCATCGGCGCGGGCCTTGCGTCGATCCAGTTGCATCGCAGTGCCGAACTGCGCGCCTTGCAGGTTCGGCTCCAGGCCAATATTCGCCTGTTCGACAGCCTCTTGAGCACCGAACAGCACGGCAGTCCCATGGCCATCCGCCTGATCAACTGCGGCGAGGCCGCTCTGGCCAATCGAATCGCCATTGAACTGGCCGAACACGGCTTTTTCACCAGCGCGGTGTTTTTCCCGGTAGTGGCCCAAGGCAAGGCCGCGATCCGCGTGACCCTGCGCGCCGACATGGCATCGACACTGATCCATCACTTCTGTGATTTGATCACCGGACTGTTACTGACTCACAGCGGCCATCGCCACCGCTGAACCTTCACGGACGACTCATGAACCCCAGACTCATCCTGCTTGCTACCTGCTCGACCGTGGCCGTTGGCGCTGCTGTGCTGCGTCCTGGCGTTGGGCGTGGTGCTCTGCACGAGGTTCACGCCCGATCGTCAGTCCGCTTAAAACGCGCTGCGGAAAATCTCTTCGATCTGCCGTTGATCCGCCGCCCGTGGGTTGGTGAAACCGCAGGCGTCTTTCAGGGCGTTGGCCGCGAGTACCGGGATGTCGGTGCACTTGGCACCAAGGTCACGCAAGCCACCGGGGATGTCGACGTCTTTGGCCAGACAACGGATCGCGGCAATCGCCGCCTGCGCGCCCTCCTCCGGACTGAAGCCGCGAATGTCGGCACCCATGGCGTGGGCCACATCGGTGAGGCGATCGGCGCAGACCAATGCGTTGAACGTCTGCACATGGGGCAACAACACCGCGTTGCACACCCCGTGAGGCAAATCGTAGAAACCGCCCAACTGGTGCGCCATCGCATGCACGTAGCCGAGGGACGCATTGTTGAACGCCATGCCCGCGAGGAACTGCGCATACGCCATGTTTTCCCGTGCGGCCAGGTCACTGCCGTCGCGTACCGCCAAACGCAGGTTGTTGCTGATCAGGGTCATCGCTTTCAGCGCGCAGGCGTCGGTGATCGGATTGGCAGCGGTGGACACGTAGGCTTCGATCGCATGGGTCAGTGCGTCCATGCCGGTGGCGGCGGTCAGGCTTTTCGGCATGGCGACCATCAGCGCCGGGTCGTTGACCGACAGCAGCGGCGTGACGTTGCGGTCGACGATGGCCATTTTCACGTGGCGGGTTTCGTCGGTGATGATGCAGAACCGGGTCATTTCGCTGGCGGTGCCGGCGGTGGTGTTGATGGCGATCAGCGGCAGTTGCGGCTTGGTCGATTGATCGACACCTTCGTAGTCGCGGATCTGCCCGCCGTTGGTGGCGCACAAGGCGATGCCTTTGGCGCAGTCGTGGGGCGAGCCACCGCCGAGGGAGACGACGAAGTCGCAACGACTCTCCTTGAGCAGCGCCAGGCCTGACTCGACGTTGGCGGTGCTCGGGTTGGGCTTGGCGCCGTCGAAGATCACCGAATCGATGTCCTGCATCGCCAGTTTCTCGGCAATCATCGTCGCCACACCGGCCTTGGCCAGACCGGCGTCGGTGACGATCAGCGCCTTGCGAAAACCGTAGTTGCGGATCGCATTCATGGCTTCATCAAGGCAGCCGCTGCCCATGATGTTGACCGCGGGAATGAAAAAGGTGCTGCTCATGGCGCGTCTCCTGACTGGGGCCGAATCGACGCTTGCAATTCGGCGGGTGCGCAAAGGATCGACTGATCGGTCACGGCGGATGTTGATCTGGCTCAATGCCCGCTCGTGATAAAGTCGCCGTCCATCTGCCCCTTTGTTTTGAGACGTGCCCTGCAATGACCGATTTTCTGGATGTCGACGCCACACTCGAAGACTGGAACGCGTTGCGCGCCACCACCGACTTCAGTGGCCTGCTGCTGGGCAACGGCGCCAGTCGCGCGGTGTGGGACGATTTCGGCTACGACTCGCTGTTCGAAAACGCCCGCACGGTGGAAGAAAAACCGTTGAGCCCGTCGGAACTGAGCGTGTTCGACGCCCTGCACACGCGCAGCTTCGAGCAGGTGCTCGGCGCGCTGAAAACCACCAGCCGGGTCAACAAGGCACTGGCCGTCAGCTCGGCCGCGCCGCGCAATCGCTACTACGCGATCAAGGAGGCGCTGATCAACGCCGTCCACGATTTGCATATTCCGTGGCGACTGGTCGAAGCCTCGACCCTGAGCATTCTTAACCGCGAACTGGCGAGTTACCGCACGGTGTTCACCACCAATTACGACCTGCTCAACTACTGGGCCCTGCAACACCAGGGCGAGGCCATCGACGACCTGTTCAACGGCCCCGACGCCAGCTTCGATCTGTGCGAAAGCAGCACTGAAAAACCACGTTTGCTGTACCTGCACGGCGGCCTGCATCTGGTACGCAACCAGGACGGCACCGCCCGCAAACTGACCGCCACCGAGGGCACGCTGCTGGGCAGTTTCGCGATCAACAACACGATCAAGACCCTCGATGACGTGCCACTGTTCGTCAACGAAGGGCCGAGCGCGGACAAGCTCAAGACCATCCGCAGTTCCGATTACCTGTCGTTCTGCTACGACCAACTGCTCGCGCACGGCGACAGTCTGTGCATCTTCGGCCATGCCCTGGGCGAGCAGGATGCGCACGTAGTCCGGGCGCTGCGGCTGGCGAAACCGAAGACCGTGGCGATCTCGATCTACCCGCGCAGCGCGGCGTTCATCCAGCACCAGAAGCGCCACTACGCGAAGGTGTTCGAGGGCACGGGCGCCCGATTGCGGTTCTATGACTCGAAGAGCCATGCGTTGGGCAATCCAAAGCTGTCGGTGCCGGTCGAGGTCTGATCACTCCTCGCGGCTGTGCACCACCACCAGTAACTGCGCCTGCTCCTCGCCCACCGAGCGGATCCGGTGCGGTTTCTGCGCATTGAAGTGCAGCGCGTCCCCCCGCTCCAGCAACACCCGTTCGTTCATGAAGTCCACTTCGACCCGGCCTTCGTGAACGAACAAAAACTCCTCGCCCAAGTGTTCCTTGAAGGTCTTGTCGGTGAATTCAGTCGGCGGATAGATGATGAACGGCAGCAGGCTGCGTTCGCTGACCTGATGGGCCAGCACCGCGTAACCCGGGCTGTGATCGTTGGCCGCCAGGGACTGACGTTCGTGGCTGCGCACCAGGCTGTAGCTGTCGAGGCTGACGTTGTCTTCGGAGAACAGCTCTTCGACCTTCACGTTCAGCGCCTTGGCCAGTTTCAGCGCGGCGGCAATCGACGGCGTGTTCAACCCGCGCTCGACCTTCGACAGATAACTCTTGGTCATGCCGGATTTCTCGGCCAGCGCCTCAAGGGTTACGCCAAGTTTTTTTCTCAATAATTTCAAACGGATAGACATGCGAAGCGATTAATCCAGCAAAGGAAAGACGATTTGTCCTTGCCAATGACACAAAGTGTCATATAGCCTCTCGAGTGTCATCCATGGCAACCACCACAGGACACGGATATGGCCAAGACATTAGCACTACCCAAAGACCAACTGGTCAAGCAAGCGCTGACCCAGATGCAAAAAACCCTGGCGGATAATACGTGGACAGACCGGCAAAAGCTGGCCCTGACCTGCCGGATCCTGTTCGAGAACGGCCACGATTCGGGCCTCGCCGGGCAAATCACCGCCCGTGGCCCGCAGCCGGGCACTTACTACACGCAGCAACTGGGCCTGGGCTTCGACGAAATCACCGCGAGCAATCTGCTTTTGGTCAACGAAGACCTGGAAGTGCTCGAAGGCCACGGCATGGCCAACCCGGCCAACCGTTTCCACAGCTGGGTGTACCGCGCCCGGCCGGACGTGAACTGCATCATTCACACTCACCCGACGCACATTGCCGCGCTGTCGATGCTGGAAGTGCCGCTGCAGATTTCCCACATGGACCTGTGCCCGCTGTACGACGATTGCGCGTTCCTTGAAGGCTGGCCGGGTGTGCCGGTGGGCAACGAAGAAGGCGAGTTGATTGCCGGTGCGTTGGGCGACAAACGGGCGATCCTGCTTTCCCACCACGGGCAGCTGTCCACCGGCACAACCATCGAGGAAGCCTGTGTCATCGCGCAACTGATCGAGCGCGCCGCCAAGCTGCAATTGCTGGCGATGGCTGCCGGGACGATCAAGCCGATCATCCCCGAGCTGGGTCGCGAGGCCCATGACTGGGTCTCGAAACCCAAACGCCACGCCGCTGCATTCAACTACTACGCCCGGCAGAACCTGCGTCAGCACGCCGATTGCCTGAACTGAACACCTCATCCTTGCGGAGCACTCACATGTCCAACATTCACGGCATCATCGGCTACACCATCACCCCGTTCGGCGCCAACGGCGAAGGCGTTGACCTGCCGGCCCTCGGCCGCTCCATCGACCGTCTGATCGCCGGCGGCGTCCACGCCATCGCGCCACTGGGCAGCACCGGCGAAGGCGCTTACCTGAGCGATGCGGAGTGGGACCAGGTCGCCGAGTTCAGCATCAAACACGTGGCCAAACGGGTGCCGACCGTGGTCAGCGTATCCGACCTGACCACCGCCAAAGCGGTGCGTCGCGCACGCTTTGCCGAAGCTCACGGCGCCGATGTGGTGATGGTGCTGCCGGCGTCCTACTGGAAACTCACCGAGGCGGAAATCCTCGCCCACTACCGCGCCATCGGCGACAACATCGGCGTGCCGATCATGCTCTACAACAACCCGGCCACCAGCGGCACCGACATGTCGGTGGAGCTGATCCTGCGCATCGTCAACGGCGTGGAAAACGTGACCATGGTCAAGGAGAGCACCGGCGACATCCAGCGTATGCACAAGCTGCAACTGCTCGGCGAAGGCCGGGTGCCGTTCTACAACGGCTGCAATCCGCTGGCGCTGGAAGCGTTCGCCGCCGGGGCGAAAGGCTGGTGCACGGCGGCGCCGAACCTGATTGCGCAACTCAACCTGGATTTGTACGAAGCCACGCTGGCGGGGAATCTGGGCAAGGCGCGTGAGCTGTTCTACCGCCAGTTACCGCTGCTGGACTTCATCCTCAAGGGCGGCTTGCCGGCGACGATCAAGGCCGGGCTGCGACTGACCGATCTGGAAGTCGGCGATCCGCGGTTGCCGGTGTTCCCGCTGAGCGAGGCCGGGCGCAATCAGTTGCAGGCCATTCTCAAAACCCTGAGCTGAGTTCAACGTACACACCAACCCTGTGGGAGCAAGCTCGCTCTCACAGGGTTTTGAGCTGGATTCAAAGCACCGGCAGGGTTTTATCCTTGATCACCTTGGTCGGCCCATTGGCCTTCACGGCGGCGATGCCTTTGGCACACGCCGCGTCGGACGAGTAGGACTCGCTGCTGCCGATGACCTGGTGATTGGCAGCCTTGAGGTTGAAATACGGATGCCCGTCCTTCGTCGATTTCTTCTCGTAGCGCTCGTCCAGCGGGCTGTTGACCTGCACCGAAGCGATGCCGTTGTCGGCGGCCGTGCGGGTGGTGTACAGCTCGCTGGTCAGAATGGTTTCGGCATTCGCCGCTTTCAGCACGAACTTGTACTGGCCGTTGCTGCTTTTGCTCAACTCATACCATCCGGACATGCTGTTTCTCCTTATCGATGTGTCACAGGGTGATTTTGGTTCCAAGCAACCCCAGGAAACCGGCCAGCCAGTTCGGGTGCGCCGGCCAGGCGGGAGCCGTGGCCAGATTGCCCTGGACATGGCCGTCCGTGACCGGGATGTCGATGTAGGTGCCACCGGCCAGACGCACTTCCGGGGCACAGGCCGGATAGGCGCTGCACTCGCGTCCCTCGAGAATCCCCGCCGCCGCCAGCAGCTGCGCACCGTGACAGACGGCAGCAATCGGCTTGCCGGCCTTGTCGAAAGCCCTCACCAGTTCCAGGACTTTTTCGTTCAGCCGCAGGTATTCCGGCGCACGGCCACCGGGTACCAGCAGGGCGTCGTAGTCCTTGGCATCGACCTTGGCGAAATCAAAGTTCAGGGCAAACTGGTGACCGGGCTTCTCGCTGTAGGTCTGGTCGCCTTCAAAGTCATGAATTGCGGTGCGCACCGTCTTGCCGGCGGCTTTGTCCGGGCAAACGGCGTGGACGGTGTGCCCGACCATTTGCAGGGCCTGGAACGGCACCATCACTTCGTAGTCTTCGACGTAATCGCCAACCAGCATCAGAATCTTTTTCGCGGCCATGGGCAGGGCTCCTCTGGTGAATGCACAGGAGTATTCAAAATAGTCCAAGGACCGCGATGGCGTTCGCAAACTGTATGGATAACTCTGCTCTCAGCTGTAACAGCCCGATTGCCGTGGTTTGTGGCTAGATGAATGAATCTCCCTGCCACCCTCGAATCTGGTTGCCCTCATGTCTTCGCGCGAAAACACCGGCATGGCCCTCGGTCTGCTCGGCGTGGTGATTTTCAGCCTTACCCTGCCCTTCACCCGCATCGTGGTGCAGGAACTGCACCCGCTGCTCAATGGCCTGGGCCGTGCGTTGTTCGCGGCGATTCCGGCAGCGGCGCTGCTGTTGTGGCGACGGGAAAAGTGGCCGACCTGGAAGCAGGTCAAAGGCCTGAGTTTGGTGATCGCCGGGGTGATTCTCGGTTTTCCGGTGCTGTCGGCCTGGGCCATGCAGACCTTGCCGGCGTCCCACGGCGCGCTGGTCAACGGTTTGCAGCCGCTGTGCGTGGCGCTGTATGCCGCGTGGCTGTCCCATGAACGTCCGTCGAAAGCCTTCTGGGCCTGTGCCGCGCTGGGCAGTGCGCTGGTGCTGGGCTATGCGTTGTATACCGGCGCCGGCAGCATTCAGGCCGGTGATTTGCTGATGTTGGGTGCGATCGCGGTAGGCGGTCTGGGTTATGCCGAGGGCGGGCGTCTGGCCCGGGAGATGGGCGGCTGGCAGGTGATCTGCTGGGCGCTGGTGCTGTCGACGCCGCTGCTGATCGGCCCGGTGCTGTACCTGGCGTTGCAGCATCAGGGCGCGGTGTCGGCGAAAACCTGGTGGGCCTTCGGTTACGTCGCGCTGTTTTCGCAGTTCCTGGGCTTTTTCGCCTGGTACGCCGGGCTGGCCATGGGGGGCATTGCCCGGGTCAGTCAGATCCAGTTGTTGCAGATCTTCTTCACCATCGCGTTTTCCGCGCTGTTCTTCGGCGAACACGTGGAACCAATCACCTGGCTGTTCGCCTGCGGGGTGATCGCGACGGTGATGCTCGGGCGCAAGACCGCGGTGCGCCCGGCTCAACCGGGCACGTTACCCGCCGGGGTTCAGCTCAAGCCTTGAGCTTCAGCAGGCCGTCAGCGAGCAGCAGGGTTTCGAGGCAGTGCTCGCTGATCTGGTAGAACGCTTTCAATTCCTGGATCTTCACCAGCAGTTGAGTCGGGTCCACCGGCTCGGCGCGCTTCACGGCGAGGATCATCTTGTTCTTGTTGGTGTGGTCCAGGGAGATGAACTCGAACACCTTGGTCTCGTAACCGCAGGCTTCGAGGAACAGCGCACGCAAACTGTCGGTGACCATTTCCGCCTGCTGGCCCAGATGCAAACCGTACTGCAGCATCGGTTTGAGCAGCGCCGGGCTCTGGATCTGCAGGCGGATCTGTTTGTGGCAACACGGCGAGCACATGATGATCGAGGCACCGGAGCGGATGCCGGTGTGGATCGCATAATCGGTGGCGATGTCGCAGGCATGCAGGGCGATCATCACGTCCAGCTCGCTCGGCGCCACACTGCGCACATCACCGCACTTGAACACCAGCCCCGGGTGTTCGAGCTTCTGCGCGGCGGTGTTGCACAGGTTGACCATTTCTTCACGCAGCTCGACGCCGGTGACTTCGCCCTCGGCCTTCAACGTGTTGCGCAAATAGTCATGAATGGCGAACGTCAGGTAACCCTTGCCCGAACCGAAATCCGCCACCCGCACCGGTTTGTCGAGAGCCAGCGGTGACGAAGTCAAAGCATGGCTGAAGACTTCGATGAACTTGTTGATCTGCTTCCACTTGCGCGACATCGCCGGAATCAGCTCGTGTTGCGCGTTGGTCACACCCAGATCCTTGAGGAACGGCCGGTTCAGATCGAGGAAGCGGTTTTTCTCGCGGTTATGCTCGGCAGACGGCACTTCACGCAATTGCTGGGGCTTGCTCATGAACAGCGAGCTCTTGCCCTTTTTGCTGTATTCGAGCTGGGCTTCGTCAGTCAACGCCAGCAAATGCGCATTTTTGAACGCCGCCGGCAGCAGCCCGGCAATCGTCGCCACTGCTTCGTACAGCGGCAGATTCTTGGTGATGTCGCGGGTCTTGTAGCGATAGACGAACGACAGGCACGGCTGCGCCTTGACCGTCACCGGTTTGATGATGATCCGCTGCAGGTCCGCTTCTTCGCCGACGTACTTGGCCAGCACCAGTTTGATGAAGCCGTTCTGTTCGAGGCTGGTTTGCAGCAACTCGATGAACCGGGCGTGGTGATCGGGCGCCGGTTTGGCAGATGCGGAGGGAGCGGTAACGGACATGGGAAAAAGCGGCCTCGGACGGGCAAATCGGGAATGGACGCTAGTTTAGGGGGGATGGGGATTGGGGACACGCTCTTATTTACCGAACGGCTTTTAAAAGCGGCCCTCACCCCAGCCCTCTCCCGGAGGGAGAGGGAGCCGACCGAGATGTCTTTCGCTATCCATCGACCTGAAATATCGAGTCGATTATGGATTCAAAGCCAATCGTTCAAGTCGGTGTATCTCCTCAATATCCCCCAATCGGCTCCCTCTCCCCCCGGGCGGTCCGACGTTTCGGGAGGGCTGGGGTGAGGGCTGCGATATCAAGTCTTACAACACTGCCGAAACTACCCCAACACCACCAACCGATTCGGCAACTCATTCCTCACCTGCGTCACCGGCACATGCACCTTGAGCAACTCGCCGCACGCCTCGATGCAAGTGACAAAACCCTGCAACGTCTGCCCCTGACGCACCTGCTCGGTAAACACCGCGACAATCGAGTCCCAGCTCTTGTTATCCAGTTTTTTGGAAATCCCTTCATCCACCAGAATTTCCACATACCGCTCCGCCTCGCAGACAAAAATCAGCATGCCGGTGCTGCCCACCGTGTGGTGCAGGTTCTGTTCGAGAAACTGCCGCCGCGCCAGGTTCGAGGCGCGCCAGTGCCGGACGTGGCGCGGGACCAGATGAGTGGTGACCTTGGGCAAACGAAACACCAGGCACAGCACGACAAAACTGACCCACTGCACCAGCAACAGGCTGTGCATCGTCAGCCAGCCGGTCAGGTAATGCACGATCCCCGGCACCACGAGCGCCAGCAGGCTGGCCCACAGCAACGGGATGTACGCGTAGTCGTCGGCGCGGGCCGCGAGCACCGTCACCAGTTCGGCGTCGGTGTCGCGCTCGACCCGGGCGATGGCCTCGGCGACCTTGCGTTGTTCGTGTTCAGTCAGTAATGCCATGTCGTGTTGTGCCTGCTCATTATTGTTATCACCAGCCGCCGGAGGAACCGCCCCCGCCGAAACTGCCACCGCCGCCGCTGAAGCCCCCGCCTCCACCGCCGCCGCCAAAACCACCACCACCGAAGCCGCCCCCTCCTCCGGAACCGCCCCGGCCGGCGGGAAGGATACCGAGCATCTGGCAGACAAAAACAGTCAGGATGAACAACATCACCAGAAATACGAACAATGCCGGGTGCCGCGAGACGAAATCGTCCGCGGGATCGCCGGCCGATTCATACACCGTGGAAGGTTCGTCCAGCGGATTGCCGCCCAGCACCACCAGCATCGCCGCCACGCCGTCGCTGATGCCCTTGCTGTAATTGCCGGCCTTGAACGACGGCGTGATGACCTGATGAATGATCACCGAACTCTGCGCGTCAGTCAGGCGATCCTCCAGCCCGTAGCCGACTTCGATGCGCAATTTGCGCTCGTCCCGGGCGACGATCAACAGGGCACCGTTGTTCTTGTCCTTCTGGCCGATGCCCCAGTGCCGGCCGAGTTCGACGCCATAATCCTCGATGGTGGCGCCTTGCAGGTTCGGCAACGTCACAACCACAAGCTGCTCGCCGGTCGCCTGTTCGTGAGCCTGCAACTGCTGGCTCAATTGCGCACGTACCGACGGCTCGATCATCTGCGCGTCGTCCACCACCCGCCCGGTCAGCGCCGGGAAGGTCAACTCGGCCCGGGCGCTGACGGCGAACAGCCACAGCATCAGCACCAGGCCCATTTTCAGCACACGCATGGGCATCCCCGGCTCAGAACTTCACTTCCGGGGCCTTGTCCGCGCCGGGGCTGGTGGCTTCGAAGGTCTCGCGGATCGGCAGGTCGCTGTACATCACGCTGTGCCAGAGGCGACCGGGAAAGGTGCGGATTTCGGTGTTGTACTTCTGCACCGCCAGGATGAAATCCCGACGGGCCACGGCGATGCGGTTTTCCGTGCCTTCGAGTTGCGATTGCAGGGCGAGGAAGTTCTGGTTGGCCTTGAGGTCCGGGTAGCGTTCGGACACCACCATCAACCGGCTCAACGCACCGGTCAGTTGATCCTGAGCCTGCTGGAACTGCTTGAGTTTTTCCGGGTTGTCGAGGGTGCTGGCATCGACCTGGATCGACGTTGCCTTGGCCCGGGCCTCGACCACCGCCGTCAGCGTGGCCTCCTCGTGTTTGGCATAGCCCCTCACGGTTTCCACCAGGTTGGGGATCAGGTCGGCGCGGCGCTGATACTGATTCTGCACCTGACCCCACGCGGCCTTGGCCTGTTCGTCGAGGGTCGGAATGTTGT
Source organism: Pseudomonas fluorescens (assembly GCF_012974785.1). Lineage (GTDB taxonomy): Bacteria > Pseudomonadota > Gammaproteobacteria > Pseudomonadales > Pseudomonadaceae > Aquipseudomonas > Aquipseudomonas fluorescens_BT. Next base: position 1,470,362 of record NZ_CP027561.1, on the reverse strand, counting down.
TGATGCCGCAAGCGGTCAACAACGTGGCCAGCATCAGCAGGGTGGCGACCTGCAAACGCGAGCGGTAGACAGGACTGACATTCATCGGACGGGTGCTCCCTTGCACATTTCATGAATAATGAATCGCGAAACATTCTCAGCCGGCGGTTACGGCATAATCGCCCGCGCCACTGGATTGCGGCGGGCCGATGGGCTAAAAAGAGGCCCTGCGCGATCACGTCGCCGAAACTTTCGACGTACATTCGGCTGTCGTTTTCTGAATCAGCACCCGAACAACAATAGTCGCTCCCTAAATTTTGGCTGGCCGGTGTTGTAACGCCGTTTAGGCCCTTGAGAAAACTATTCATGAAGAAGCTGTGTTTGCTGGGCCTGTTCGTCAGCCTGGCCAGTCATCAGGTACTGGCCGCCACGACCCCGGTCCCCCTGGAAAACAAGGACGCGTTCATCAGTAACCTGATGAAACAAATGACCCTCGACGAGAAGATCGGCCAGTTGCGCCTGATCAGCATCGGCCCGGAAATGCCCCGCGAGCTGATCCGCAAAGAGATCGCCGCCGGCAACATCGGCGGTACGTTCAACTCGATCACCCGCCCGGAAAACCGTCCGATGCAGGACGCGGCGATGCGCAGTCGCCTGAAGATTCCGATGTTTTTCGCGTACGACGTGATCCACGGTCACCGTACGATTTTCCCGATTCCGCTGGCCCTGGCGTCGAGCTGGGACATGGACGCCATCGGCCAGTCCGGGCGCATCGCCGCCAAAGAGGCGGCATCCGACAGCCTCGACATCACCTTCGCGCCGATGGTCGACATCTCCCGCGACCCGCGCTGGGGCCGCAGCTCCGAAGGCTTCGGTGAAGACACCTACCTGACTTCGCGCATCGCCAAAGTGATGGTCAAGGCCTATCAGGGCGACACGCCGAGCGCAGCCGACAGCATCATGGCCAGCGTCAAGCACTTCGCCCTGTACGGCGCGGTCGAGGGCGGTCGCGACTACAACACCGTCGACATGAGCCCGGTGAAGATGTACCAGGACTACCTGCCACCGTATCGCGCGGCAATCGATGCCGGCGCCGGCGGCGTGATGGTCGCGCTGAACTCGATCAACGGCATCCCGGCCACCGCCAACACCTGGCTGATGAATGACCTGCTGCGCAAGGACTGGGGCTTCAAGGGCCTGGCGGTCAGCGACCACGGCGCGATCTTCGAGCTGATCAAGCACGGCGTGGCCCGCGACGGTCGCGAAGCGGCGAAGCTGGCAATCAAGGCCGGCATCGACATGAGCATGAACGACACCCTGTACGGCAAAGAGCTGCCGGGGCTGCTCAAGTCCGGCGAGATCGAACAGAAGGACATCGACAACGCCGTGCGTGAAGTCCTCGCCGCCAAGTACGACATGGGCCTGTTCAAGGATCCGTACCTGCGCATCGGCAAGGCCGAAGACGATCCGGCGGACACCTACGCCGACAGTCGCCTGCACCGCGCCGACGCCCGTGAAGTGGCCCGCCGCAGCCTGGTGCTGCTGAAAAACCAGAACGAAACCCTGCCACTGAAGAAAGCCGCGAAAGTCGCGCTGGTCGGCCCGCTGGCCAAGGCCCCGATCGACATGATGGGCAGTTGGGCCGCCGCCGGTCGTCCGGCGCAGTCGGTGACCCTGTTTGACGGCATGAGCAATGTAATCGGCGACAAGGCGAACCTGATCTACGCCCGTGGCGCCAACATCACCAGCGACAAGAAGGTTCTCGACTACCTGAACTTCCTCAACTTCGACGCCCCGGAAGTGGTCGATGACCCGCGTCCGGCCAATGTGTTGATCGACGAAGCGGTGAAAGCCGCCAAAGACGCTGACGTGGTCGTCGCGGCCGTGGGCGAGTCCCGTGGCATGTCCCACGAATCGTCGAGCCGCACCGACCTGAACATCCCGGAGAACCAGCGTGAGCTGATCCGTGCCCTGAAAGCCACCGGCAAGCCGTTGGTGCTGGTGCTGATGAACGGCCGTCCGCTGACCATCCTCGAAGAGAAAGAACAGGCCGACGCGATTCTGGAAACCTGGTTCAGCGGCACCGAGGGCGGCAACGCCATCGCCGACGTGCTGTTCGGCGACTACAACCCGTCGGGCAAGCTGCCGGTGACCTTCCCGCGCTCCGTGGGCCAGATCCCGACCTACTACAACCACCTGAGCATTGGCCGGCCGTTCACGCCGGGCAAACCGGGCAACTACACCTCGCAGTATTTCGATGACACGACCGGGCCGCTGTTTCCGTTTGGTTTCGGCCTGAGCTACACCGATTTCAGCTTGAGTGACATGGCGCTGTCGTCGACCACCCTGAACGCCACCGGCAAGCTCGACGCCAGCGTCACAGTGAAAAACACCGGCAAGCGTGACGGCGAAACCGTGGTGCAGTTGTACATCCAGGACGTCACCGGTTCGATGATCCGTCCGGTCAAGGAGCTGAAGAACTTCCAGAAGATCATGCTCAAGGCGGGCGAGCAGAAGGTCGTGCACTTCACCATCACCGAAGATGACCTGAAGTTCTACAACGCCCAGCTCAAGTACGCGGCCGAGCCTGGCAAGTTCAACGTGCAGATCGGCCTGGATTCCCAGGACGTGACGCAGCAGAGCTTTGAATTGCTGTAACAGTTTTCACACTGCAAAAACCTGTGGGAGCGAGCCTGCTCCGGGCGGCGATCCGACGATGAGGCCATGACATTCAATATCTATGTTGTCTGTCGGACCTCTATCGCGAGCAGGCTCGCTCCCACATTTGGTTTTGAGGTGTAACGACTAGCCGCGTCTGTCGAGCAGGTTGACCACCACCCGATCCACCCAGCCCCAGATCCGCTGCTTCACCCGCCGCCACAGCGGCCGGCGCTGCCATTCCTCCAGGCTCACCTGCTGACTCAGGCCGAAGTCTTTCTCGAAACTCGCCACCACCGCTGCCGTCAGTGACGGATCCAGCGCTTCCAGATTCGCTTCAAGGTTGAAGCGCAGGTTCCAGTGATCGAAATTGCACGAACCGATGCTCACCCAATCGTCCACCAGCACCATTTTCAGGTGCAGGAAACACGGCTGGTATTCGAAGATTTTCACCCCGGCCTTGAGCAGGCGCGGGTAGTAACGATGCCCCGCGTAACGCACCGACGGGTGATCGGTGCGCGGCCCGGTCAGCAGCAGGCGCACATCGAGCCCGCGGGCGGCGGCCTTGCGCAGGGAGCGGCGGATTTTCCAGGTCGGCAGGAAGTACGGCGTGGCCAGCCAGATACGCCTCTGGCCGCTGTTCAGGGCGCGGAACAGCGATTGCAGAATGTCGCGATGCTGGCGAGCATCGGCATAAGCCACGCGGCCCATGCCCTCGCCCGTGTCCGGCACTCGGGGCAATCGCGGTAGGCCGAAATGCGCGTTGGGCCGCCAGGCCCGGCGATGGCGGTTGGCGATCCATTGGCGGTCGAACAGCAATTGCCAGTCGAGCACCAAGGGGCCTGTGATCTGCACCATGACCTCGTGCCATTCGCTGGTGTCGTGGCCCGGCGTCCAGAACTCATCGGTGACCCCGGTGCCGCCGACCACCGCCAGACGCTGGTCGACCAGCAACAGCTTGCGATGATCGCGATAGAAATTGCCGACCCAGCGCCGCCAGTTCAGCCGATTGTAAAAACGCAATTCGACCCCGGCACCGGTCAGCCGCCGGCGCAACGTGAGGGTGAAGGCGAGGCTGCCGTAATCATCGAACAGGCAACGCACCCGCACGCCCCGCTCGGCCGCCAGCACCAGCGCCTGAACCACGGCTTCGGCGCAGGCACCCGCCTCCACCAGATAAAGCTCCAGTTCGATCTGCTCACAGGCGCGGGCGATTTCCTCAAGCATGCGCGGAAAGAACTGCGGGCCGTCGATCAACAGTTCGAAGCGGTTGCCGTCACGCCACGGGAACACTGCGCCGCGCATGTCAGCGCGCCGTGAAGATCAGCACCGCACCCACCGGCACCGACAGACTGATGGCCGACAGGCCGGCCATGTTGCGCAAGGTTTCCAGGCCCGGCAGCAGATCGAAATCCTCGGCGCTGATCACCAATGGTTCCAGCGTCACCACTTGAAAGCGTCGGTCATCAAGCCGAGTGGCGAGCAGTTCGGCGGGGTATTCATGCTGTTTGCCGTGCAGGTTGACGGTCAGCGGCAGGCGCAATTCAAGCTGCGCCCCGGGGGCCAGATCATTGATCGGGCGCAGGTCGATCTGGGTGGTGATGGTCGCTTCGGGGAATTGCTCGATCTGGAACAGTTCCTTGCGCATGCGCTCATCGCGCAGCGGGATGCCGCTGTTGATCGAGTCCAGTTCGACCTCGACTTCGGCGCGGCCATCGGGATCGACCTTGCCATGCAGCACCAGAAAGCGCTGCACTTCAGAAATATTGGTGTTTTTCGTGCTGACGAACGACAGCCGCGACGACTCGCCGTCCAGATACCAGTTGGCCTGGGCCGGCAGCGCGGCGGCGCCCAGCAGCAGGCCGGCGAAGGCGTTGCACAGAGTACGGTTGAACATTGAAGACTCGTGGGGCCGATAAACCTGCACGAACCTTAACTGGCCGTGGCGTTATTGCAAGCTGTCAGTCTCTGCAAACGCTCAGGCCAACGCCTGCTGCACCTCGCCGATAGTCGATGCGAGGCTGTTGAGGTGCAGGCTCAGCACCCGCTCCACCGGCGCCTGATCCATCGGCCAGTGCAGCGCCATGCTGCCGACCAGCCGCCCTTGCGCACGGATCGGCAACGCCACCGCACGAATCAGGAACGGCAGGCGCACCGGATACTCCCAGTAACCTTCGGTGCGCTGGCCAAAGCCCTGATGCAAAGCTTGTTCGGTGGCCTGCAATACACCGTCATCCGCCAACCGTTCGCGCTCGGCCAGACGTTTCACGTCCTGGCTGTCGAGTTCGCCGAGGCGCGCCCGGCCCATTGCCGAATGAAACAGGCTCGCGTGATGGCCGACGATCTGGCAGTTGGTTGGATAGCGCTTGCGCAACACCTGCGGGATCGCACTTTCCATCACTTCAACCCGTTCGCCGTCGAAGCACGACAGATCCGCCACCAGTCCGGTGCGCTCGCTCAGCTCCAGCAGCATCGGCGCCGCACTTTCCACCAAATGACGCTTGAAACGTTGCTGACGATCACCGAACAGCCGTTTGGCGCACAAGCGGTAGCGGCGGTCGCTGAGGCCACGATAGATCCAGCCCTGCTCCTGCAAGGTCGCGAGCATCCGAGACACCGTGGCCTTGGGCAGGGTCGTCAGGTAATGCAATTCCTCCAGCCCCAACGCCTGATGCTCGCCGAGCAATTCGACGATGGCCAGCGCCCGTTCGACCGAGCGCACGCTGCCGGTGTCTGCCTTGCTGCCCATATGTTCGACCTCCATGGATGCGGATCAAAGATCACTTCGCCCAGCAAGATGCGGGCCGCTCAGGCCGATTGCAGGCATGCCGGCGGTCGCCGCTCGACCCAGCGGGTCAGTTGCTCATGAGCATAGGCCAGTTGCAGCACCGCCCGATCCGCCCGGGCCGGGCCGATGATTTGCAGGCCCATCGGCAGCCCGGCCGGGTTGAAACCCACCGGCACGCTGATGCTCGGCAGCCCCGCCAGGGTCGGGCCGATCACCACTTCCATCCAGCGGTGATAGGTGTCCATGGTCTGCCCGCCGACGACTCGCGGCCACAGTTGCCGTGCATCAAAAGGGAACACCTGGGCGGTGGGCAACAGCAGGAAATCGTAACGCTCGAACAACTCGCTCACGGCGCGATACCACTCGCTGCGAGCGACCGATGCCTGATAGACCTCGGCAGCGGTCAGACGCAAACCGCCTTCGATTTCCCATTGCGCTTCGGGTTTGAGCAACGTCCGTTTTTGCGGGTCGGCATAGGCGGCGCCGAGGCTGCCCTGCACCAGAAAATGCCGGTGCGTGAGCCAGGTTTGCCACAGGCGTTCCATGGAAAAGTCCGGCTGGCAGGCCTCGACGTGGCAACCCAATGCACTGAAATCCGCCAGCGCCGATTCGCACAGGCTCAACACGCCATCGTCCATCGGCAGATAGCCATTGTAATCGCCAAGCCAGCCGAGGCGCAGGTCGTTGCAGTCCTGGTGCAGATCCAGCCCGAAATCCCGTGGTTCATCGGCCAGCGACAGTGGCACTCGCGCATCGTAGCCAGCCTGGGTCGAGAGCAATCGTGCGACGTCGGTGACCGTGCGCCCCATCGGACCTTCGGTGGCCAGTTGCTGGACGAACACTTCCGGCATCGGGCCGTGAGGCACACGGCCCTGGGACGGGCGGAAACCGAACACGTTGTTGAACGCCGCCGGGTTGCGCAGCGAGCCCATCATGTCGCTGCCGTCGGCCACCGGCAGCAGACGCAGGGCCAGCGCCACCGCCGCCCCGCCGCTGCTGCCGCCGGCGATCAGGCCCGGATCGTAGGCGTTGGTGGTGGTACCGAACACGCTGTTGTAGGTCTGCGAGCCGAGGCCGAATTCCGGGACATTACTCTTGCCGATGATGATCGCCCCGCAGTCGCGAACCCGCGCCACGCTGATCGCATCGTGCTGCGGCACTTGCTCGGCGAACAGCGGCGAGCCGAGGGTCGTGCGCAATCCGGCAGTGGCCGCCAGGTCCTTGATCGCCTGGGGCATGCCGTGCATCCAGCCTCGGGACTCGCCGCGATCCAGTTGCCGGTCGCATTCATCGGCCTCGCGCAGCAGCACGTCTTGCGGGCGCAGCGACACCAGCGCGTTGACCGCCGGATTGAAGCGGTCGATGTGCGTCAGATACGCCTGCATCACCTCGCGGCACGACACCTTGCGGGCATGGATCGCCCGGGACAGCGCATCGGCGTCGAGGGCGACAATCGGATCAATGGCTAACGGACTCACGGTTTCACTCCCAGGTTGAGCGCAACGGGTTTCTTCGCACGCGGGGCCTCCTGCAAACAGTAAGTACCGAGCAGGGTCAACAGGCAAGCGAACAAGACATAGAACGACGGCGCCACCGGGGTGTTCAGAACTTTACTCAGCCAGGTGACGATCAGCGGCGCGAAACCACCGAACACCATCACCGCCACGTTGTAGGCCACCGACACGCCAGTGGAGCGAACTTCAATCGGGAACTGCTCGGCCAGCGCGGTCGGGGCCGGGCCGAAGAACCCGCCAATCGCCGTGCACAGCAACAGTTGCATCACCAGCAGGCGCTCGATCGAAGGCGCCGCCGCGACCCACATATACAGCGGGTAGACCATGACGAAGAATGCCAGGGTGAAGGCCATCAGCACCGGCCGCCGACCGAGGCGATCCGACAGTGCACCGGAGAACGGAATCACCACGGTCATCAGCCCCACCGCGAGCATCTGCACCAGCAACACCTGATCCAGCGGCAGGCCGAGGCTTTTGTGGGCGAAGGTCGGCATGTTTACCAGCACCACGTAAAACGACACCGTCGCGCCACACGCCAGCCCCATCGACACCAGCAGGCTGCGGCGATGTTCACGCAGCACTTGCCACAGGCCGGGCGCGGCGCCTTTGGCCTTCTTGCGCGCTTCAAGAAACTCTTCCGGTTCTTCCATGTGCTTGCGAATCCACAAGCCCACCGGGCCGATCAACAGGCCGAGCACGAACGGAATCCGCCAGCCCCAACTGTCCAGCGCTTCGGGGGAAAACAGATGCGTGACCAGCGCCACCATCGCCGCGCCACTGAACACCGCCAAGCATTGCCCGACCAGTTGCCACGAGCCGTACAAACCCTTGCGATGGGCCGGCGCGCTCTCCACCAGAAACGCCGTGGCGCTCGCATATTCACCGCCCGTGGCAAAGCCCTGAAGCATCCGCGCCACCACAATCAGCAAAGGCGCACCCATGCCGATAGCGGCGTAGTTGGGTGCGAAAGCGATCAGGGCGATGGACACGGTCATCAGGCGGATGATCATCTGCATCGCGGCCTTGCGCCCTTTGCGGTCGGAGTAGATGCCGAGCAGGATGCCGCCCACCGGACGCATGAAAAAGCCGACGCCGAACGTCGCCAGCGCCATCAGCAGCGAAGCGTAGTCGTCGTCGGACGGGAAAAATTGCCGGGCGATGATGCTCGCCAGAAAGCCATAAACGATGAAGTCGTACCATTCCAGGGCGTTGCCGATGACGGCGGCGACCACTTGCCGGGTACGCGAAACGCCTGCGTTCGAAGGCTGCATGGGGATTCTCCAGAAGCTGTAGATTGACCACGCAGGCACGTGCGCACCTGCGTTCCAGCGGCAGCAAAAAGTGAAGAAATCAGGCCGGCTTGAGCCAGCTCTCGGTGAGCGCGCCCCAATACGCCGCGCCGGTCAGCAGGATGTCGTCGTTGAAGTCGTAGGCCGGGTTATGCACCATCGGCCGCGCCACGCCGTTGCCGATGAACAGGTAGGCGCCGGGGCAGCGCTGGAGCATCCAGGCGAAGTCTTCGCTGCCCATCAGTTTCGGGGTGTTGCCATCCACGGCGTCGGCGCCGACCAGTTCGACGCCGACCTGACGGGCGAACTCGGTTTCAGCGGTGTGGTTGACCAGTACCGGATAGGCCGGGCGGTGTTCGAGGGTCGAGGTGCAGCCGAAGCTTTCGGCCTGGGACTCGATGATCGAGCGCACGCGATGGAGGGTCTGTTCGCGGACCTCGGCATTCAGCGCACGCAGGCTCAGGCGCAGGATCGCCTGTTGCGGGATCACGTTCGCCGCTTCGCCGGCCTGCAATGCGCCGACTGTCACCACCGCCGCCTGCTGCGCATCGATGTTGCGCGCGACCACGGTTTGCAAAGCCATCACTACACTGGCCGCAGCGACCAGCGGATCCACGGCCAGATGCGGCATCGAACCGTGACCGCCGACGCCTTCGATGGTCACCGTGAGCAAGTCCTGCGAAGCCATCATCGGCCCTTCGCGAAAGCCCAGATGCCCCGCCGGCAGGCCCGGCATGTTGTGCATGCCGAACAGCGCATCGCACGGAAAACGTTCGAGCAGACCGTCGGCGAGCATCGCTTCGGCCCCGCCCTGCCCCTCTTCGGCGGGCTGAAAAATCAGCGTCAGGGTGCCGTCAAACTGGCGGGTCGCGGCCAGATAACGCGCCGCGCCGAGCAGCATCGCGGTGTGTCCGTCGTGGCCACAGGCGTGCATGCAGCCTTGATGGCGGCTGCTGTAGGCGACGCCGGTGTTCTCGATGATCGGCAGCGCATCCATGTCGGCCCGCAGCCCGAGTTTGCGCGTGCTGCTGCCGTTGCGCAGCACGCCGACCACGCCGGTCTTGCCGATGCCGGTGTGGACTTCATAGCCCCACTCCTGGAGCGACCGGGCCACCAGCGCCGAGGTGCGGCTTTCCTCGAAACCGAGTTCAGGGTGAGCGTGAATGTCCTGGCGGGTGGCGTGCAGGTCGCCGGCCACGTCGTTGAGCCAGGCCAGAATATGCTGATGTCGGGGCATGACGGTTCTCCTCGCGCGGGTGTTTCCCGGTCTTGTTGTTCGCTATGAATTCACGACACATCAACGGCAGGTCGTGCTCACCGCCAGATAACCGCGAGACACGCGAGAGGACAATCGAATGTGGTTCCACAGGGTGGAACCGGATCAGGGTTGCAGGCGACAGCCCTGGCGTTCGCCTTGCCACTGGGCGCTGTTGCGGCGTCCCAGGCCGCTGGCGGTGACGATTTTTTGCGTGCGGTCATCGGTCAGTTCGCTGGGCAGCCACTGCTTCACGTAGCCCCGGCAATATTCGGCGTCGTTGTTCATCACATAACGGCACGAACAATATTCCTTGGCGGTGTAGGCGCTGATGATGTCCGGGAAGGCCCACAGGTTTTCGCGCTCGTGCCAGCCCCAGCCCAGCAGCACGATCAGGAGCACCAGCAGGATTTGTCTGAACAGTTTCATGGCCGCACCGCCCCCAGCACACGCTTGAGCAATTCGTTGTGGCTATAGCTGCCGTCGCGATCATCGGCATAGCGAACGATCACCAGTTTTTCGCTGGGGATCACGTACAGAGCCTGGCCCCAGTGGCCGAGGGCGGCGAAGGTGTCGGGCGGTGCGTCGGGCCATGGCGAGGCGGCGCCGTCCGCCGGGCGATTGAGCCACCAGTGGCCGCCGGGCACGGCTTCGTCCTGATGGACCTTGTAGCCGGCAAAGGGTTGGCGGTTGAAAGCGACCCAATCCCCGGGCAGCAATTGCCGGTCGTTCCAGCGTCCGTCCCGTTCCATCAGCAGGCCGATTCGCGCCAGATCCCGTGCCGTCAGGTAAGCGTAGGAAGACGCGACGAAGGTGCCCGTGGCATCGGTTTCCCACGTGGCGTGGCGAATGCCCAAGGGATCGAAAAGCGCTGTCCACGGGTAGTCCGGATAACGTTGCGGGTCGACGATGGTTTTCAGGGCGGCGGCCAACAGATTGCTGTCGCCACTGGAATAGCGGAACGCCTGACCCGCTGGCGCGTAACTGTCGTGATCGGCAGTGAAGGCGGCCATGTCGCGGTGGCCACGGGTGTAGAGCATGGCCACCACCGAGGATTTCAGCGGGGCATATTCGTAATCTTCCTGCCAGTCGATGCCCGAGGCCCAGTGCAGCAGATCCTTGATCGTGATGGCCGGGTGTTTTTCCAGCACCGGGTAATATTTCGCGGCCGGGTCATCGAGTTTGAACAAACCTTCGCCGTAGGCCACGCCCAACACCGTGGCCATCAGGCTTTTGCTGATCGACCAGGTCAGGTGCGGGGTGTCGGCGGTGGTCGCGGCGGCGTAGCGTTCGTAGATAACCTGGCCGTCGCGGATGACCAGCAAGGCGTCGGTGCGGATGCCTTTGCGGGTGTTGTCATCGCGGGTCGGGAAGGCATAGGCCTCCAGTGCCTCGACGGCCGGGCCGTTGAGTTTCGGGCCGGTCGGCCAGTCGTCAGCCGGCCATTGTTCGGCCTGAACCGTGAAGCTGATCAGCAACAGAAACAGGGACAGGCCTTTGAACATGGCGAGGGCTCTGGGAATGAACCTGAGAAGACTAGCCGGCGTTCATGACAGATGTGTTTTGGTTTGCCCCCAAAGCCTTGGCCAGGCGTTTGGCCCGCGCACCCGCCGCCAGTTGCATGACCGATTGATCGCGCTGCCACATCGCCGCCCACTCAGGATCGCCGTCACGCAGGGCCTGATCGACTTCCTCTTTAAGCCCGTCGAACTGCGCAAACAAGCCGCCGAGCAACACATGCCCCGCCGGATTGTTCGGTGGCTGGCGACTGACTTCTGCGCACCCGGCCAGCAGCGCCAGCAAGCGCAATTGCAGCGGCTGCGGCCAGCCGCTGTCCTGACCGACGCCGTACAGCCACGCGGTCATCGCGCTCAATACGTAAACGTCTTCAAGGGTGCGGAACGGTTTGACGTAGGCATCCCAACCGTCCCCGGCGAGCAGTTCGCACAGAGCCTCGTCGAGGTACAAGCGGCCATGGCTGATGTCCGGCATCAATGGCAGCGCCGGCAGTTTTTCCACTCGCACACCGGGCTCGCCGGGGTAAACCACCGCCAGGCTCAGGCGTGGTGATTCGCCGGGCTGCTCACTGCGGGCGGCGATCAGCAGCCAGTCCGCCGCATCGCCGGCAGTGACAAAATCCTTTTGCCCGGTGAGGCGCAGATCCGTGAGCCGGGTCTGCATGTCCGCCGGGCGCAGGCTGCGCTGCTCGGTCGCACACATCGCGCCGAGGCTCGGCGGCGCGCTCGGCCAGAGCATGCGCAACGCCGCTTGATACCCCACCAGAAACGCCAGCCCCGGCGTCGCCATTCGCCGCCCTCCCGCCACGGCCAGTTCGAACGGCGTCACGCTGCCCAGTTGATACAGCAACGTGGCGAAGCCCTCCGCCAGATCGGCAACGGCGGGCAGGCGTTCGCGGCATTCAAGCAGGGTCGACCAGGTCATCGGAGGCTCCTTGTGGGCTGTCATATAAGCATCACCAAACATTCATGGCGATGACACCGGGGCTACATAGCCTGACTTTGCACAACACGGCTGCATAAAGAAAGTCGATCGGCTGCAACCCATGACGGGTTCAAGGCCCGTACGGAGATTCACATGACTCAGATCGCCCGCATCAGCGACACCGGCAATGAACGCCGCCTGCAAGCCGAACGCCTGATCGGCGCCGAGGCCTTGCAGCAAGCCCAGGCCTTGCGCTTCAACGTGTTCAGCGGCGAGTTCAACGCCAAGCTGAACGGCGCGGAGCTGGGTCTGGACATGGACGACTATGATGTTCACTGCAGCCACATCGGCGTGCGTGACCTGAACACCGGGCGCCTGGTGGCGACCACCCGTTTGCTCGATCACACCGCCGCCAGCAGCCTGGGCAAGTTCTACAGCGAAGAAGAATTCAGCCTGCACGGCCTCGCCGGCCTGCAAGGCCCGATCCTGGAAATCGGTCGCACCTGCGTCGACCCGGCCTACCGCAACGGCGGCACCATCGCCGTGCTTTGGGGCGAACTGGCCGAAGTCCTCAATCAGGGCGGCTACAGCTACCTGATGGGCTGCGCGAGCATTCCGATGCAGGACGGCGGCGTGCAGGCCCACGCGATCATGCAGCGCCTGCGCGAACGCTATCTATGCACCGAACACCTGCGCGCCGAGCCGAAGAATCCGTTGCCAACCCTGGATATTCCGTCGAACGTGATCGCCGAAATGCCGCCGCTGCTCAAGGCCTACATGCGCCTGGGCGCGAAGATCTGCGGCGAGCCGTGCTGGGACGAAGACTTCCAGGTCGCCGACGTGTTCATCCTGCTCAAGCGCGACGAACTCTGCCCACGCTACGCCAAGCACTTCAAGGCGGCCGTGTGATGAGCCGGCTGCGGGTGTACGCGCGGATCGCGCGAGTGCTGCTGGTGGTGACGCTGGGCTTGAGCATGGCCAGTGTCTTCGGGGTTTTCGAGCGTTTGGGTCTGGCCCATTCGATGCAACGCCGGCAGCGCTGGTCGCGGTTTTTCATGGCGCGCCTGAGCAATGCCCTGCCCTTTCGCGTGACCGTCCATGGCGAGCTGCCGAAGCAGCCGATGCTGTGGGTCAGCAACCATGTGTCGTGGACTGACATTCCGCTGCTCGGGATGCTCACACCGCTGTCGTTTCTGTCCAAGGCCGAAGTGCGCACCTGGCCGGTGGCCGGCTGGCTGGCGGCGAAGGCCGGCAGTCTGTTCATCCGTCGCGGCTCGGGCGACAGCCAGTTGATCCGCAAGCAGATGACCCGTCACCTGCAAACCGATCATCCGCTGCTGATGTTCCCGGAAGGCACCACCACCGACGGCCGTTCGCTGCGCACCTTTCATGGTCGTCTGCTGTCGGCGGCGATTGATTCCGAGGTGAAGCTGCAACCGGTGGCGATCCGTTATTTGCGCAATGGCGAGATTGATTCGCTGGCACCGTTCATTGGCGACGATGATCTGCTGTCGCACCTGATGCGTCTGTTCAGCAACGATTGCGGCGAGGTGGAAGTTCACCTGCTCAAGCCGATTGCCTGCCAGGGCCGGGAACGCGCAGCGCTGGCGTACGAAGCCCAGCAAGCGGTGCACAAAGCGTTGTTCGGCGAAGTGGCCAAACCCGCTGAACCCCGTCGCGCAGGCGAGTTGATCGCTGCCTGAACGTCATCATCTGCCTACAGCTGCCGGCCTGCGAAGTCCTGCAGTTGTGGGTAGAACAAGCGAAAGTCATCACTGAGCGGTTCATACAGACACCGCAATTCCTGCATCGCCCCGGCCAGCTCTTCAGGCTTGCTCAGGCGCCGGGAAATCCCGCGCAGCACCTGTTCCAGCACTTCGAAATCCTGATACGAGCCCAACCAGTCATTGGCCACCATGTGCGGGGCGATCTTCGCCAGGCGCTCGGGCAACTGCCGCTCGCTGGTCAGCACGCGGTAAACGTCAGTCGTGAATTGTCCCAACGGCCGGTCGGCGTACAGCGCCCAATCGCGGGCGAGGCAATGGTCGAAGAACACGTCGAGCACGATGCCGGCGTAACGGCGGCGGGTCGAGGTAAACCGCGCCAGTGAAGCGTCGACCAACGGATGGCGATCGGTGAAGACATCGATCTGACGATGCAAGGCAATCGCCGCTTCGATCTCCGGGTCGAACTGCCCTTGCAGCCGTCCTTTGACGAAATCGCCATACAGACTGCCGAGCAGTTGACCGGGACGCTGGCCACCGAGGTGCAAATGTGCGAGATAGTTCATGGGCGCAGCTTAGCACCGCGTCCGCGTTTGTTTACACCTCACATATCGTTATAACCCGATATACCGATTTATGCGGTCGTCAGATCGAATTCATATTGGTATATCGCGAAATACCGATTTAAAGTTCGCCTCATCGCGATATAGCGCTACACACATCACGAGCACCCAGCCATGAACATTGACCTCGACGAAATAATAAAAGCCCTGGCACACCCAGTACGACGAGACATCCTCAACTGGCTGAAAGACCCGAAAGCCCAGTTTCCGGAACAGATCCACAACCACGAGTACGGCATCTGCGCCGGGCAGATCGATCAACGCTGCGGCCTGTCGCAATCGACCGTCTCCGCCCACCTGGCCACCCTGCAACGAGCAGGACTGATCAGCAGCCAGAAGGCCGGCCAGTGGCACTTTTTCAAACGCAACGAGGACGTGATCCAGGCGTTCCTCAGCACCCTCAGCAAAGAGCTCTGACCCTTAACGTCAGCCAGCTAAAAGGAACCAACGATGCCCCTCTCGCTACTCATACTCGCCTTGAGCGCCTTCGCCATCGGCACCACCGAGTTCGTCATCATGGGCCTGCTGCCCAATGTCGCGGCTGACCTCGGTGTGTCGATCCCCGGCGCCGGCTGGCTGGTGACCGGCTACGCCCTGGGCGTGGCGATTGGTGCACCGTTCATGGCAATGGCCACTGCAAAACTGCCGCGCAAGGCTGCACTGGTAACGCTGATGGGCATCTTCATTATCGGCAACCTGCTCTGCGCTATCGCCACTGATTACAACGTGCTGATGTTCGCCCGAGTCGTCACCGCTCTGTGCCACGGTGCGTTCTTCGGCATCGGTTCGGTGGTCGCTGCCAACCTGGTGGCGCCGAACAAACGCGCCTCCGCCGTGGCTCTGATGTTCACCGGCCTGACTTTGGCCAACGTCCTTGGCGTACCGCTGGGCACCGCCCTCGGTCAGGAAGCCGGCTGGCGCTCGACCTTCTGGGCAGTGACCGTCATCGGTGTGATCGCGCTGATCGGCCTGATCCGCTTCCTGCCGGCCAAGCGTGACGAAGAAAAACTCGACATGCGCGCCGAGTTGGCCGCGCTCAAAGGCGCCGGTATCTGGCTGTCGCTGAGCATGACCGCATTGTTCGCCGCCTCGGTGTTCACTCTGTTCACTTACGTCGCACCGTTACTGGGCGATGTCACCGGTGTCTCGCCCCGTGGCGTGACCTGGACCCTGATGCTCATCGGCCTGGGCCTGACCGTCGGCAACATCATCGGCGGCAAACTGGCCGACAAGGGCCTGGCCGCGACGCTGATCGGCGTGTTCATCGCCATGGCCGTGACCTCCACCGTCCTGACCTGGACCAGCATCGCGCTGATCCCGACCGAGATCACTCTGTTCCTCTGGGCCACCGCGTGTTTCGCCGCCGTGCCGGCCCTGCAAGTGAACGTCGTGACCTACGGGCAGGCCGCACCGAACCTGGTGTCGACCCTGAACATCGGCGCCTTCAACGTCGGCAACGCCCTCGGCGCCTGGGTCGGCGGCAGCGTCATCGCCCACGGCTACGGCCTGACCAGCGTGCCTCTGGCCGCTGCCGCGCTCGCGGTCCTGGCCCTGCTGGTGACCCTGATCACTTTCCGCCAGAACGGTAATCCCGAGCTGGCCACCGCTAACTGATTCACTCACTTACTTCACGAGGGTTGTATCTCATGGCAACAATTTTCGATCCGATCAAACTGGGCGATCTCGAACTGTCCAACCGCATCATCATGGCACCGCTGACTCGCTGCCGCGCCGACGAAGGCCGCGTGCCGAACGCGCTGATGGCCGAGTACTACGTACAACGTGCCTCGGCCGGCCTGATCATCAGCGAAGCCACTTCGGTGACCCCGATGGGTGTCGGCTACCCGGACACCCCGGGCATCTGGTCCAACGACCAGGTGCGTGGCTGGACCAACGTGACCAAGGCCGTTCATGCGGCCGGCGGCAAGATCGTTCTGCAACTGTGGCACGTGGGCCGGGTTTCCCACCCGTCGTACCTGAACGGCGAAGCGCCGGTTGCACCGAGCGCCATCCAGCCGAAAGGCCACGTCAGCCTGGTTCGCCCACTGGCCGACTACCCAACCCCGCGCGCACTGGAAACCGCTGAAATTGCCGACATCGTCGACGCCTATCGCGTCGGTGCGGAAAATGCCAAGGCGGCCGGCTTCGACGGCGTGGAAATCCACGGCGCCAATGGTTACCTGCTCGACCAGTTCCTGCAAAGCAGCACCAACCAGCGCACCGACCACTACGGCGGCTCCCTGGAGAACCGTGCCCGCCTGCTGCTGGAAGTGACCGACGCGGCCATCGAAGTCTGGGGTGCCGGTCGTGTCGGCGTCCACCTGGCTCCGCGCGCCGACTCCCATGACATGGGCGACGACAACCTCGCTGAAACCTTCACCTACGTTGCCCGCGAACTGGGCAAGCGTGGCATCGCCTTCATCTGCTCCCGCGAGAAAGAAGGCGCCGACAGCCTCGGCCCACAGCTGAAGGAAGCCTTCGGCGGCGCGTACATCGCCAACGAACGCTTCACCAAGGACAGCGCCAACGCCTGGCTGGCCGAAGGCAAGGCTGACGCCGTGGCATTCGGTGTGCCGTTCATTGCCAACCCGGACCTGCCGGCCCGCTTGAAGGCCGATGCGCCACTGAACGAACCGCACCCGGAAACCTTCTACGGCAAAGGCGCAGTCGGCTACCTCGACTACCCGACCCTGTAAGCCTCACCGCAGAAACGCAAAAGCCCCCGACTCGTGAGAGTCGGGGGCTTTTTATTGGTCGCCGGGCGGCCAAGCCGTTCACATTCGTTCACAGGCTCGACACAAAATTGCTACAAAATACGTAGCTCGCTACCTATCAACCCGCGCCACAGAGGTATATAAAAGCATCCCATTGCAGCGGGGCGAGTGAACAGGGATCTTCACCCTCCTCCGTCATTGACACAAACTGATCCAATAACGAATTTTGTTTCATTTGCGCAGGCTGGGGCTCCAACGCAGCATGTCCAGCCCGGTATCGACCCAGCGCTCGGCCTCGGCGTACAGCTCAAAGCTGTCCGGGGCCAGCAGCCACTGATACAGGATGCCATCGATAAAAGCGTGAATGCTGATGGCTGCGCGGGCGGTATCGAGGTCTGCCGGCAACTGCCCACGATTGACCGCATTACTCAATGTCAGCGCGATCCGCACATTGCAATCGAGGCTGGCGGTCCGGCGCTGTTGGCGCAGATCGCACATTTCATCGGTGAATTCGCACTTATGAAACAGAATTTCGTTGATACGCCGGGTCTTCGGGTCCAGTGCAACTTGATGAAACAAATGAATCAGCAGCTTGCGCATGCAGCCCAGCGGGTCGGGTTCGTCCTCGCTTTCACTGGCCTTGGCCAACTCATCCAGCGGCTCATGCAGCGTATCGAGCATCGCCTGCAGCAAATCGGCCTTGTTGCTGAAGTGCCAATAGATGGCGCCACGCGTCACGCCGGCCAGGCTCGCGATATCGGAGAGCGTCGTGCGAGCCACTCCCCTCTCAAAGAAAGCTTTTTCGGCGGCTTCCAGAATCTGGCTGCGCGTTTCCTGAGCTTCCTCTTTGGTACGACGAACCATGGCAGTAAAACCTCAAACAAAATGTTTCAGGGATGGCTGAATATCCGCTGAATAAAAAGGGGTGGATCTCTCGCGGATCGACGCCCCCGGCCTACAATTTCAGACCTTGCCACGACTTTTGTAACCGGATGGGTACGCAGCGAAGGTGTTTACAAACAACCATGAACGTAAGTATATTCCTTAGCAAGCTACTTATCCACCCGGCACCCATTTTTTACCCTTCCACACTTCTTGTGCGCTTTTCGCGCGCCTGACCCGAGGATCTTCATGCAATTCAAGCCAGCTGTTACCGCTCTGGTCACTGCCGTCGCCCTGGCATCGCTGCTCAGCGGATGTAAAAAGGAAGAGGCGGCTCCCGCCGCACCACCTCCTCAGGTCGGCGTCGTCACCCTGCAACCACAAGCCTTTACCCTGACTTCCGAACTGCCGGGCCGCACCAGCGCGTTTCGCATTGCCGAAGTTCGTCCGCAGGTCAACGGCATCATTCTCAAGCGTCTGTTCAAGGAAGGCGGCGATGTCAAAGCCGGCCAGCAGCTGTATCAGATCGATCCGTCGGTCTATGAAGCGACCCTGAAAAGCGCCGAAGCCAACCTGCGTTCGACAAAGTCGATTTCCGACCGTTACAAGCAACTGGTCGACGAGCAGGCCGTCAGCCGTCAGGAATACGACACCGCCGTGGCCAATCGCCTGCAATCGGAAGCGTCGTTGCAGACCGCACAGATCAACGTGCGCTACACCAAGGTGTACGCACCGATCTCCGGGCGTATCGGCCGCTCTTCGGTGACCGAAGGCGCACTGGTCAGCAACGGCCAGGCCGATGCGATGGCGACCATCCAGCAACTGGACCCGATCTACGTCGACGTCACCCAGTCTTCGGTGGAACTGCTGGAACTGCGCCGCGAACTGGAAAGCGGCCGTCTGCAGAAGGCCGGCGACAACGCCGCTGCGGTCAAGCTGACCCTGGAAGACGGCAGCCAGTACAAGCTCGACGGTAAGCTGGAATTCTCCGAAGTGTCGGTCGATCAGACCACCGGTTCCGTGACCCTGCGCGCCGTGTTCCCTAACCCGGATCACACCCTGCTGCCCGGCATGTTCGTCCACGCGCAGTTGCAGGCCGGTGTGAACAGCGCCGCGATCCTCGCACCGCAGCAAGGCGTGACCCGCGACCTCAAAGGCACCCCGACCGCGCTGGTCGTCGGACCGGACAACAAGGTCGAACTGCGTCAGCTCAAGGCCAGCCGCACCGTCGGCAGCCAATGGCTGATCGAAGACGGCCTGAAGGCCGGCGATCGTCTGATCACCGAAGGGCTGCAATTCGTCAAGCCAGGCATCGAAGTCAAGCCAAGCGAAGCGACCAACGTCGGCAACAAGAACCCGGCCCCCGCTCAGGCAGCTGACAAAGCCGCCGGCGGCAAAGGGGAGTAATCCATGTCAAAATTTTTCATCGACCGTCCGATTTTCGCCTGGGTAATTGCCCTGGTGATCATGCTGGTCGGGGCACTTTCGATCCTGAAACTGCCGATCAACCAGTACCCGAGCATTGCGCCACCGGCCATTGCGATCTCCGTGACCTACCCGGGTGCTTCGGCACAGACGGTTCAGGACACCGTGGTGCAAGTGATCGAGCAGCAGCTCAACGGTATCGACAACCTGCGTTATGTGTCTTCGGAAAGTAACTCCGACGGCAGCATGACCATCACCGCGACCTTCGAGCAAGGCACCAACTCCGACACCGCGCAGGTCCAGGTCCAGAACAAGCTGAACCTGGCCACCCCGCTGCTGCCGCAGGAAGTGCAGCAACAGGGTATCCGCGTGACCAAGGCAGTGAAGAACTTCCTGCTGGTGATCGGTGTGGTGTCGCGTGACGGCAGCATGACCAAGGACGACCTGTCCAACTACATCGTGTCGAACATGCAGGACCCGATCTCGCGGACCGCCGGTGTCGGTGACTTCCAGGTCTTCGGTGCCCAGTACGCGATGCGCATCTGGCTCGACCCGGCCAAGTTGAACAACTTCAACCTGACCCCGGTCGACGTGAAAACCGCGATTGCGGCGCAGAACGTCCAGGTGTCGTCCGGTCAGCTCGGTGGCTTGCCTGCCGTGCAGGGCCAGCAGTTGAACGCCACGATCATCGGCAAGACCCGTCTGCAGACCGCCGAGCAGTTCAAAGAGATTCTGCTCAAGGTCAACAAGGACGGCTCGCAGGTTCGCTTGAAAGACGTCGCCGACGTCGGCCTGGGTGGCGAGAACTACGCCATCAGCGCCCAGTTCAACGGCAGCCCGGCTTCCGGACTGGCAGTGAAACTGGCCAACGGCGCCAACGCCCTCGACACCGCCAAGGCACTGCGCAAGACGATTGACGACCTCAAGCCGTTCTTCCCGCAAGGCATGGAAGTGGTGTTCCCGTACGACACCACCCCGGTGGTGACCGAATCGATCAAGGGTGTGGTTGAAACCCTGGTCGAAGCGATCGTGCTGGTGTTCCTGGTGATGTTCCTGTTCCTGCAGAACTTCCGCGCCACCGTCATCACCACGATGACCGTGCCGGTGGTATTGCTCGGTACGTTCGGCATCCTGGCGGCGGCCGGCTTCAGCATCAACACCCTGACCATGTTCGGTATGGTCCTGGCCATCGGCTTGCTGGTGGACGACGCCATCGTCGTGGTGGAAAACGTCGAGCGGGTGATGAGCGAAGAAGGCTTGTCACCGAAGGAAGCGACCAAGAAATCCATGGGCCAGATCCAGGGCGCTCTGGTCGGTATCGCCCTCGTTCTGTCGGCGGTATTGCTGCCGATGGCGTTCTTCAGCGGCTCCACCGGTGTGATCTACAAGCAGTTCTCGATCACCATCGTGTCGGCCATGGCGTTGTCGGTACTGGTCGCGCTGATCTTCACCCCGGCGCTGTGCGCCACCATGCTCAAGGCGATTCCGCACGGTGAGCACGGTGCGCCGAAAAAAGGCTTCTTCGGCTGGTTCAACCGCAACTTCGACCGTGGCGTTCGTGGCTACGAGCGCGGTGTCGGCAACATCCTGCAGCGCAAGGCACCGTACCTGCTGGCCTACCTGCTGATCGTGGTCGGCATGATCTGGCTGTTCACCCGCATCCCGACCGCGTTCCTGCCGGAAGAAGACCAGGGCGTTCTGTTCGCCCAGGTGCAGACCCCCGCCGGTTCCAGCGCCCAGCGCACTCAGGTGGTGGTGGATGAAATGCGTGAATTCCTGCTGCGTCCGACCAAGGACGGCGGTGAAGGCGACGCAGTAGCCTCGGTGTTCACCGTAACCGGCTTCAACTTCGCCGGCCGTGGCCAGAGTTCGGGTATGGCGTTCATCATGCTCAAGCCGTGGCACGAGCGAAACGCCGACAACAGCGTGTTCAAACTCGCCGCCCGCGCCCAGCAGCACTTCTTTACCTTCCGCGATGCGATGGTGTTCGCCTTCGCTCCGCCAGCGGTACTGGAGCTGGGTAACGCCACCGGTTTCGACGTGTTCCTGCAGGACCGCGCCGGTATCGGTCACGAAAAACTGATGGCTGCGCGCAACCAGTTCCTGGGCATGGCGGCACAGAGCAAAGTGCTGACCCAGGTCCGTCCGAACGGTCTGAACGACGAGCCACAGTTCCAGCTGGAAATCGATGACGAGAAGGCCAGTGCCCTGGGCATCACCATCGCCGACATCAACAACACATTGTCGATTGCGCTGGGCAGTAGCTACGTCAACGACTTCATCGACCGCGGTCGGGTGAAGAAGGTGTACGTGCAGGGCCGGCCAGACTCGCGCATGAGCCCGGAAGACCTGAAGAAGTGGTACGTGCGTAACGCCTCCGGCACCATGGTTCCGTTCTCCGCGTTCGCCAAGGGCGAGTGGATCTACGGTTCGCCGAAGCTTGCGCGTTACAACGGTGTTGAAGCGGTCGAGATCCTCGGTGCCCCGGCTCCGGGTTACTCCACCGGTGAAGCGATGGCCGAAGTCGAGGAGATCGCCAAGAAGCTGCCGGCCGGTGTGGGTATCTCGTGGACCGGTCTGTCGTACGAAGAACGACTGTCCGGCTCGCAGGCTCCGGCGCTGTACGCCCTGTCGCTGCTGATGGTGTTCCTGTGTCTGGCGGCGCTGTATGAAAGCTGGTCGATTCCGATCGCGGTCATGCTCGTGGTACCGCTGGGGATCATCGGTGCGCTGATGGCCACCAGCCTGCGCGGTCTGTCGAACGACGTGTACTTCCAGGTGGGTCTGTTGACGACCATCGGTCTGGCGGCTAAAAACGCCATTCTGATCGTCGAGTTCGCCAAGGAATTGCACGAGCAGGGACGCAGTCTGCGCGATGCGGCCATTGAAGCCTGCCGCATGCGTCTGCGACCGATCATCATGACGTCGCTGGCCTTCGTCCTCGGTGTTGTACCGTTGGCCATCTCCACCGGCGCAGGCTCGGGCAGCCAACACGCAATCGGTACCGGCGTGATTGGCGGTATGCTCACCGCAACGATCCTGGCGATATTCTGGGTTCCACTGTTCTTCGTCACTGTGTCGTCCATGGGTCAGCGCAAAAACGCCGGCAAGGATGACGCCATAGAAACTCCTAAAGAGGCTGGCCAATGAGCAAGTCGCTACTCTCCATCGCAGTCGCCGCCTTCGTGCTGAGCGGTTGCTCGCTGATACCGGATTATCAGCAGCCGGAAGCACCGGTGGCCGCGCAGTTCCCGCAGGGCCCGGCGTACTCGCCGGCCCAGGCACCGGCGCAGGCCGCTGCCGAACAGGGCTGGAAGCAGTTTTTCCATGACCCGGCCCTGCAGCAACTGATTCAGGTCGCCCTGGAAAACAACCGCGACCTGCGTGTCGCGGCGCTGAACATCGACGCCTACGCGGCTCAATACCGTATCCAGCGCGCCGACCTGTTCCCGGCCGTGTCGGCCAATGCCAGCGGCAGCCGTCAGCGGGTTCCGGCCCGTGCATCGCAGAGCGGTGAAGCGGCCATCAACAGTTCCTACTCCGCCACGGTCGGCATCAGCGCCTACGAACTCGACCTGTTTGGTCGGGTTCGCAGCCTGAGCGAACAAGCGTTGCAACAATACTTCGCCACCGAAGAAGCGCGCCGCAGCACCCAGATCAGCCTGGTGGCCAGCGTGGCCAACGCCTACCTGACCTGGCAGGCCGACAAGGAACTGCTCAAGCTGACTCAGGACACCCTCGGTGCCTTCGAGGAAAGCTACAAGCTGACCAGCCGCAGCAACGAAGTCGGTGTGGCCTCGGCGCTGGACCTGGCGCAGTCGCGCACCTCGGTCGAGAACGCCCGGGCACAACTGGCGCGTTACACCCGCCAGGTCGCTCAGGACGAAAACAGCCTGACCCTGCTGCTCGGCACCGGTGTGCCGGCCAACCTGCAAGCGGCCAAACCGCTGTCGGATGACCTGCTGGCCGACGTGCCGGCCGGCCTGCCGTCGGATCTGCTGCAGCGTCGTCCGGACATCCTTCAGGCCGAGTACAACCTGAAGGCGGCCAACGCCAACATTGGCGCGGCCCGTGCAGCGTTCTTCCCGAGCATCAGCCTGACCGCCAACGCGGGCAGCCTGAGCCCGGACTTGTCCGGCCTGTTCAAGGGCGGTTCGGGCACGTGGCTGTTCCAGCCGCAGATCAACCTGCCGATCTTCAACGCCGGCAGCCTGCGCGCCAGCCTCGACTACGCCAAGATCCAGAAGGACATTGGCGTGGCGAACTACGAGAAGTCCATTCAAACAGCCTTCCAGGAAGTCGCCGATGGCCTGGCCGCGCGCCAGACCTACACCGAGCAGTTGCAGGCTCAGCGTGACTTCGTCGCTGCGAACCAGGACTACTACCGTCTGGCCGAGCGTCGCTATCGCATCGGCGTCGACAGCAACCTGACCTTCCTCGATGCCCAGCGTCAGCTGTTCAGCGCGCAACAATCGCTGATCACCGACCGCCTCGCGCAGTTGACCAGTGCGGTCAACCTGTACAAGGCTTTGGGCGGCGGCTGGAATGCGCAGACCGCGCAGAACGAACCGCTCAAAGAAGAAGCGCCGAAGATGAAGCTGTTCTGATCATCCGGTGAACACGAGAAGCCCGCCGATTGGCGGGCTTTTTGTTGCCTGTGAATCTTGCGTTCGATAATCGCCCAAATTCCACTTTCGCCGATTGAATCGCCTCGCCCACGCCCCGCACCATTCGAACCACAAAACCAATAACAACAGGTTCGACACCATGCTCCCGCGCCCTGCTCCATCCGGCTGATCGCCGCCGCTTCGCCTCTGCATCCATCGAATTTCTGCGCCACCAATACGGCCGCAGCGTCCCCGTTTGCCCAAAAAAACAAGAGAGACCCGAGTCCATGACAACCTCCCCTGCGCCCTACGCATTTCCCGGCCTGATCGCCCTCGCCCTGGCCAGCGTCGCGCTGCCCGCTGCGGCTGAAGAAGCCGGTTTCATCGACGGGGCCAAGGCCAACCTGAACCTGCGCAACTTCTACATCAACCGCAACTTCACCAACCCGACCAAGGCTCAGGGCAAGGCTGAAGAATGGACGCAGAGCTTCATCCTCGACGCCAAGTCCGGCTTCACCCAGGGCACCGTCGGTTTCGGCATGGACGTATTGGGGTTGTACTCGGTGAAACTCGATGGCGGTAAAGGAACGGGCGGCACGCAATTGCTGCCCCTGGACCATGACGGTCGCCCGGCAGACAACTTCGGTCGCACCAACGTGGCGTTCAAGGCCAAGCTGTCGCAGACCGAAGTGAAGGTCGGTGAATGGATGCCGGTGCTGCCGATCCTGCGCTCGGACGACGGCCGCTCATTACCGCAGACCTTTCGCGGCGGCCAGATCACCTCGAAGGAAATCAATGGCCTGACCCTTTACGGCGGCCAGTTCCGCGCCAACAGTCCCCGTGACGACAGCAGCATGAGCGACATGTCGATGACCGGCAAAGCCGCGTTCACCTCCGACCGCTTCAACTTCCAGGGCGGCGAATACGTGTTCAACGACAAGCGCACCCAGATCGGCCTGTGGAACGCCGAACTCAAGGACATCTACAGCCAGCAATACGTCAACCTGATCCACAGCCAGCCGCTCGGCGACTGGACCCTGGGCGCCAACCTCGGCTTCTTCTATGGCAAGGACGACGGCAGTGCCCGCGCCGGCGACCTCGACAACAAGACCTGGTCGGGCATGTTTTCGGCGCGATACGGCGGCAACACCTTCTACGTCGGTCTGCAAAAACTCACCGGCGACAGCGCCTGGATGCGCGTCAATGGCACCAGCGGTGGAACGCTCGCCAACGACAGCTACAACTCCAGCTACGACAACGCCCGGGAACGTTCCTGGCAACTGCGCCATGACTACAACTTCGCCGCCCTCGGCGTTCCCGGCCTGACCCTGATGAACCGCTACATCAGTGGCGACAACGTCCACACCGGGACCACCACCGACGGCAAGGAATGGGGCCGGGAGTCCGAACTGGGCTACACCGTGCAAAGCGGTGCGCTCAAGGACCTGAACGTCAGATGGCGCAACTCGACCATGCGTCGTGATTTCAGCAACAACGAGTTTGACGAGAACCGCCTGATCGTCAGCTATCCAATCAGTCTGCTGTGAATGTGAAAACGGCGCTCCCCGCGAGCGCCGTCTTCAACCGCTGGTCATTTGAGTCTGGCAAGTCCCCGGGACCCGGTTACATTTAGGCGGTGTTTTTTATTCTCCAGCCCGCAGTAGGAGCCCATTTACCTTCCGTTATCTCCGGATGCTGTACGCGAAGCACACCTTGACCACGGAGGTCAGGTATGAAAAAGCGAATAGTTATCGTCGGTGGCGGCGTAGGCGGAACCATGCTGGCCAATCAACTGGTCGGCAAGCTGTATCCCGAAATCCTGCGTGGCGAAGTCTCGATCACCCTCCTGTCGGACTCCCCCGATCATTACTACAAACCCGCGTTCATGTACGTGGCGTTCAACCTGTTCTTCAAGGAAGAACTCAAACGTCCGGAACGCGAGTTGTTGCGCCCTGAAATCGACTTTCAGGTCGAACAGGTCACGCGGTTCGACTTCAACAACCAACGCCTCAAGACCCGTAGCGGCCAATGTCTGGGCTACGACTATCTGGTCATCGCCACCGGTTGTAAGCCCGCTCCGGAACGCATCGAGGGTTTGAAAGAGGCCGGCGACCATTTCTATCAATACGATCCGGCGCGCCAACTGGCACAACGTCTGAGCACGATTGAAAAGGGCCGGATTTTCATTACCGTGTCTTTTCCGCAGACTCCCAATGTGCCGCACCAATGCGGTATTGCTCCGGTAGAAACGACACTCATGCTGCATGATTTTCTGTGCCGTCGTGGTGTTCGCAAGAACGTGGAGATCATCTACACCTACCCGACTACCGCCCAGCTGTTGCGCAACTGTCTGTTCCTGCAACGCCCGACCGGAGAGATCCTGCCGGGCATTTTCGACAAAGCGGGCATCCAGTATCGGCGCGGTTTCACTCTGAGCCAGGTCGATCCCGACGCAAAAATCGCCTACTCCCATGAAGGCGCGGACGAACCGTTCGACATCCTGATGGCAACCCCGCCGATCCGCGCCGTGGATGCCGTGCTGGAATCCGGTATTTCCCAGGCGCCCAACAACGAAGGCTGGTTGCCGACCAACCACGAAACCCTGCAGGTCTATGGTCTGGACGGGGTCTATGTGATCGGCGACGCCGTTGACCTGCCAGTGAGCAAGGCCGGAGGCGCCTGCCATAACCAGGCGCCGGTGATCGCCAACAACATCGCCGCCGAAATCCGTCTGGGAAACCCCATCAGTGCCTATGACGGCCGCGTTCAGGCCGTTGCGCAAATGGGCCTGAATGCCGGAATGCCGCTTTGGTACGACTACAGCCGTGACGTACTGCCGACGCCACCGACCAAACTCGGAGGGCTGCTGCGCAATGGCTTTAATCGCGGTCTGTACTGGATGGCGGCCCGTGGAATGCTTTGACCCTGCACAGGGAGGAGTGATTGCTGATGAAAGAGTCTGAAGCCCTGTCGGCCACACCCGGCTACACCGCCCTGATGGCCAGACTGCAACCGTTGATCGACGCTGGACGGCTGGAAAACATTGTCGACCTGCTGTCCCTGCTGTCGGATCTGGTCGACCTGCTGGATGAAGCCATGGTGGAGAAACTGTCCTTGCTGATCGAACAGGCGGCAGCCTGCAGTTGGGAGGCGGCCAATGCTCTGCGTCTGGCCAAGGCTGAAGTCGCCGCGCAACACCAGCCACCAAGCGTTTTTGCCCTGCTCAAACTGTTGAACGACGGCGATACACGCAAAGGCGTGGCCGTTGTCCTGAAAGCGCTCAACGTCATCGGAAGACAACTTTAACTCGCCAGAGAGGATCACCTCATGAGCGTAAAACTCGAAACGCCGGTCAAGACCGGCACCGACTGGGACGCCCGGGCGTACCAGCAGTTTTCCCGTCTCAGGCAACAACCGGTCGACGAATTGCTCGGCCGTGTCGACCTGGAAAATCCCCAACGCATTTATGACTTGGGCTGCGGTACCGGAATTGCCACGAAGGTCCTGGCCGATCGCTGGCCCGAGGCAGAGATCAAGGGCATCGACAGTTCGAAAGACATGCTTCAGGTCGCCCGCTGCCTGCCGATCAAGGCGCGCTGGCAACACGCTGACCTGCAACACTGGAAACCCCGCAAGCCGGCCGACCTGTTGTTTGCCGCGGCCGTGTTGCACTTCATCGATGACCATCGAACGCTGTTGCCGGGATTGCTTCGCCACCTCAACACTGGCGGTTGTCTGGCCGCACACATGCCCGACTGGCGCGATGCGCTGTGGTATCGGTTGATGCTCGAAACCCTAGACGATGCCGGCCCCTGCGGTCGACCGATTGGCACCGCGCAATTGCGCCAGCGCATGGCGGCACGGACGTTGTTGTCACTGGAGGATTACTACCGTTTGCTCGCGCCGCTGACCCAATCGCTGGATATTTGGGAAACCGAACAGTTGCAGGTCGTGCGCGGAAGTTCGCCGATTTATGACTGGGTGAAGGTGTCGGCGCTGCGGCCGGTGATGCAGGGACTGACGTCAGAAGAACAGGCGCGCTTCATTTATCACTACCTGATGCGAGTGCATGCCCATTATCCGCAGGAGGATGACGGGCATACGCTGTTTGCGTTCAAGCGGATTTTCATTGTTGCCAAGGTGTGAAGTCCAAAGGATCGCAGCCTTCCACAGGCTGCGATTCTTCGAACTCGACGATTACTCGCGTGATTCGGTACCCAGCTCATCCCACACCGATTCGGCCAGATGAAACGTCGCATTCGCCGCCGGAATCCCGCAGTAGATCGCGCTCTGCATGATCACTTCCTTGATCTCGCCACGGCTCACGCCATTGTTGGCCGCCGCCCGCAGGTGCAACTTCAGTTCACCTTCGCGGTTCATGCCGATCAGCATGGCGATGGTGATCAGGCTGCGGGTATGGCGCGGCAGGCCCGGCCGGGTCCAGATGTCGCCCCAGGCGTGACGGGTGATCATCTCCTGGAATTCCGAGTTGAACTCGGTCAGCGTGGTCAGGCTGCGATCGACGTGAGCATCGCCGAGCACTGCGCGGCGCACCTGCATGCCGTCGTCGTAACGTTGTTTCTCGTCCACGGAAATCCCCTCAATCGGCCAGCAGGAATGTCAGCACACGGTCGCTGAACGCGTCGCCGGCCTGAACGTTGGAAAGATGCGCCGCATGGAACTCGGCGTACTCGGCGCCGCGCACGTGCTCCTGAATGAAATGCCCGCCGGACGGTGGCGTCACCGCATCTTCCGTACCGGCAATCACCAACAGCGGTGCCTTGATCGACGACAACTGCTCACGGAAATCCGCATCGCGCACCGCCGCGCAGTTGGCGGCGTAACCTTCAGGATTGGTCGCAGCCAGCATGTCGGTGATCTGCTTGGCCGCTGCCGGATTGGCGGCGGAAAAATCCGGAGTAAACCATCGGGCAATCGACGCATCGCGCAAGGCGACCATCGCCGCCGGGCCGTCACGCAGCACGGTTTCGATGCGCGGATTCCACACCGACGGATCGCCGATCTTTGCAGCGGTGTTGCACACGATCAGTTTGTTCAGACGCTCACCGGCATTGATCCCCAGCCACTGCCCGATCAACCCGCCCATCGACAGACCGCAGAAATGCGCACGTTCGATGTGCAGCGCATCCAGCAGCGCCAGCACGTCGCGACCCAGTTGCTCGATGCTGTAAGGGCCCGGCGTCACCAGCGACTGGCCGTGCCCGCGCGTGTCGAAACGCAGCACCCGAAAATGTTCGGTGAAGGCCGGCATCTGCGCGTCCCACATGTGCAGGTCGGTGCCCAACGAGTTGGACAGCACCAGCACCGGCGCATCGACCGGGCCTTCCAATGAGTAATGCAGTTCGCCATCGGCGAGTTGAACGAAAGCCACAGCCCTCTCCTTTCAGTCAGACAATGCGTTATGTTCGGCCACCGCACGCTCGACCCAGACCTGCGCCTGACCGAGGTAATGGGCGGGATCGAGCAGATGATCCAGTTCGGATGCGCTCAGTTCGGCGGTCACCTGCGGTTCGTCACCGAGTACCGCACGCAGGTGGCGTTGTTCGGCCACCGCTCGTTTGCAGCATTGTTCGAGCAGATGATGCGCGGTGTCGCGGCCGACTCGTTGCGCGAGCACGATGCTCACCGCTTCGGCCAGCACCAGACCTTGGGTCAATTCGAGGTTGCGGGCCATGCGCGCGACATCAACCTCCAGACCGTCGGCCAGCAACCGCGCCTGTTGCAGCGCACCTGACACCAGGCAGCAGATCTCCGGCAGGGTTTCCCATTCGGCGTGCCACAAGCCGAGGCTGCGCTCGTGCTCCTGAGGCATGGCGCTGAACAGCGTCGAGACCAGACCCGGCACACGGGTCGCCGCGCCGATCAGCACCGCTGCGCCCACCGGATTGCGTTTGTGCGGCATGGTCGATGAACCGCCCTTGCCCGGTGCCGAAGGCTCGAATACTTCCGCCGCTTCGGTCTGCATCAACAGGCTGATGTCGCGGCCGAACTTGCCGAGGCTGCCGGCAATCAGACCCAGCACCGCGCCAAACTCGACGATGCGATCACGCTGGGTGTGCCAGGGTTGTTCCGGCAGGGTCAGTTGCAGCTCTTCGGCCAGTGCACGGGCAATCGGCAACGCCTGTTCGCCCAGCGCCGCCAAGGTGCCGGACGCGCCGCCGAATTGCAGCACCAGCAGCCGCGGCTTGAGTTCGCGCAGACGCTGACGGCAGCGGGTCACGGCGCCGAGCCAACCGGCAATCTTCATCCCAAGGGTGACGGGCGTCGCGTGTTGCAGCCAGGTGCGCCCGGCCAGCGGCGTGGCGGCGTGGCGCTGCGCCTGAATGGCGAGGGAATCGGCCAGTTGCGCCAGCTCCCCTTCAATCAGTTCCAGCGCCTGGCGCAATTGCAGCACCAACCCGGAATCCATCACGTCCTGACTGGTAGCGCCCAGATGCACGTAGCGCTCGGCTTCGGCATCGGTCGCGGCAATCTGTTTGCCCAACGCCTTCACCAGGGGAATCGCCGAATTGCCGGCCGTGGCAATCGCCTCGCCCAGCGCTGCGAAATCAAACAGCCCGGCGCGGCAGGCGTTTTCGATCGACGCGACAGCACTCGCCGGAATCAATCCGACCCGCGCTTCGGCCCGGGCCAGCGCCGCTTCGAAGTCGAGCATCGCCTGCACCCGGCCCTGATCGCAGAACACGTCGCGCATATCGCGGGCAGTGAAGTAGGCATCGAACAATTGATTGCCCGGTCGCTGAGTCATAAACAGTCCTTGCCGGCGCGGGCCATCACGGCCCGCGCCCTTCGGTTAGAGATCGTGATGCAAATAGGCGGCCTGTTTCGGCAGGCGCAGGCTGAACAGGAACGCCACTGCCATCATCACCGTGACGTACCAGTAAAAGGCGTTTTCCATGCCCCCGGCCTTGAGGCTCAGGGCCACGTATTCGGCCGAACCGCCGAAGATCGCATTGGCCACCGCGTAAGCCAGGCCGACGCCGAGGGCGCGGACTTCCGGCGGGAACATTTCGGCTTTCACCAGGCCGCTGATCGAGGTGTAGAAACTGACGATCGCCAGTGCCACGGTGATCAGCACGAAGGCCAGGACCGGGCTGCTGACACTTTTCAGACTCAACAGAATCGGCACGGTGAACAGCGTACCGAGCGCGCCGAACCAAAGCATCGAGTTACGCCGGCCTATCTTGTCGGCGAGCATGCCGAACAGTGGCTGCATGCACATATAAAGGAAGAGCGCGCCCGTCATGATGTAGCTGGCGGTCTTGGCGTGCATGCCGGCGGTGTTCACCAGATACTTCTGCATGTAGGTGGTGAAGGTGTAGAAAATCAGCGAGCCACCGGCGGTGTAACCGAGCACGGTGATGAACGCCGCTTTGTGATCGCGGAACAACGCACGGATGCTGCCGGCGTCTTTGTTCTCGCGCATTTCCTTGCTGGCGGTTTCTTTCAGCGAGCGGCGCAGGAACAGGGAAATCAGCGCTGCTGCCGCACCGACCACGAACGGGATTCGCCAGCCGTAGGCACGCAATTCTTCTTCGGAGAGGAACTGTTGCAGGATCACCACCAGCAACACCGCCAGCAGTTGCCCGCCGATCAGCGTCACGTACTGGAACGAGGCGAAGAACCCGCGCTGCCCCTTGAGCGCGACTTCGCTCATGTAGGTCGCGGTGGTGCCGTATTCGCCGCCTACCGACAAGCCTTGCAGCAGACGCGCGAACAACAGCAGCAACGGCGCCCAGACGCCGATGCTGTTGTAGGTCGGCAGACAGGCGATGAGCAACGAGCCGAAGCACATCATCAATACCGAAATCATCATCGACGTCTTGCGGCCCTTCTTGTCCGCCAGACGCCCGAAAATCCAGCCGCCGATCGGGCGCATCAGGAACCCGGCGGCGAATACCCCGGCGGTGTTGACCAGTTGCACCGTAGGATTGTCGGAGGGGAAAAACGCCGGGGCGAAATAGATCGCGCAAAAGGCGTAGACATAAAAGTCGAACCATTCGACCAGGTTGCCGGACGACGCGCCGACAATGGCGAAGATGCGCTTGCTGCGCTCTTCGCCGGTGTAGTGGGAGGTGATAGTTGTCATTGTTTTTCACTCGATAGGGACAGTGAGAGTCTAGACATACTTTGCAACAGTCCCGTTCCGCAGATACTCAAGCGCTGCAAATCCCTGTGGGAGCGGGCTTGCCCGCGAAAGCGGTGGGTCAGCCAACATCAATGGCGACTGACAGGCCCTCTTCGCGAGCAAGCCCGCTCCCACAAGGGATGTGTGGTGATCTTCAGTAATCGAAGAACACGGTTTCCGCATCAGTGCCCTGCAGGATCACATTCCACTGATAAACACCCGCCGCATCCGGCTTGGCCAACAACGTGGTGCGGCGCTCGGCCGGTACGCATTCGAGCAACGGATCATTCACGTTTGCCGGATCGCCCTCGAAATAAATCCGCGTCAGCAAGTGTTTCACCAGACCGCGCGCAAACACCAGCACCACCAGATGTGGCGCCTGGGTCGTGCCTTTCAGGCCTTCGACCGTGCCCGGTTTGATCGTGGTGAAACGGAAGCGCCCTTCGGCATCCACCGGCACCCGGCCGAAACCTTCGAAATTCGGGTCCAGCGGTTTGGCCTGCTCGTCTTCCGGGTGATCGTATTTGCCGGCGGCGTTGGCCTGCCAGACTTCGAGCATGGCGTCGTTGACGACGTCGCCGTTGCCGTCCACCACTTGCCCGGTGATCGCCACGCGCTGGCCGAGGGTCAGTTCGTTGGCGAGGTTTTCACGGTTCAGCCAGGTCAGGCCGATGTGGTAATACGGCCCGACGGTGTGGGACGTGGTCGCAGTCAGGGTCATCTCATTTCTCCATCGGCGTGGCTTCGCGGCCGCGCAGCACGATGTCCCAGCGATAAGCGATGGCGTAGGACGGAATGGTTTTTTCCAGATCGAAAGCGGCGATCAGGCGTTCCTTGGCCGAGGTGTCCGGCACGCAGTTGTAGATCGGGTCGTACGGCAGCAGCGGATCGCCCGGGAAATACATCTGCGTGACCAGACGCGTCAGGATGCTCGGCCCGAACAGCGAGAAATGTACGTGAGCCGGGCGCCACGCGTTGTGGTGATTGCCCCACGGATAGGCGCCGGGCTTGATGGTCTGGAACTGATACCAGCCGTCGGCGTCGGTCACGGTGCGGCCGGTGCCGGTGAAGTTCGGGTCCAGGGGTGCGTCGTGCAGGTCACGGGCGTGGTTGTAGCGACCGGCGGCGTTGGCCTGCCAGATCTCCACCAGAATCCCCGGCACCGGCAGACCGTTTTCGTCGAGCACACGCCCATGAATGATGATCCGCTCGCCAAGGGGCTCACCCTGATGCTGGGCGGTCAGATCGTTATCGGTATCGGCCACACGCTCGGCACCGATGGTCGGCCCGGTGATTTCCGACAGCGAATGCGGCAGAAACACCAACGGCTTGGAGGGCGAGCGCAGATTGGTGGATTGATAATTGGGGTGCAGGTACGGCGGCTGGGTGCCTTCCTGCGGGCGGCGGTAACCAGGCTTGTCAGTCATTTCGCTTTCCTCTGTTCTTTTTCGTCACGGCTTGCGTCAGACGCGTTCGATGGCCAGGGCCAGACCCTGGCCGACACCGACGCACATGGTCGCCAGACCTTTCTTGCCACCGGTCTTTTCCAGCTGATGCAGGGCGGTCAGCACCAGACGCGCGCCGCTCATGCCCAGCGGATGACCAAGGGCGATCGCGCCGCCGTTCGGGTTGACCTGGGCCGCGTCGTCCGCCAGCCCCAGTTCGCGCAGCACCGCCAGACCCTGGCTGGCAAACGCTTCGTTGAGCTCGATCACGTCGAAATCGCTGACCGCCACGCCGAGGCGTTCGGTGAGTTTGCGCACCGCCGGCACCGGGCCGATGCCCATCACCCGTGGCGCAACCCCGGCACTGGCCATCCCGAGCACTTTGGCGCGGGCGGTCAGGCCGTGTTTTTTCACCGCTTCGGCCGAGGCCAGAATCAGCGCGGCAGCACCGTCGTTCACGCCCGAAGCGTTGCCGGCGGTGACGGTCTTGTCCGGGCCGTTGACCGGTTTCAGTCGGGTCAGGGCTTCAAGCGTGGTGTCGGCGCGGGGATGTTCGTCCTGGCTGACCACGGTTTCGCCCTTCTTGTGGGCAATCCGCACTTCGACGATTTCCTCGGCGAAGTACCCGGCAGCCTGGGCGGCGGCCGTACGTTGCTGACTGCGCAGGGCGAAAGCGTCCTGATCCTCGCGGGAAACTTCGTAGTCGTCGGCGACGTTGTCGGCGGTCTGCGGCATCGCGTCGACGCCGTACTGCGCTTTCATCAACGGGTTGATGAAACGCCAGCCGATGGTGGTGTCTTCCAGCTTCATGTTGCGCGAGAACGCCGCATCAGCCTTGCCCATCACGAACGGTGCACGGGACATCGACTCGACGCCGCCGGCAATCGCCAGCTCCATTTCACCGCTGGCGATGGCGCGGAACGCGGTGCCGATGGCATCCATGCCCGACGCGCAAAGCCGATTGAGAGTGACGCCGGGCACGCTGTCCGGCAGACCGGCCAGCAACAGCGCCATGCGCGCCACGTTGCGGTTGTCTTCGCCGGCCTGGTTGGCGCAGCCGAGGAACACTTCGTCGATGGCGCTCCAGTCCACCGAAGGATTGCGCTCCATCAGGGCCTTGATCGGCACGGCGGCCAGGTCGTCGGCGCGAACCGCTGCCAGACCGCCACCGAAACGGCCGATGGGGGTACGAATCGCATCGCAGATATAAACGTCGCGCATCATGCTTCTCCCGGTGCCTGGCCGTGGGCCGCTGCGGTGCGGGCTTCGAGATCGCGCAGGGCGGTCAGCTCGACCTCGGTCGGTTCAGCGGTAGTTGCAACGCTGTCGGCAAAACGGATCGCCCAACCGGTGGCGGCGACCACTTGCTCGCGGGTCACGCCCGGGTGCAGCGCGGTGACCACGAACTCATTAGTGCCCTCTTCCGGCTCCATGGTGCACAGGTCAGTAATGATGCCGACAGGACCTGCGCCCGGCAGGCCCAGACGTTTGCGCGAATCGCCGCCCTCGCCATGGCCGACCGAGGTAATGAAATCGAGCTTGTCGACAAACGAGCGCGCCGACTGTTTAAGGATGATCAGCACGCTTTTCGCGGAGCCGGCAATCTCTGGCGCGCCACCGGCACCCGGCAGACGGACTTTCGGTTGATGGTAATCGCCGACCACGGTGGTATTGATGTTGCCGAAGCGATCGACCTGCGCCGCGCCGAGGAAACCGACGTCGATGCGTCCGCCCTGCAGCCAGTAGCGAAAAATCTCACCGGTTGGCACGACGGTGTCAGCGGTTTCCGCCAGTTCGCCGTCACCGATGGACAGTGGCAACACGCTTGGCTTGGCACCGATAGGGCCCGACTCGTAGATCAGCACCACGTCCGGCGACGAGGTCAGGCGCGCCAGGTTGGCGGCTTTCGACGGCAGGCCGATGCCGACGAAGCACACCGAGCCGTTCTTCAGGCGACGGGCCGCGGCGACGGTCATCATTTCATTGGTGGTGTAAGTCATTACTTGGCCTCCGAAGCAGCGGCCAACTTGGCCTGGAACTCGCTGAAGTCAGCGCAGCCATGGATGTATTCGTTGATCCACGCGGTAAACGTCTCACGGTCGCGAGCGATCGGGTCCCACGCCTGATAGAAGCGGTTGTCACGCTCGGTGTAACCGTGGGCGTAGGACGGATGCGCGCCACCGGGCACATGGCAGACCGCACTCAAGGCCCAGGTCGGCAGCACGCAAGCGTTCATCGGGGCGTTGAGGTTGTCGACGATCTCTTCGACGGTGACGATGCAGCGCTTGGCGGCCAGTGCAGCTTCTTTCTGCACGCCGAGGATGCCCCACAGCAGCACGTTGCCTTGGCGGTCGGCTTTCTGGGCGTGGATCACGGTCACGTCCGGGCGCACCGACGGCACCGCCGCCAGCACTTCACCGGTGAACGGGCAAGTCACGGATTTGATCAGCGGGTTGACCTTCGGCAGGTCGGAACCGGCGTAGGCTCGCAGCACCGCGAACGGCAGGCCGGAAGCGCCAGCAACGTAGGCGTTGGCCAGGTCGGCGTGGCTGTGTTCTTCGATTTCCAGGGCATGCGGCCATTGCTTCTCGACTGCGTCGCGCAGACGGTGCAGCGAACCCACACCCGGGTTGCCGCCCCAGGAAAAGATCAGCTTGCGTGCACAGCCGGCGCCGATCAATTGGTCGTAGATCAGGTCAGGGGTCATCCGCACCAGCGTCAGATCTTTCTTGCCCTGACGAATGATTTCATGACCCGCTGCCGTAGGGATCAGGTGAGTGAAACCTTCGAGCGCGACGGTGTCGCCGTCGTTGACGAATTGCTTCACCGCGTCGTGCAGCGAAAGGATCTCAGCCATGGAGCGGGCTCCCGTTTTTGTAGTGAATCGCCAGTGATAAAAAGGCGCGAGGTTGTGCGCCGGAGTCACTGAAGATTAAGCCGCTGAAAATCACCAAACAATCCGATAATCGACTGAGTGTTCGATTATCGAACAGATTGTTACCTACCTATCAATCAACATCAAAAACTTCTTCGGAACGCCTTCGCGAACAAGGTCGCTCCCACATTTTGAAATGCATTCCAATGTGGGAGCGGGTTTGCCCGCGAAGGCGCCGGAACATTCAGCGCGGATCAAAATGACTCAACTCAAGTCGCATCCGCATGACTGACCAGGCCCTTGATCACCACCGCTGCCGTGGCCAGGCCCGCCGGAATCACCAGCGCCGTCAGCACTTGCTCGAAATTCCAGCCCAGGCCCAGCAGGGTCGCGCCCATCCACGCCCCGAGAATCGCACCGAAGCGGCCAATCCCGAGCATCCACGACACACCGGTGGCCCGCCCCTGAGTCGGATAAAAACGCGCCGCCAGCGACGGCATCGCCGATTGCGCACCGTTGACACACATGCCCGCCACCAGCACCAGCGTCGCCAGCAACGTGATGTTGCCCAGGCTCTGCCCGACCGCGTAGGCAAACACCCCGGCCAGCAGGTAGAAAATGCCGATGACCTTGTGCGGATTGAACCGGTCCATCGCCCAACCCACGCCGACCGCACTCAGCACCCCGCCGAACTGGAACAACGCGCCGATAAACGCCGCCTGCTCCATGCTCGCGCCGCTGTCGCGCATCAGGGTCGGCAGCCAGCTGGTCAGCAGGTAAACGATGACAAGGCCCATGAAATAGGTCAGCCACAACAGCAACGTACCGACGCTGTAGGTTCCGGAGAAAATCACCGCGAACACGTTGCGTGCCTTGACGGTTTTCTGTTCCGGCACGCTGAAACTCGCTGCCTGGGCGACGGTGACCGGGTCGATCGGCGCAAGGGTTTTGCGGACTTTGTCCGTGCCACGATTACGCACCACCAGATAACGCGCCGATTCCGGCAGCCAGACCAGCAACACCACAGCGAGGATCAGCGGCAAAATCCCGCCGATCAGCAACAGGCTGTGCCAGCCGAACGCCGGAATCAGCTTGGCCGAGATGAATCCACCGCCGGCCATGCCCAGGTTGAAGCCACAGAACATGCTGGTCACCAGAAGCGATTTCTTGCGCTCCGGGGTGTATTCCGACAGCAGCGTGGTGGCGTTCGGCATGCCGGCACCCAGCCCCAGACCGGTGAGGAAGCGCAGCACCAGCAGTTGCTCGACGTTGGTGGCGTAGGCCGACGCCAGGCTGAAGGCACCGAACAGAAATACCGCGCCGACCAGTACGACTTTTCGCCCGAAGCGGTCAGCCAGCGGACCGGAACCCAGCGCACCGAAAACCATGCCGATCAGCGCGGCGCTCATCACCGGACCGAGGCTGGCGCGGTCGATGCCCCAGTCCTGGGACAGGGCCGGCGCGATGAATCCCATGGCCGCCGTGTCGAGGCCATCGAGAAAGACAATCAGGAAACACAGAATCACCACCCGCCACTGATAGCGCGAGATCGGTTGGGCATTGATGAAGGACTGCACGTCGAGGCAGTTACCTACAGCGGACTGAGGCTGGTTCATTATTTTTATTTCCACGCAAAAAACGCAGTCGAACAGCGGCCGGCCAAAGACAGGCACGGACACAAGCATATAAGGAGGGAATCAGGCGTTGCGCTAAAACCGGCAACAGGAACAGGAGCAGCGACAGTCGGGGAACGTGCGCATGGGAAGTTGCCTCTTGTCATTATTATGGGAGTCGACGATCCGGCGGGCTCATTCACAACAGCGCCGGATGACGCTGCCGCGACATTAATGATCCGGGGGTTTTAGCGTCAATTCGATAAACGCAACTCTGTGCGTTTATCGAACAGCTTCATCAGGTGAACAACTGCGCACTGAGGTCACGGCTGGCACTCAACAAGCTCGGCAGAAAGCGCTGTTCCAGCTCGGTACGGCTGACGCGGCCGGCGTGAGTGCTGACGTTGAGCGCCGCCACCACCTGGCCGGAGGCGTCGTACACCGGCACCGCAATCGAACGCAGGCCTTGTTCGAGTTCCTGATCGACGATGCACCAGCCTTGCTGCCGCACTTCCTGCAGACACTTGAGCAAGGACTCGGGGGTGTGCAGCGTACGGCTGGTCTTGGCCACCAGTTCGGCATGGTCGAGGTATTCGCGCAGCGACGTGTCGTCCAGTGCCGCCAGCAGGATCCGGCCCATGGACGTGCAGTACGCCGGCAAACGTCCGCCCACTGACAGATCCACCGAAATCAGGCGCTGGGTGGTGGCCGAACGGGCGATGTAAAGAATGTCGTCACCCTCCAGCGTAGCCATGTTGCAGGCCTCGTGCAGTTGTTCGCTCATGCGGTCGAGGTACGGCTGTGCGGAGACTGCAAGCGGCGTCGAAGAGAGATAGGCATGACCGAGGGTCAGCACTTTGGGCAGCAACGAATAAGTACGACCGTCGGTGGTGGCGTAACCGAGTTTGATCAGGGTATGCAGGCAACGGCGCACGGCGGCGCGAGGGATTTCCGTACGGTGGCTGATCTGGGCGATGGTCAGATGACGCTTGCGTTCCTGAAAGGCCTGCACCACCGCCAGCCCACGGGCCAGGGAGGTCATGAAATCCGGATCGCCGGTCATGGCCTCGATACGTTTGGCCGCAGAGGCAACGATCGGTGGCGCCACCGATGTAAAGGAATTGCGCATTTGATCGTTCATGTCAGGTCCTTTTCCTGTACGGATCGACGGCTATACAAGCGGCTCGCGAGTAAATGCACAAGCAGCAGATCGCCAACATTGGGCGATTATCGAACCATCGACCGATAATCGCAAACCCTCGTTTGGCTCAGAACGGAAGCGGCTTGACGCAGTTTTCAACTCGCTATCTTTCATGCGCCTGCCCTCTTAGTTGTTCGGCTAAATGGCGCCAGAAACACAACACCCGGCAACCACGATGCAACTACCGGTAAAAGTTGCGAGTCACAAAACAATCACACATCCGGAACCGTTTTTAACTTGGCAAAGATAGTCAATCCCGATTCGGCCGCTATAATGCATCTCAGTGGCGCCGTACTTTTATTTGCCGTCGACGCCATTTGCCGAAGCAATGTCCATTGCCTTCGGCCCCGGCCAGCGCCTGATGACCATCACCCATGCACCGCCAGCGCGCTCGCTGAAACAGGAAACTGATGCTGCGTCAGTTTTAATCTGGTGCCGTAGCCGCCTGTAACATGGAAGTCTTGATCCTCCTGCCGATTACACTGCCGCCAGCCTTGGCAGCAGCCAGTTGGCGAACCGGTTCAATCGATTCGTTGCAGTGCGTTTCACCAGACATTTATCTCAACTCATACAGGTAGCACTGTGACGAAAGACGAACTGCGCGCGGAACTTGAGCGCCAGGAACAACGTTACAAGGAAGTTTACGGCGGGGAAGTCACCACCTACGCCGCCCAGCCCGAACCGGAACGCAAAGCCTGGCGTAAACGCCCTACCGTTCAGGATCAGGTCTTCCAGCAAGAACTGAAAAAAATGGAAGAGGAACTCAAAGCCGAAGAGCCTTGACGCCGTCCTTTGCATCTTTCGAGGGTAAACGTACTCACCGGGTTACAAGCACGGTGGGCTGACGATGCCTTGCGCGCCCGCTACCCGCGGGCAGCGGCCAACTCCCCTGTATTGCACAGGTTTGGAGCATGTCAGGCACGTTTCTCAGATATTTCATACAAGCTTCTGCACCCTCCCGCACACCGGCCAAGAAGCCGGTGCTTCGCATTTTTATCAATTGAATCAATACCTTGTAAAACCCCGCGAAAAGCTCGGGTAATGCGCCCTGATACAAATTAATTCGTTGAAGAATGTTACCGATGAGCAGGTAGGGGATCGATTTCCAGTCTTTTCTGGCATAATCGCGCCCCCTTATGACCGGGTCAGAAAACCTTCATGATCGATTTATTCAGCGGACTGGATGCCTGGGTGCTTGTGAGCCTCCTGCTCGCCCTGACATTTGTCCTCGCCTTCGAGTTCATCAATGGATTTCATGACACCGCTAACGCGGTAGCCACTGTTATCTACACCAAAGCGATGCCGCCTCACCTGGCGGTGTTCTTCTCGGGCGTGTTCAACTTCCTCGGCGTATTGCTGGGTGGCGTCGGCGTGGCTTACGCCATTGTCCACCTGCTGCCGGTAGAACTGTTGATCAACGTGAACACCGGCCATGGTCTGGCAATGGTGTTCTCGCTGCTCGCCGCCGCCATCGCCTGGAACCTGGGCACGTGGTACTTCGGTATCCCGGCCTCCAGCTCCCACACCCTGATCGGTTCGATCCTCGGTGTCGGCCTGGCCAATGCCCTGATCAACGACATTCCGCTGGGTGATGGCGTGAACTGGCAGAAAGCGATCGATATCGGTGCTTCGCTGGTGTTCTCGCCAATGGCTGGCTTCCTGGTGGCCGCACTGGTGCTGATCGGCCTGAAATGGTGGCGTCCGCTGTCGAAAATGCACAAGACTCCAGAACAGCGCCGCAAGATCGACGACAAGAAGCATCCACCTTTCTGGAATCGCCTGGTCCTGGTGATGTCCGCCATGGCCATGAGCTTCGTACACGGCTCCAACGATGGTCAGAAAGGCATCGGCCTGATCATGCTGGTCCTGATCGGTATCGTGCCTGCGCAGTTCGTGCTCGACCTGAACAGCACCACCTATCAGATCGAACGTACTCGCGATGCGACCCTGCACCTGAGCCAGTTCTACCAGCGCAACGCCGCCACCCTCGGCGAATTCCTGGCCCTGGGCAAAAGTGTCGAAGGCGACCTGCCGGAAAAATTCCGCTGCAACCCGCAGCAGACCGAACCGACCATTTCCGCCCTGCTCCACACGCTCAAAGGTGTATCGGATTACCACTCGCTGCCGGCGGAGAGCCGCATCGAAGTGCGCCGCTACCTGCTCTGCCTGGACGATACCGCGAAGAAAGTGGCCAAACTCCCGGGCCTTGAGGCTCGTGAAAAGGCTGACCTGGACAAGCTGCGCAAAGACCTGACCACCACGACCGAATACGCCCCGTTCTGGGTGATTCTGGCGGTTGCCCTGGCCCTGGGTCTGGGCACCATGATCGGCTGGAAACGCGTGGTCCTGACCATCGGCGAGAAAATCGGCAAGCAAGGCATGACCTATGCCCAGGGCATGTCGGCGCAGATCACCGCAGCGAGCATGATCGGCCTGGCCAACATCTTCAGCCTGCCGGTGTCCACCACCCACGTTCTGTCCTCGGGCGTGGCCGGCACCATGGTCGCCAACAAAAGCGGCCTGCA
Source organism: Pseudomonas fluorescens (assembly GCF_012974785.1). Lineage (GTDB taxonomy): Bacteria > Pseudomonadota > Gammaproteobacteria > Pseudomonadales > Pseudomonadaceae > Aquipseudomonas > Aquipseudomonas fluorescens_BT. Next base: position 1,428,654 of record NZ_CP027561.1, on the reverse strand, counting down.
AGGCGGCACGGTGAAAACCATCCTGCTGGCCTGGGTCCTGACCCTGCCAGCCACCGTGGCCCTGTCGGCCGGCCTGTTCTGGCTGGCGTCGAAGGCACTGGGTAGCTGATAGACCGTTGTAAAGAAAAAGGCGTGATTCGAAAGGATCACGCCTTTTTTGTTGCCTTCAGAAATGGAACGCGGAGCGTCCAGGGCTGCATTCCCACGCAGAGCGTGGGAACGATCAAAGCAAAAGCAGTCCGCTTTCCGCTCCTCACCACTCAACACGATGAGCGTTAGCTCGAGTACCGCTCTTGACGTGCCGGCCCCATCGGAAGGCTGAGTGGAGGGATTGATCCGGGGGTGGGAGCGCAGCGACCGTGCGGCGAAGCCGCATGCATCGAGAGGAGGTGCAGCGAAGCAAACCGTAGGCGATGCCCCGGATGAATCCCGGAACGAAGGAACGCCGAGCCAAAGCGAGGTGCCGAACGCAGGGGCCAAGCCTTTTGCTTACTTTTTGGCGTTTGAAAAAGTGAGCCGCCGTAAGGGCGGAACCGCCAGCGGCAGCACCCGAAGCAACGGATATTCACCCAAAACAACCCAAAGCATGGTCGGCCCAAAGGCCGCCAAGACACAAAAAAAAGGGCAACCGAAGTTGCCCAAAATGCCTTGCGTGCTCATCAAACCCGGAAGAATCAAGGCTTCTTGCGCTTGTTCGCATCCTTCCAGATAAAAAATCCAAACCCTGCAAAAAACAGAACCATGAGCCCCACCGTCAGAACCCCGGCAAACACCACGTTATCGAAAAACATGACTGACCTCCTGGCCCCTGCTTTGCTGCGATGGAGCCAAGTTAACCAATCGGGCAGGCGCAGAAATTGACCGGGATCAATGCCGGTCAAGGTGCGGAGGAAAGAAAGGGAAATAACTGACCTGCATCAACGGATGCAGAGGGAGATCAGCGCTTTTTCGGTTTGTTTTTCGACTTTTTCTTCGGTTTTCCCAACGGCATGGCCTGTTCGAATGCCTTGCGCACTTCATTCAGGCGTTTTTCGTTGAGGTCGTGAACCCGCTTGGCGCGTTCGGTGCTGAGGTCGATCAGTTTGTCGTCTTGGCTCATGGCGTTCGGTGCATCGCTTGGACTGAATCACAACTGCCGGAACACCGACAGGACTGCGCCAATAATGCGGCCTGGCGCAGGCGCTGACCAGCCACTGACCTGAACGCTCTACAACAATTCATGTACCGCCCACCGGATTTGCCCGCACAATCGGCGCCTCGCCCTGAACCCGAAGGATCTGCGCCGTGCCCCTGCATCAGGATCTGCCACCGCTGATGGCCTTGCGCGCCTTTGAGGCCGTGGCCCGCCATTTGAGCTTCATCAAGGCTGCCGATGAGCTGTCGGTGACCCAAAGCGCGATCAGCCATCAGGTGCACAAACTTGAAGAATTCCTCGATCAGCGACTGTTCGTGCGCCGCACCCGGGCGATCGATCTGACGCCGGCCGGCGAACAATACTACCGACAGATCGAACCGGCCCTTGCCGCGATTGCCGCCGCCACCCACGAACTGCGCGGCGAGCGCCCCACCACCCTGCGCATCGGTCTGCTCGCCTCCTTCGCCACCCTGTGGCTGGCACCGCGTCTGGCGGATTTCAACGCGAAATACCCGAACATCCATGTCGAGCTGCTGCCCGCCGTGCAACTGGCCGATGTCGACGCTGGCGAGGTGGATCTGGCGATCCGCTACGGCAAGGGTGGTTGGGCGAAAGTCGAGGCCCGCCGGTTCATGGGCGAAACCCTGACGCCAGTGTGCAGCCCGGCCTTCAAGGCCAAGGGCGTGAACAACGGGCCGTTGCTGATGGCCAAGTCGCATCAGCCGTTCGAATGGATGGACTGGCAGCAACACAGCGGCATCGATCTGGCTCATGTGCCCAGCGTCATGCTGCATGACTACAACATCGTCGTCGAAGCGGCCGTTGCCGGCCAGGGCATTGCCATGGGCCGTGAACGAATGATCGAACGGCGTTTCAAGGAAGGCGCCTTGGTGCCGGCCTTCGACACGCCGCCAATGGTCGGCGAGATCGGTTATTGGCTGGTCACCCCGCAACGACCGCTCACGCCGGCAGCGCAATGTTTCTGCCAATGGCTGGAGGACACCGCGAACGCATGAGTTTTTTGGATGCGTCGGATTAAATCTATCCGTTTGTCGCCCTTCGCTCGCGCCAACATGCTGAAGCCCTCACTCAGGAGGACTTCCCATGACCGATTCCCTCAGCCAACGCGTTCAACAACTCGGCCTGCGCCTGTCCGAACCGAGCCAGCCGATCGCCAACTACGTCAACCATGTGGTCAGTCAAAATCAGCTGTTCATCTCCGGGCAGATTCCATTGCTCGACGGCCAACCTGCCTTCATTGGGCGACTGGGCGAAGCAATCTCCGATGAAGAAGGAGTTAAAGCCGCTGAACTGGCTGCCCTGGGACTGCTCGCCCAGTTGAGCCATGCGCTGGGCGATGACCTGTCGAAACTGGTGCGCATCCTGCGCCTCGGGGTGTTCGTGGCCGCCACACCGGACTTCAAGGCTCAGGGCGTCGTCGCCAACGGCGCCTCGAATCTGCTGGTCAAAGCCCTCGGCGACAAGGGCCGGCACGTGCGCACCGCGGTCGGCGTGTCGAGCCTGCCGGCCGGCGTTGCGGTGGAAATCGACGCGATCTTCGAGCTCAAGCCGTGAACATCGACGACATCCTGCGTCTGCGCACCGCCACACCTGGCTGCGCTCAGTTGATCCACTTCAACCACGCCGGCGCTTCCTTGCCGAGCCAGGCCACTCTCGACGCGGTGATCGAACAGTTGCAACGCGAAGCGCTCGGCGGGCCGATGGAGATGGCCGACATTCAAGTGCAGGAACGCGCACGAGCAGCCGCAGCCACCCTGCTCAATGCCCAGCCCGAGGACATCGCCTTTGCCAGCAGCGGCTCGGCGGCCTGGAGTCAGGCGTTCAACGCACTGGGGCCGTGGCAGCCCGGCGAACGGATTCTGGTCGGACGCCATGAATGGGCCGGCAATCTGGCGTGCATGGCCGAAGCGGTGAAGGCCGGCGCGCGGCTCGAAGTGATTCCTTGTGACGCCCACGGTGCAGTCGACCCGCAAGCCCTGGCGCAGATGATCGACGGCCAGGTGCGGCTGATCGCCCTGACCTGGCTACCGGCCAACGGTGGTCTGATCAACCCCGCCGCGCAGATCGGCCGCGTGGCGCGGCGTCACGGCATCCCTTATTTCATTGACGCCGGTCAGGCGCTGGGGCAGTTGCCCTGCGATGTCCAGGTCTTGCAGTGCGACGTGCTGAAGGGTGCCGGGCGCAAGTTCCTGCGCGGGCCGCGCGGCACGGCGTTGATGTACATTCGGCCGCAATTCCTGCAACGGTTGCTCCCCGTGCAACGCGATGTACTGTCGGCGCCATGGGATGGCAAGCGCTTTACCCTGCGCGACGACGCCCGTCGCTTTGAAACCAGTGAAGTGTCGCTGGCGCTGCTGGCCGGGATGGCCAACGCGCTGGAAGAGTACAACCGCCTCGGCGCGATCCCCGTCCGCCGGCGCATCGAACAACTGAGCAGTGGATTGCGCCAACGCCTGAGGGCGATTCCCGGCCTGACGCTGCGGGATCTCGGAGCGGCCAATCAACAATCCGGGCTGATCGCCTTCACGCTTGAAGGCTGGGACAGTGTGGCGCTGAAGCAGACGTTGGCCGAGCGGCGAATCAACATCGGCGCCAATGGCGTGGCCTACACGCCGCTGGACATGCAGGCGCGTGGGCTGGTGAACATTGCGCGGGTGTCGGTGAGCTATCTGAATACCGAAGAAGAAATCGAAGTATTGCTGACGAATCTGGCTGAGTTGGCCGCCCAGCCTCAGATCTCGATGTCGACCCACAGGCCCTGACGCGGCTGGTCTTCCATCAGCGGCACCACCGGTACGGTGTTGTCGGCATTGAGTTCGGTGCCAGGAACGGCGAGGTGCGCTTCGGGGTCGTCGTCGGTTTCACGGCGGCGACGATCACGCTCCTGCTGGCGGCGCTGCTCTTCGCGCAGCAGGTAACCGTCCTCTTCCGGATCGCGCTTTTGCAGGTCGATGGTGCTTTCGTTGGAGCTTTCCTGCACCGGTACCACCGGGGGAATATCCGGCCGCTGGCGGATCGGGTCCTGTTGGGATGTGATCGGCACGGCGCTCAGGGGGAGCATCGGTGGCAACATATGAAGGGTCTCCTGTCAGCAGGCTATCGGCTGCGGCATCGGGGCCTTGAGCCATCGGTCGAAAACTTGTGACCGGGTTGGCACTCATTCGTGCCGCCAGCGCTCGTGAAACCGACACATGACCTAATCTTCCTTCCGTTGGCCGTCGGCATTTAATAGCCGCACGCGACGCCTAATCCTTTGGCCTCAGGGCCTCATTCCGTTAAGATAGCCCGCTTTTTCAAGGTGGGAGTCAGGCAGCATGGCGCAGCAGTATCAACCGGGGCAACGCTGGATCAGTGACAGCGAAGCAGAGCTTGGTTTAGGCACCGTTCTGGCACAGGACGGCCGCTTGTTGACCGTGCTTTACCCGGCCACTGGCGAAACCCGCCAGTACGCGCTAAGGAATGCGCCCCTGACCCGCGTGCGATTCTCGCCGGGCGACTCCATCACCCACTTCGAAGGCTGGAAGATGACCGTGCGCGAAGTCGAGGATGCCGATGGCCTGCTCGTCTATCACGGTCTGAATGCCGAGAACGAAGCTGTCACCCTGCCGGAAACCCAGCTGTCGAACTTCATCCAGTTCCGCCTGGCCAGCGACCGTCTGTTCGCCGGCCAGATCGACCCGCTGGCGTGGTTCTCCCTGCGCTACCACACCCTGGAACACACCAGCCGCCAGTTGCAATCCGCGCTCTGGGGCCTTGGCGGCGTGCGCGCGCAACCCATCGCCCACCAGTTGCACATTGCCCGTGAAGTCGCCGACCGCATCGCGCCGCGCGTATTGCTGGCGGACGAAGTGGGTCTGGGCAAGACCATCGAAGCCGGTCTGGTAATCCATCGCCAATTGCTTTCCGGCCGTGCCAATCGCGTGCTGATCCTGGTGCCGGAAAACCTCCAGCACCAATGGCTGGTGGAAATGCGCCGCCGCTTCAACCTGCAGGTCGCGCTGTTCGACGAAGAACGCTTCATCGAAAGCGATGCCTCCAACCCGTTCGAAGACACCCAGCTGGCCCTGGTGGCGCTGGAATGGCTGGTTGAAGACGAAAAGGCCCAGGACGCGCTGTTCGCCGCCGGCTGGGATCTGATGGTGGTCGACGAAGCGCACCACCTGGTGTGGCACGAAGACAAGGTCAGCCCGGAATACTCGCTGGTCGAACAACTGGCTGAAACCATCCCGGGCGTGCTGCTGCTCACCGCCACCCCGGAACAACTGGGCCAGGACAGCCACTTCGCCCGTCTGCGCCTGCTCGACCCCAACCGCTTCCATGACCTGGCCGCCTTCCGCGCCGAAAGCGAAAACTATCGCCCGGTGGCCGAAGCCGTTCAGGAGCTGCTGGACAAGGGCCGTCTCTCGGCCGAAGCGCACAAGACCATCCACGGCTTCCTCGGCAACGAAGGCGAAGCCCTGCTCACCGCCGTCAACGATGGCGACAGCGAAGCCAGCGCCCGCCTCGTGCGTGAACTGCTCGACCGTCACGGCACAGGCCGCGTGCTGTTTCGCAACACCCGCGCCGCCGTGCAGGGCTTCCCGGAGCGCAAGCTGCACCCGTACCCGTTGCCGTGCCCGGACGAATACCTCGAACTGCCACTGGGCGATCACGCCGAGCTGTACCCGGAAGTCAGCTTCCAGTCCCAGCCGGACGCCAGCGAAGAAGAACGCTGGTGGAAATTCGACCCGCGTGTCGAGTGGCTGATCGACCAGCTGAAAATGCTCAAGCGCACCAAAGTGCTGGTGATCTGCGCCCACGCCGAAACCGCGATGGACCTGGAAGACGCGCTGCGCGTGCGCTCCGGCATCCCGGCCACGGTGTTCCATGAAGGCATGAACATCCTCGAGCGTGACCGCGCTGCCGCCTACTTCGCCGATGAAGAGTTCGGCGCGCAGGTGCTGATCTGCTCGGAAATCGGCAGTGAAGGTCGCAACTTCCAGTTCGCTCATCACCTGGTGTTGTTCGATCTGCCGTCCCATCCGGACCTGCTGGAACAGCGCATCGGTCGTCTGGACCGGATCGGCCAGAAGCACATCATCGAACTGCACGTCCCGTACCTGGAAACCAGCCCGCAAGAGCGTCTGTTCCAGTGGTATCACGAAGCGCTGAACGCGTTCCTCAACACCTGCCCGACCGGCAACGCCTTGCAGCACCAGTTCGGCCCGCGCCTGCTGCCGCTGCTCGAAGAAGCCGACGACGGCGAGTGGCAAGCGCTGATCGACGAAGCGCGCACCGAGCGCGAGCGTCTGGAAGCCGAGCTGCACACCGGTCGCGACCGCCTGCTGGAGCTGAACTCCGGTGGCGCCGGCGAAGGTGAAGCACTGGTCGAGGCAATTCTGGAACAGGACGACCAGTTCGCCCTGCCGATCTACATGGAAACCCTGTTCGACGCGTTCGGCATCGACAGCGAAGACCATTCGGAAAACGCCCTGATCCTCAAGCCGAGCGAGAAGATGCTCGACGCCAGTTTCCCGCTGGGCGACGACGAAGGCGTGACCATCACCTACGACCGCAACCAGGCGCTGTCGCGCGAAGACATGCAGTTCATCACCTGGGAACACCCGATGGTGCAGGGTGGCATGGATCTGGTGCTGTCCGGTTCGATGGGCAACACAGCTGTCGCGCTGATCAAGAACAAGGCGTTGAAGCCGGGCACCGTCTTGCTGGAACTGCTGTACGTCAGCGAAGTGGTGGCTCCGCGTTCGCTGCAACTGGGCCGTTACCTGCCGCCGGCCGCCCTGCGCTGCCTGCTCGATGCCAACGGCAACGACCTGTCGTCGCGCGTGGCCTTCGAGACCCTGAACGATCAACTGGAAAGCGTACCGCGCGCCAGCGCCAACAAGTTCATTCAGGCCCAGCGCGATCAGCTGACGCCGCGGATCAACGCTGGTGAAGACAAGGTCACTCCGCGTCACGCCGAGCGCGTGGCCGAGGCCCGCCGCCGTCTGGCAGCGGACACCGACGAAGAGCTGGCGCGCCTGACCGCCCTGCAAGCAGTCAACCCGACCGTGCGCGACAGCGAACTGGTTGCCCTGCGCAAACAGCGCGAGCAAGGCCTGGCCATGCTCGACAAGGCAGCGCTGCGACTGGAAGCGATCCGGGTGCTGGTGGCGGGTTAAACCGCCCTGCTCCATCGCCACCCATGAAAAGGCCCGCAGCGATGCGGGCCTTTTTGTTTGCCTGAAAATCATTGATAGATGCCTATACCCCTTTCGCGAGCAGGCTCGCTCCCACAGGTTTTATAACGATCACATAATTTGTGAACGACCTCGATCACTGTGGGAGCGAGCCTGCTCGCGAAGGCGGTTATGCAGTCACCGCTGCAACCTCTGGCTCAACCACCGCCACCATCCCGTCCTTCATCCGCTTCGCATCCCGCACAAAACACCGCGACGCCAGAAACAGAAACACCATCGTAAAGAACAGCGCCACCGGGATCAGGTACATCGCATCATGCAGGCCGACAGCCTTGAATGCCTCGGTCATCTGTTCGGCCCCCGCCGAAATCATGGCCGACTTGGCAAAGTGATCCGACAAACCGCCCACCACCACTGGCCCCAAACCTCCGCCCAGCAAATACAACCCGGCAAAGAACAGCGCCATCGCCGTGGCCCGCAGTCGTGGTTCGACCACGTCCTGAATCGCCGTGTAGACACAGGTGTAGAAGTTGTAGGCAAACAGCCAGCCGACACTGAACAGCGCGACAAACACACCGATCTCGATCCGTCCCGCATGCAGCGCCCAGGCCGTGCACACGGTGGAGACAATCAGGCTGAACGCTGCAAACAGCAACCGGCCGCTGGCCACGCGCTGGTGGATCTTGTCGGCGATCCAGCCGCCGAGGGTCAGGCCGATCAGACCGGTCACACCGACGATCAGCCCGGTGGCCACCGCCGCCTCCTGCAACGGCATCAGGAAATAGCGCTGCAGCATCGGCACCAGAAACGAGTTGCAGGCATACGTCGCAAAGTTGAAGCACAACCCGGCCATCACCAGCCACAGAAACGTCGGCACCGCCAGCACCCGGCGAATCGGCTTGTCGACCTTCTCTTGCGACACCTGCACGGTTTCTGCCGCGCCGCGCTTGGGTTCCTTGATAAAAAACATGAACACCGCCAGCAGCAGCCCCGGCACCGCGGCAATGAAGAACGGCGCGCGCCAGCTGTCGAAGGCCTTGACCATCGCGCCGATGGTGAAAAACGCCAACAGCAGCCCCAACGGCAGGCCCAGCATGAAGATGCCCATGGCCCGCGCCCGACGGTGGGCCGGGAACAGGTCACCGATCAGCGAGTTGGCCGCCGGTGCGTAACTGGCCTCGCCGATGCCGATGCCCATGCGCACCAGCAGAAAACTCCAGAAGCTGCCCACCAGGCCGTTGACCGCCGTCAGCGCGCTCCAGGTGGCCAACCCCCAGCCCATCAATTTGCTGCGCGAGCCAGTGTCGGCCATGCGCCCCAAGGGCAGACCGGCAATGGCATAAACGATGGTGAATGCGGTGCCGACGATCCCCAGCTGAAAGTCGCTGAGGTGCCATTCCATGCGGATCGGCTCGATGATGATCGCGGGGATGGTGCGATCGAAGAAGTTGAACAGGTTGGCGAGGAACAACAGGAACAGAATGCGCCAGGCATTCGCCGCTTGGGTCGAGTTCTGCATGGGTCCGTCTCTTTTATTGTTATGGGGCTTCACTGCCGACGCATTCGAGCCCGGAACCTGCAATCTAGTCACGCTCGTCGGGGCTGTCTGTGATCATTCGCCAGCCTGATAGGGAGCCATGGCACTGTAACGAAACGTAAGCCCTTGAAAAGGCTCGAATCCCCCGAAAACCGGGGGTTTTGCGGAAAAATCCGGCAATGAAAAAATACTTTCGCGCCCCCCTTCCCAACGCCGTGGCAAAGCCTAGAATGGCCGCCGGATCCGTCCGGATCCTGCCGATCAATCCCTTTGATGCCCCTCCCATGTCCGATGTCAGTCCGTGTCTGAATTGCGGTGCCTGCTGTTCCCATTTTCGTGTGTCATTTTTCTGGGGTGAATGCGCATCCTCCGGCGGGACCGTGCCCGATGAGCTGGTCACCCAGATCACACCCAGCCGGGTCGCCATGATCGGTACCGACCGCAAGGCGCCGCGCTGCACCGCGCTGGAGGGCGAAGTCGGAAAGGCGGTGAGTTGCACGATCTACGACAAGCGCTCAAGCCCCTGCCGCGAGTTCGAGGCGTCGTGGGAAAACGGCGAGCAGAACACCGATTGCGACAAGGCCCGTGCCCGCTTCGGCCTGCCGCCGTTGCAACCGCACTGGAACGAGGTCGCCTGAGCCTTAGCGCCAATCGCTATGGCGCTCATGCCAAAATCATTAGAACCAATATGCCACTACGGCTTGCGCCCCGAAATCGGCCTCTATACTGCATTCATTCGCCTGCGTTCATGACGCAGTAAGGAAGCACTCAGAGACGGGGCATGCTATGGAGTGGCTTGGTTTGCAGTTTGTTGCCGAGCTGCCGCACAGCGGGCAGATCATTCTCAATTGCACACACAATCCATTGCTGGTGCTGATCGCCTATCTGGTGGCGTGCGCCGCGAGTTTTGCCACCCTCGACATGGCGGAACGCGTCGGCCACGCCGAAGACCTCGGATCGCGCAGGCTCTGGCGCTGGATCGGCGCCACCTGCCTGGCCGGCGGCATCTGGGCCATGCATTTCATCAGCATGCTGGCGTTCCAGACTCCGATCGACATCCAGTACGACCTCGCCATCACCCTGTTCTCCCTGCTGATCGCCTTGCTGGCGTCCTGGCTGGCAATGCACACCCTGAGCGAGCCACAGCCCAGCCTGCTGCAATACCTCAAGACCGCCATTGTCATCGGCCTGGGCATCGCCGGCATGCATTACGTCGGCATGGCCGCCATGCAGTCGGCGGCCAGCGCCTACTACGATCCCATCCTGTTCATCCTGTCGATCGTGATCGCCATCGCGGCCAGTTTCGCCGCGCTGTGGGTGGCCGGGTATTTGCGCGAAGGCAGCGGTCTGCACATCCAGATGCTCAAGTACGTGGCCGCCCTGATTCTCGGCGCCGGCATCATCAGCATGCATTTCACGGCCATGGCAGCGCTGAACCTGATGTTGCCGGAGGGACACATCCCTACCCTCAAGGCCGAGACCAACCATCTGCAACTGGGGCTCACCGTTGCCTTCATCACCCTGCTGATCCTCGGCAGCGCCATCAGCGCCGCCCTGGCCGACAAGAAACTGCAGAACAAGGAGGATGACCTGCGCCGGGTCAACATGCTGCTCAGCCAGCTCGATCAGGCGCGCGTGTCGCTGCAGCAGGCGGCCAATTACGATGCCCTGACCAACCTGATCAACCGTCGCGGTTTCAACCAGATCTTTGCCGAAAAACTCAGCCAGAAATCCACCGAGGGCGGCATGCTCGCGGTGATGTTTCTCGACATCGACCATTTCAAGCGCATCAATGATAGCCTCGGTCATGACGCCGGCGACCAGTTGCTCAAAGTCATCGCCCAGCACATCAAGGGCTCGGTGCGCGGCCACGAAGACGTGGTCGCGCGTTTCGGCGGCGATGAGTTCTGCATCCTCATCGGCCTGCGGGACCGCGAGGAGGCTCGCAACCTGGCCCAGCGCATCATGCTCAAGATGAAAGAGCCGATCGAACTGGCCGGACGACGCATGGTGATGACCACCAGCATCGGCATCAGCCTGTTTCCCGAGGACGGCACCACTTGCGAGGAACTGCTCAAGCACGCGGACCTGGCGCTGTACCAATCCAAGGGGGCCGGGCGCAACGGCGTGCACTTCTTCGACTGCAACCTGAAAAACCGCGCCAGCCAGGAACTGCAACTGGAAGAAGAATTGCGCCATGCCCTGCGCGAAGAAAACGGGCTGATTCTGTATTACCAACCGATCTTCGAATTGAAGACCGGCAAGGTCACCAAGCTCGAAGCGCTGATTCGCTGGCAACACCCGGTGCACGGCCTGCTGACTCCGGACCGTTTTATCGCCATTGCGGAAAACAATGGCCTGATCGCCGAGCTGGACAACTGGGTGCTGCGCAAGGCCTGTGAAGACCTTGGCGAACTGTCGCGCCATGGCTGCGACGAACTGAAAATCGCCTGGAACTGCTCACCGCTGAACCTGGCCCGGGAAGAACTGGCCAACGAAATCGAACGGGCCTTGCGCAGCGCCGGGGTCGCCCCCGAACGGCTCGAGCTGGAAGTGACCGAGAACGCCCTGATGGGCAACATCGCCAATACGCTGGTGCTGTTGCGGCAGATCCGCGCCCTCGGGGTATCGCTGTCGATCGATGATTTTGGTACCGGCTATTCGTCGCTCGCCTACCTCAAGCGTCTGCCGCTCAACACCTTGAAAGTCGACCGTTCGTTCATCCTCGACATACCCAAGGCCACCGCCGACATGGAGATCGTCCAGGCGATCATCGTCATGGCTCACACCCTGCACTTGCAAGTGGTCACCGAAGGCGTGGAAAGCCTGGAGCAATACGAATTCCTCGAGCGCTCCGGGTGCGACTTCATTCAGGGTTACCTGCTCAGCCGCCCGGTGCCGCTGGAAGAACTGCGCCCGGTCCTCGAAGAAATCAATCAGCGCAAACACCCTCACGCGGTCAATCCGTTGTCTCTGGCCCGCGGAACATTTGCACCAGCGTCGATGGATCTTTCTCCAAAAAGCCCTGCGCCCCATGCAGGCGCATCAGTTGTGCGGCCAATCCGCTGATCGGCGTGGCCGAGCCGGTTTCCCGGGAAAACTTCACTGCGGTATCCAGATCTTTCAGCAGCGTGCGCACGTGCCACTTCACCGGCTCGAAACGGCTTTCGGCCATTTGCGGGGCGAGGATCTGCAACGGTTTGGAATCGGCAAAGCCACCGGCCAGCGCTTCGGCGATCAGACTGGCATCGACCCCGGCCTGTTCGGCCAGCGCCACCACTTCGGCGATCACCAAAGCATTGCAGGCGACGATCATCTGATTGCAGGCCTTGGTCACCTGACCGGCGCCGACACCGCCCATGTGTGTGACGCGTTGCCCGAGGGCGAGCAAAACCGGGCGTACGCGATCAAGATCCGTTTCATCTCCGCCGACCATGATCGCCAGACTGCCGGCCTCGGCCCCGGCCACTCCGCCAGACACCGGCGAATCGAGCCAGGCCATGCCTGTCTTGCCGGCCAGCTCGGCTGCCATCTCACGGGTGGCAGTGGGTTCGAGGCTGGAAAAATCCACCAGCAACTGACCGGGTTTCGCCCCTTCAGCCACGCCGGTCGGGCCGAACACCACCTCGCGCACCACCGCCGTGTCCGCCAGACAGAGCATCACCACGTCGGCGTGCCCGCACAGTTCGGCCGGGGTTGCGACTTGCCGGGCACCCGCCTCGACCAGCGGCGCGCACTTGGCCGGGTTGCGGTTCCACACGGTCAGCGGATAACCGGCGGCCAGCAGACGCCGGCACATCGGCAGGCCCATCAGCCCGATTCCGGCAAACCCCAACGAAGGTCGCGTTGACATCATTTCGCCTCCTTTTGATTAAAGATCGCCGAATAATGGCCGATCCATCATCAATCAGGAAAGGATTCCCCCGTGCGACACACAGGCAAAGACCCTGACGCACGGGCCAAATACGCGCAGCAAAAAGACGCGAGATCCCATTCCGTGAGGCTCGACGACAGCGGTCGCCGAACCAACCAGTCCAGGTACATGGCGCACAATGACCTCTAAAAATAATCCGGCCACTGCGGTATCCGATCTGACCCTGAGCCCTGCAGCGAACAGCCCCACCCCGATGAAGCCATTGCCACCCTCGCGCCCGCTGGGCACCCAGCAATACCTGTACTTCACCGAAACCAACACTGACCGCATCCTCGACAACCTCGACGGCCTGCGTGATCTGGTGTTCCCGCGTCCGCCGCACCTGGAAGGTGACAACGAGCAGCACAACGACCAGGAATTCCCGTCGGTGTGCCTGATCGGCCTCGGTCGCTGCGGTTCCAACATCGCCCTCGACGTGGCGGAGCTGGTGTACAACGCGCGCAAGTTCTACCTCAACGAATTCAACAATGAAGACCGCGCGGCCGACCGTCGTCTGGCCTCCGACAAAGGCTACAGCCCGGCCCAGTGGATCAAGCAGAACCTGCGGATCGGCCCGAACAAGTCGACCAAGCCAGTGTTCCTGGTCGAGCCGCTGGTGATGCTCGGCGACCTCGACAAGGACATCGCCGGGCGCATCCGCTTCTCGCGCAAGGGCGAAAAAAGCGGCTTCCTGCGCGACTACAGCAAAATGAAGATCATGGACTTGTCCGAAGTCCACGCCGGTGGCGCCGGTAACGCGCCGATCCTCGGCCAGTACCTGGCGAAGATCATCCTCAACAAGGACACCCAGCGTTTCTCCAGCCCTGACTGGAAAATGATCCACTCGTACCTGATCGACAGCTGCGGCATCAAGGCCAACCAGTCGCGCCTGTATTTCTCGATCTTCAGTGCCGGCGGCGGTACCGGCTCGGGCATGGCCTCGGAATTCGGCCTGGCCCAGCAGCACTCGTACATGAACAAGACGTTCGACACCAAGCCGATGGACGAGCATGACGGCAAGAGCGGTCATTCGTTCGTGTTCGAACCGATCTTCACCAGCGGCATCTGCGTGCTGCCGAACATTTCCGACCACCGCAGCGAAATGTCCGAGGCGCTGCACATCAACGCCGGTCGCCTGCTGTGCAAATACCTGTCGGAAGAATGGGATTTCTCGTACAACTTCGCCAACGAAGACAGCAGCGAAGCCAGCGTCATGGGCCGTATCCGCCCATGGAACGCGATGATGCTGATTTCCAACGACATCATGCGTTACGCCGAAGAGAGCGATGACGGCAACATCCAGAACATTGATGTCAATGCGATGGAGAAGCACGCCAACCAGTACATCTCGCAGCAGATCTTCAACATTCTGACGGCCCAGGCGGTCACGACCGACTACGACCAGAACTATTTCCGTCGCGCCGGCATCGACATCGGCGAGACCATTCGCCTGGACGCCAACGACCTGTTCATGAGTCTGGCCGGCCCGGTGGCGATTGCCTACGCAGAATCGGTAGTGCCGGAAACGCCGCCACCGAGCAGCGACAAGTTCAAGGTGTTCGACAAAGAACCGCAGCGCCTGAACATCGACGACCTGTTCTTCCGCTCGATCGATCTGCCGCACTTCAACAAGGTCACTCAGGCCATCGAAGGCATCAGCCTGCTGCCGATCGAATCCAAGCGCTACCGCGCGTCGCTTGAGCAGTACAAGAATTCCGGCTACGACGCCGCCGCGCTGCACGACCTGCACTTTTTCAAGAACTGCTCGTCGGTGGTCTCGATCGTCTCGCTGCCGAAAGACTACAAGCTGTCGTACATGGACCTGAACCGGTTGAAGACTCACCTCAACAGCCTGTTCCCCAACACCACGCTCAAGCGCTACGCGCTGGTGATCGGTGCATCGGCCAACCTGTCGCTGACCACCCTGATCGCCAAGAGCCCGTGCCTGTCGGACGACTTCCTGACCCTGATCGTGGCGTTCATCAAGCGTTGCTTCGCGAAGACCCCGTACCGTTTCGACGAAACCCTCGACAACTCGATCCTCGACTTCATCATCAATGAGGAATTCGACGAAGCGCGCATCGACGACCTGCTCAACGAGTTCGAGAACCCGGCGAAGATCCTCGATACCAACTGGTACGCGATCAAGCCGATGTACGAGAAGAAGTACCGCGAGCTGATCAACGACAAAGAGAAGTTTGTCTCGATCAACGACATTCGTCTGTCGCGAGACTGCGTGAAGAAGTCGATCAAGTACCTGCGCGAGATCTATCGTCACCGGATCGGCAAGACCAAGGTTATTTCGCTCAATAACCATACCGGCAAGACTTACTCGGTCTGACATCAGACCGAGGCGCCGCCATCGCGAGCAGGCTCGCTCCCACATTGGAATGCGTCTCCTGTGGGAGCGGGCTTGCTCGCGAAGGGGCCCTGCAATTCACTGAAGATTTCAGGCTTTTCCAACATCCCGAAACAATTAAGCAGCCGTTAGGCTGCTTACTAAACTGTGCCCGTTACGTTTACGTCACCGTTATGCCACCTGCGCTTGTGGCGTTTCTCTACGGCAACGTGCCATCACGCTACTCGGCTACACACTTTTTTCCGGCACTTGCTCGCACCAACAAGGTGCAACCCTTCAGACCGACGCCCTTTCCTGGACCAGAATCCACGGCCGTACCACCACCGCCCACATCTGCGGATCACGTTCGAAAATATCCAGCGCCCGCGTTTCAGACAGCTTCGCGACCTTGTCTTCGGCCAGCCAGGCAGCGACTTTCTCGCCTTGATCCGAGGCCACGGCTTCGGCGACGGCGATCAAATCCAGGTCGCCGTCGACCCACAATAGGGCACCCTGGGCGTAGAAGCGCTCCAGCTCCTTCCAGGTAATAGATGCGGTTTCACCAAGCAGCTTGGCATAGAGGGTGCTAGGTTCTTGATTCATGGGACTGTCCGGAAAAGAAATCGGCGCGAATGATAACGTCGGTGGTCCGGCAGAAAAACCCGGTAGCAAAAGGCTGTACCGAACGAAAAGCGCAGGAAAGCCAAGGAATGCTGATGATTGAGGCATAAGCCCTCTGAAAGACCCGCCGCAATTCTGTCTTTTTCTTTCATTAAAGCGACACCCTCAGGTTTTGCCCCTTGGCGCCAGCTTCCCAGGCCAACAACCGGCGCTCTACACTGTACCGGTACAGTTGCCGGGGGCATTTCCGGAAGGTATCGCGAAGATATCCAGCCCGGTTCTGTTGCTACGGCGCCAGGACTCTAAAAAAATACAACAGTAAGAGTGGAGCACTATGACTAAGGCTACTAAGCAGATTTCCAAACTGTTTGCCGCTATGGTACTGGCCGGGGCGGCCAGCCATTCGTTCGCAGCTGACACCATCAAGATCGGTATCGCCGGCCCTAAAACCGGTCCAGTAGCCCAGTACGGCGACATGCAGTTCAGTGGCGCCAAAATGGCCATCGAACAGATCAACGCCAAGGGCGGCGTCGACGGCAAGAAACTCGAAGCCGTTGAATACGATGACGCCTGCGATCCAAAACAAGCGGTAGCGGTAGCGAACAAGGTCGTCAACGACGGCGTCAAGTTCGTGGTCGGTCACCTGTGCTCCAGCTCCACCCAGCCTGCTTCGGACATCTACGAAGACGAAGGCGTGATCATGATCACCCCGGCTGCCACCAGCCCGGACATCACCAACCGTGGTTACAAGATGGTCTTCCGCACCATCGGTCTGGACAGCGCCCAGGGCCCTGCCGCCGGTAACTACATCGCCGATCACGTGAAGCCGAAAATCGTTGCTGTCCTGCACGACAAGCAGCAATACGGCGAAGGCATCGCCACCGCCGTCAAGGCAACCCTGGAGAAGAAAGGCGTGAAAGTCGCCGTGTTCGAAGGCGTCAACGCCGGCGACAAGGACTTCTCTTCGATGATCTCCAAGCTCAAGCAAGCCAACGTCGACTTCGTCTACTACGGCGGCTACCACCCGGAGCTGGGCCTGATCCTGCGTCAGTCCGAGGAAAAAGGCCTGAAAGCCAAGTTCATGGGGCCGGAAGGCGTGGGTAACGACTCTATCTCGCAGATTGCCAAGGACGCGTCCGAAGGCCTGCTGGTGACCCTGCCGAAGTCCTTCGACCAGGATCCGGCCAACGTTGCGCTGGCTGATGCATTCAAGGCCAAGAAAGAAGACCCGAGCGGCCCGTTCGTGTTCCCGTCCTACTCGGCAGTTGAAGTGATTGCCGGTGGTATCAGCGCGGCCAAATCCGAAGACCCTGCGAAAGTGGCGGCTGCCATTCACGCCGGCACCTTCAAGACCCCTACCGGCGACCTGAGCTTCGACGCCAAGGGCGACCTGAAGGACTTCAAGTTCGTGGTCTACCAGTGGCACTTCGGCAAACCTAAAACCGAAGTGTCGCCTCAGTAAGGCGCTGCCTGACTGACTGCCAATAAAGCCCACGGCGTGCCGTGGGCTTTGTTTTACGAATGTATTGGGCCGCGCTGGCGTGATCCGCCAGTCTCCCCACCTGAAAATCTCAAAACCGTCATCAGCGGTTCGCTGGCAAAACCCGGATTCGAAGTGGATAGAGATCCACGGGGCCGGGCGGGAAAATGACTCCACCAGTGAAATGCGTATCAGGTTTTTAGGAGCGCTGTAATGCCTGACATCTATCACTTCTTCCAGCAGCTGGTTAATGGCCTGACCATTGGCAGCACGTATGCCTTGATCGCCATCGGCTATACGATGGTTTACGGCATCATTGGAATGATCAACTTCGCCCACGGCGAGGTGTACATGATCGGTTCCTACGTGGCGTTCATCGCCATCGCCGGGCTGGCCATGATGGGACTCGACAATGTCCCGCTGTTGATGACCGCGGCGTTCATCGCCAGTATCGTCGTCACCAGTTCCTACGGTTACAGCATCGAACGGATCGCCTACCGCCCCCTGCGCGGCAGCAACCGTCTGATCCCGCTGATTTCCGCCATCGGTATGTCGATCTTCCTGCAGAACACGGTTCTGCTGGCGCAAGACTCCAAGGACAAATCCATCCCCAACCTGATCCCCGGAAACTTCTCCATTGGGCCAGGTGGCGCACATGAAGTGCTGATTTCCTACATGCAAATCGTGGTGTTCGTGGTGACCCTGGTCGCCATGCTCGGCCTGACCATGTTCATCTCCCGCTCTCGCCTGGGTCGTGCCTGCCGCGCCTGCGCCGAAGACATCAAGATGGCCAACCTGCTGGGCATCAACACCAACAACATCATCGCCCTGACCTTCGTCATCGGTGCCGCGCTGGCGGCTGTCGCTGCGGTACTGCTGAGCATGCAGTACGGCGTGATCAACCCGAACGCCGGTTTCCTCGTCGGCCTCAAGGCCTTCACCGCCGCGGTACTGGGCGGTATCGGCAGCATCCCCGGCGCCATGCTCGGCGGGTTGGTGCTCGGGGTGGCGGAAGCCTTTGGTGCCGACATCTTCGGCGACCAGTACAAGGACGTCGTGGCTTTCGGCTTGTTGGTTCTGGTGCTGTTGTTCCGTCCGACCGGCATTCTGGGCCGTCCGGAGGTTGAGAAAGTATGACTAGGAATCTTAAACAGGCGCTGTTCAGCGCCTTGCTGGTCTGGGCCGTGGCCTATCCGGTATTGGGTCTGAAACTGACCATCGTCGGCATCAACCTGGAAGTTCACAACACCAGCCCGGCCATTCTGGCGACCATCGCCATCTGCTCGGTGCTGATGTTCCTGCGGGTGCTGTTCAACCAGCAGATCAGCAAGGCGTGGCGTTCGTCGCCAGGCATGCCGCTGATTCCGGCCAAGGCCAGCAACTTCCTGACCCTGCCGACCACTCAGCGCTACATCATCATTGCGCTGATCCTCGGTGCACTGGTGTGGCCGTTCTTCGGCTCCCGTGGTGCGGTGGACATCGCGACGCTGATCCTGATCTACGTGATGCTCGGCCTGGGCCTGAACATCGTGGTCGGTCTGGCCGGTCTGCTTGACCTGGGTTATGTCGGCTTCTACGCCGTCGGTGCCTACAGCTACGCGCTGCTGTCGCACTACTACGGCCTGAGCTTCTGGATCTGCCTGCCGATCGCCGGCCTGATGTCGGCAACGTTCGGCTTCCTGCTCGGCTTCCCGGTCTTGCGTCTGCGCGGTGACTACCTGGCGATCGTGACCCTCGGTTTCGGGGAAATCATCCGTCTGTTCCTGCGCAACCTGACCGACATCACCGGTGGTCCGAACGGGATCAGCAACATCGAGAAACCGACGTTCTTCGGCCTGACCTTCGAACGCAAGGCCGCGGAAGGCCTGCAAACCTTCCACGAGTATTTCGGCCTGGAATACAACTCGATCAACAAGGTGATTTTCCTCTACCTGGTTGCCCTGCTGCTGGCGCTGGCCGCACTGTTCATCATCAACCGCCTGCTGCGCATGCCGATCGGCCGTGCGTGGGAAGCGCTGCGTGAAGATGAAATCGCCTGCCGCGCGCTGGGTCTCAACCCGACCGTGATCAAGCTGTCGGCGTTCACCCTGGGTGCGAGCTTCGCCGGTTTCGCCGGCAGCTTCTTCGCTGCCCGTCAGGGACTGGTGACGCCGGAATCGTTCACCTTCATCGAGTCGGCGATCATCCTCGCCATCGTGGTGCTGGGTGGCATGGGCTCGCAACTGGGCGTGATTCTTGCGGCCGTGGTGATGATCCTGTTGCCGGAAATGATGCGTGAGTTCAGCGAGTACCGCATGTTGATGTTCGGTGCCCTGATGGTGTTGATGATGATCTGGCGTCCACAAGGTCTGCTGCCGATGCAACGCCCACACATGGAGTTGCGAAAATGAGCCGCGAGATCCTTAAAGTCGAAAACCTGAGCATGCGCTTCGGCGGTCTGCTGGCGGTCAATGGCGTGGCCCTGACCGTCAAGGAAAAACAAGTGGTGGCACTGATCGGGCCGAACGGCGCGGGCAAGACCACCGTGTTCAACTGCCTGACCGGTTTCTATCAGCCGTCGGGCGGCAGCATCCTGCTGGACGGCGAGCCGATCCAGGGCCTGCCGGGGCACAAGATCGCCCTCAAGGGCGTGGTGCGCACCTTCCAGAACGTGCGGTTGTTCAAGGACATGACGGCAGTCGAGAACCTGTTGATCGCCCAGCACCGTCACCTGAATACCAACTTCCTGTCCGGCCTGTTCAAGACCCCGGCGTTTCGCAAGAGCGAGCGCGAGGCCATGGAGTACGCCGAATACTGGCTGGAAAAGGTCAACCTCAAGGAGTTCGCCAACCGTACCGCCGGCACTCTGGCGTATGGTCAGCAACGTCGCCTGGAAATTGCCCGCTGCATGATGACCCGTCCGCGGATCCTCATGCTCGACGAACCGGCCGCCGGCCTGAACCCGAAGGAAACCGAAGACCTCAAGGCGCTGATCAGCGTGCTGCGTGAAGAGCACAACGTCACCGTGCTGCTGATCGAACACGACATGAAACTGGTCATGAGCATTTCCGACCACATCGTCGTGATCAACCAGGGCACGCCTCTGGCCGACGGTACGCCGGAACAGATCCGCGACAATCCTGAAGTGATCAAAGCCTACCTGGGGGAAGCGTAAATGCTGCAGTTCGAAAACGTTTCCACCTTCTACGGCAAGATCCAGGCCCTGCACAGCGTCAACGTCGAAGTCCGCCAGGGCGAGATCGTGACCCTGATCGGCGCCAACGGTGCCGGCAAGTCCACCCTGCTGATGACGCTCTGCGGTTCGCCGCAGGCCCACAGCGGCAGCATCCGCTACATGGGTGAGGAACTGGTCGGCCAGGACTCGTCGCAGATCATGCGCAAGAGCATCGCCGTAGTGCCGGAAGGTCGTCGGGTGTTTGCCCGCCTGACCGTCGAAGAAAACCTGGCCATGGGCGGTTTTTTCACCGACAAGGGCGACTATCAGGAACAGATGGACAAGGTTCTCGGACTTTTCCCACGCCTGAAAGAACGCTTCAACCAGCGCGGCGGCACCATGTCCGGCGGCGAACAGCAAATGCTCGCCATCGGCCGTGCGCTGATGAGCAAGCCGAAACTGTTGCTGCTCGACGAGCCGTCGCTGGGCCTGGCACCGATCATCATCCAGCAGATCTTCGACATCATCGAACAGCTGCGCAAGGACGGTGTGACGGTGTTCCTGGTCGAACAGAACGCCAACCAGGCGCTGAAAATCGCTGACCGTGCGTACGTTCTGGAGAACGGCCGAGTGGTGATGCAAGGCACCGGTGAAGCGCTGCTGACCGACCCGAAAGTGCGCGAGGCGTACCTCGGCGGTTGATCGATCGCGTTAAACAGAAAACGGCCTTCGGGCCGTTTTTTTTGCGCTTTTAAAATTGTTTTCGCGATCGCTGTAACGTATCGCCAGGTCGTTTCTCTAGTGGGGTAAGCAAGCGCACATCGCTTGTTCCAACCCAAGTTCAAACCGGAGAAACATCATGACTGCTACCACCCGCACCCTGTCCGCCACCGCCCTGGTTCTGGCCCTTGGTTCCGCCCTGACCATGGCCGCTGTTTCGACCGTTCAGGCGGCCGACAACAGCAACATGGAAAAATGCTTCGGCGTGGCCATGAAAGGTCATAACGACTGCGCCGCCGGCGCCGGCACCACCTGCGCAGGCACGGCGAAAATGGATTACCAGGCCAACGCCTGGAAGTTCGTTCCAAAAGGCACCTGCACCACCACCGAAAGCAAAACCTCGCCGACCGGTTTCGGTCAGATGGAAGCCTTCAAGGCCAAGTCCTGATCCGGAGGCTGCCCGAGTGTCGATCATGATCACATCCTGCGACCATGCCTCCCCCCGCACTCGGGCAGCCCTCACCGGGCTCCCGCCTCGCGCCGGGCTGGGGCTCAAGACCGGGCACTTTCGTGAAGTGCTCGGTTCTCTTCCGGACATCGGTTTCTTCGAAGTCCACGCCGAAAACTACATGGTGGCCGGCGGCCCGTTTCATCATTTTCTGGGTTTGATCCGAGAAGCGTATCCGCTGTCGCTGCATGGCGTCGGCCTGTCTATCGGTGCCGAGGGCCCGCTGGATGTTCAGCACCTCAAACGCCTGAGTACGCTGATCGAGCGTTATCAACCCCACGCCTTTTCCGAACACCTGGCCTGGTCGACTCACGGCCCGGTGTTTCTCAATGACCTGCTGCCCCTGGCTTACGACACGCCGACGCTGAACCGCGTCTGCGAACACATCGACCAGGTACAGAACACCCTCAAACGTCCGATGTTGCTGGAGAATCCGGCGACCTATCTGGCGTTCGAGCGCTCGACCATCGACGAAGCGGAGTTCATCCGTGAAGTCATTCGGCGCAGCGGCTGCGGTCTGTTGCTGGACGTGAACAACGTCTACGTCTCATGCATCAATCATCAGCGCGACCCCCTGGCCTACCTCGACGCACTGCCTTTGCATGCAGTTGGCGAGATCCATCTGGCGGGGTTTGCCGAAGATGCCGACAGCCTCGGTGATCGCTTGCTGATCGACGATCACGGCGCACCGATCGATCAGGCCGTCTGGGCGCTGTACCGCCAGGCGCTGGAGCGCGTCGGCCCGGTGGCGACGCTGATCGAACGGGACAATCAGGTGCCGGCCTTCGATGTGCTGATGGCCGAAGCGCAGCAGGCCGATGAGCTGTTGCTGTGCGCGGGAGCTCGGCGATGAGCACTCAAGCCGCATTCAACGCAGCGTTGCTCGATACCGACCTGCCCTGCCCCGACGGTTTGTGCAGTGCCAACGGCGCCGATCCGGCCAGTCGTTTCGCGGTGTACCGCAACAACGTGCAGGGTTCGCTGATCAATGCATTGGCCGACAGTTATCCCGTGGTGATGCAGTTGGTGGGTGACGAGTTCTTTCGGGCCATGGCCGGAGTTTTCATTCAAAACCACCCACCACGAAGCCCGTTGATGAGCGACTACGGCAGTGAGCTGGCGGACTTCATCAGCGGGTTCGAACCTGCCGCGAGCGTTCCCTATCTGGACGACGTGGCAAGACTGGAACGCCTGCGCACGCTGGCCTATCACGCGGCCGATGCGTTGCCTCTGAGTCAGGAGCGGATCGCCACTGTATTTGCAGATGCCGATGGGCTGAACGAACTGCGGATCGGCCTGCATCCTTCGCTGTATCTGCTCGATTCAAACTTCGCCGTGGTGGACATCTGGGCCGCGCATCAGCACGACGCGACCCTGGCCGGCATCGATCTGAATCAGGCCCAGCACGCGCTGATCCTGCGCAACGGGCTGGAGGTCGAGGTATTCAACGTGGATCTCGGCATCAGCCAGTTCATTCGCCAGCTCAAGGCCGGCCTTTCACTTACCCAGGCGCTGGCATCCGCAGACGCCTTCGATCTCGGCCAGACCCTCGCCCTGTTGATCAGTCGCCAGGCCATCACCCATTTACATCACAAGGATTCGCCATGAACAGCCTCACTGCCCGCGCCATTGCGCTGCTGGAAAAAATCCCGCACAGCCTGATCGCCTTCATCGCCCGTTTCTCCATCGCCGCAGTGTTCTGGAAATCCGGGCAGACCAAGGTCGAGGGCCTGGCCATCGACCTGATCGACGGCACGTTCCAGATTGGCTGGCCACATCTGGCGGACTCGACGATTCCGCTGTTCCAGAGCGAATACCACGTGCCGCTGCTGTCACCGGAAATCGCCGCGTACATGGCTGCGTTCGCCGAACACTTTTTCCCGATCCTGATCCTCGTCGGTTTCGCTACCCGGTTTTCAGCGCTGGCATTGCTGGGCATGACGCTGGTCATCGAGCTGTTCGTGTATCCCGACGCTTACCCGACTCACGGCACCTGGGCGGCAGTGTTGCTGTACCTGATGACCACCGGACCGGGCAAATTGTCGATCGATCATCTGATCGCACGACGTTACCGCTGAAGACGGTCCAGGGCCTCGCCGCTGCGCTTGAACCAGCCGATCAGATAGTCCGCCAGCACTTGAGTACGCCTCGGCAGCCCGCCCTGATACGGATGCACCAGATACATCGGCATGCGCCGGGTCTGAAAATCCCGAAGGAGCCAGCGCAATCGGCCGTCAGCCAATTCCGTCTGCAACAGATAGGACGGCAGTCGAGCGATGCCGGCGCCAGCGAGTGCGGCCTTTTTCAGCAGGCTGTAATGATTGCTGGCGAACGGCCCCGACACCCGTACCCGCAACAGCTCGTGCTGCTGGTGGTACAGCCACTCTTCGCGGCCGCCGTAGTGACTGTTGAGCAGGCAACGATGTTCGGTCAGCGCCTGTGGCGAAAGCGGTTCGCCGAAACGTTCAAGGTAGGCCGGACTGGCGCAGGTCATTTCTTGCCAGGCCAGCAAAGGCTTGGCTACCAGTCGCTCGTCGTTGGCCACTTCAGTGCGGATCGCCAGATCGAAACCGTCGCGGGACAGGTCGCGGTAACTGTTGTTCAGCTCCAGTTCGATCTGCACTTCGGGGTATTTCTGCGAAAACTCCAGCACCAGACCGTCGAAGAAGGTTTCCCCCAGCGACACCGGCACGGTCATACGTACCGGACCTGCCATGTCGTCCTTCAAACGTGCCAATGCCTGACGCGCTCTTTCGACCTGGACGACAAGCGCCTGGGCCTGCGGCAACAACGCCGCGCCGGCCGCTGTCAGGTTCAACCGACGCGTGGTGCGTTGCAGCAACACCACGGAAAACTGCGCCTCCAACTGACTGATGCGCTTGGACAACTGCCCCTTGCTGCACCCCAGTTGCTGCGCCGCCAAGGTAAAACTGCCGGCCTCGATCAATACCGCGAACGCCGCCAGATCGTCGATCTCGCTCATGGATTGTTTCCATTTGAAAACCAAAGGTTGCCCATTAGCGCGCTTATCAGCGAAAAAAACCACTCTAGACTGAAAGCTCGTTCAATCACTTGAGGCAAGTACGATGAAAATTCTGTTGATCGGCGCTGGCGGCACCATCGGTTCGGCGGTGGACAAAGAACTGTCGCAGCGTCACGAAGTCATTCGCATCGGCCGCCGCAGCGGCGATTTCCAGGTGGACATCAGCGACAGCGCGTCGATCCGCAAGCTGTTCGAACAGACCGGCAAGTTCGATGCGCTGGTGTGCGCCGCTGGCAACGTGACCTTCGCCCCGCTGGGAGACATGAACGAAGCCAGCTTCGCCCTCGGCCTGAAAGACAAACTGATGGGCCAGGTCAATCTGCTGCTGATCGGTCGCGAATTTGCCAACGACGGTGCATCGTTCACCTTCACCACCGGCGTGCTCAGCCACGACCCGATCCGCAGCGGTGCTTCGGCTGCACTGGTGAACGGCGCGCTGGACAGCTTCGTCCGCGCAGCGGCCATCGAGCTGCCACGCGGCCTGCGCGTGAACTCGATCAGCCCGACCGTTCTGGTGGAAGCCATGGGCAGCTACGCCCCGTACTTCCGCGGCTACAAGCCGGTTCCCGCAGCGGATGTGGCATTGGCCTACGCCAAAAGTGTCGAAGGCTTGCAGACAGGTCAGACATTTCACGTGGGCTAAACCCTTGTGATGAACGGTCAGCCTGCGTAACGTGACGGCACTTGTCTGGAGAGCCGAAGATGCGTGTTGCCCGTTCCTTGATCGTTGTTGCCCTGCTCCCTCTGTTTGCCGCGTGCCAGTTGTTCGACGGTGCGCGGACAAGCGCCTCCCACGTCGGCCAGACGCGGATGCAGGGGCAACTGACCGCGGCCGACGGCAAACTGGTGTTCCAGGCCTGCGGCGAGCAGCGCCAGTACGTGATCAACGACGTCGGCGGCACCAGCGTCCTGCAGGAGGCCGCCACCCTGGCCGATCAACAGGGCAAGCTGTTCGCCGACGTACGCGGCAAGATCGCCGGTGATCGTCTCGACCTGACCCAGTTGTACCGCGTCGAACGTTCCGGCACTGCCTGTGACGACCCCAACTTCAAACAAATGATCCTGCGCGCTGCCGGCCATGGCCCGGAATGGAACGTCAAGGTCAGCGGCAAAGGCATGGTCATCGACCGCGAAGGTCAACCACCGCTGGCAGTGCCTTACGTCGAAGAGCAATTGGGCGACGGTCGTTTCAACCTCAGCAGCGAAGCCAACAACCAGCGCATCGAGCTGTGGGTGGCGCCGCAGCGGTGCGTCGACAGCAACACCGGCAGCGTGCAGCACATGAGCGCCGAACTGCGTATCGACGGCAAGGTGCAGCGCGGTTGCGGGTATTTCGGCGGTTCACGCAACGACTGATCGTTTAACCCTCACGGGATCCGGCCGTTGCGGCTTATAATCGCCGCCTTCAAACGCCCTGGCGCAGTTGTGCGCCCCGCGAACCGGATCCTGTCATGTTACGAATCACTGAACTCAAGCTGCCGATCGACCATCCCGACGAAGACCTGCGCGCCGCCATCGTGCAGCGCCTGGGCATTGCCAGCGATGAGCTGCTCGATTTCACCTTGTTCAAGCGCAGCTACGATGCGCGCAAAAAGTCCTCCGAACTGTGCTTCATCTACACCATCGACCTCGAAGTGCGCGACGAGGCCAAGGTACTGGCCAAGTTCGCCGATGACCGCAACGTCAACGTGGCGCCGGATGTCAGCTACAAATTCGTCGGCCAGGCGCCAAGCGACCTGAGCCAGCGCCCGATCGTGGTCGGCTTCGGTCCGTGCGGGATCTTCGCCGGCCTGCTGCTGGCCCAGATGGGCTTCAAGCCGATCATCCTCGAACGCGGCACCGAAGTGCGCCAGCGCACCAAAGACACCTGGGGCCTGTGGCGCAAAAGCGTGCTCAACCCCGAGTCCAACGTGCAGTTCGGTGAAGGCGGCGCGGGCACGTTCTCCGACGGCAAGCTGTACAGCCAGATCAAGGACCCGAAGTTTCTCGGCCGCAAGGTGCTGCACGAATTCGTCAAGGCCGGCGCACCGGAAGAAATCCTCTACGTCAGCAAGCCGCACATCGGTACGTTCCGCCTGACCGGCATGGTCGAAACCATGCGTGAAGAGATTCGCGCCCTGGGTGGTGAAGTTCGCTTCCAGGAACGCGTCACCGACGTGCTGATCGAAGACGGCCAACTGGTCGGCGTCGAGCTGGCCAGCGGCGAAACCCTGCATTCGAAACACGTGATCCTGGCGCTGGGCCACAGCGCCCGCGATACTTTCCGCATGCTGCACAGCCGTGGTGTGTTCATGGAAGCCAAGCCGTTCTCGGTGGGTTTCCGCATCGAGCACCCGCAATCGCTGATCGACCGTGCGCGGCTGGGCAAGTATGCCGGTCACCCCAAGCTGGGAGCCGCCGACTACAAACTGGTACACCACGCCAAAAACGGCCGTTCGGTCTACAGCTTCTGCATGTGCCCGGGCGGCACCGTTGTCGCTGCAACCTCCGAGCCGAATCGTGTGGTCACCAACGGCATGAGCCAGTACTCGCGTAACGAGCGCAACGCGAACTCCGGCATCGTCGTCGGCATCACCCCGGAAGTCGATTACCCGGGCGGCCCGCTGGCCGGCATCGAGTTGCAGGAGCGTCTGGAATCCCACGCCTTCATCCTCGGCGGCAGTGACTACAAGGCACCGGCGCAATTGGTTGGCGACTTCATCAACGGCACGCCGTCCACCGAACTGGGCGAGGTTGAACCTTCGTACAAGCCGGGCGTGGCACTCGGGGATCTGGCCCTGGCGCTGCCGGACTTTGCCATCGAGGCAATCCGTGAGGCGTTGCCTGCGTTCGAGAAGCAGATTCGCGGCTATTCGCTGCACGATGCGGTGCTGACCGGGATCGAGACGCGGACTTCGTCGCCGCTGCGGATCACGCGTAACGAATCGCTGCAGAGCATGAACGTGAAGGGTCTGTTCCCGGCCGGTGAAGGTGCGGGGTATGCGGGCGGGATTCTGTCGGCGGGCGTTGACGGGATTCGCATTGCCGAAGCTGTAGCGCGTGACATCCTGGGCCTCGAGGCCTGATACCGGAAAATTGTGGGAGCGGGCTTGCTCCCACATTAAGTTCCGGGTGTATCAAATATTGGCGCGCAGAACCGAGGCTGGCAGCGCTTCACCCTTCTCGGCACTTGCTGCCACAGCCGCCATCAATCCCTCCAGCTCATAGCCCTGCGCCTTGAGCCACGCCTGATCGTAATACGTGTCTGCGTAGCGCTCGCCGCCATCGCACAGAATCGCCACGATCGACCCCGACTCCCCCGCCGCTTTCATCTGCTGCGCCGCCATCAGCGCGCCGATCAGGTTGGTGCCGCTCGACCCGCCCACATGCCGCCCCAGACGCCGCGCCAGGTAATGCATGGCCGCCAGCGACAAGGCATCCGGCACCTTGACCATCGCATCGATCACCTTCGGCAGGAACGACGCCTCCACCCGTGGCCGGCCGATGCCTTCGATCCGCGAACCGTGGTCCAGACGCAGGCTGGCATCACCGGTCTGGTAAAAATCGAAGAACACCGAACGCTCGGCATCGGCGCACAGCACGCGGGTGCAGTGCTGGCGATAGCGCACGTAACGGCCGAGGGTCGCGGTGGTGCCACCGGTGCCGGGGCTGGAAATCAGCCAGGCCGGGCAAGGGTGCTGCTCGTAGCGCATCTGCTGGAAGATCGACTCGGCGATGTTGTTGTTCGCCCGCCAGTCGGTGGCGCGCTCGGCGTAGGTGAACTGGTCGATGAAGTGACCGTCGTGCTCGCGGGCCAGGCGTTCGGATTCGGCATAGATCTGGGTCGGATCGTCCACCAGATGACTCTGGCCACCGTAGAACGCGATCTGGGCAATCTTCTCCTTGGACGTGGTCGCCGGCATCACCGCAATGAACGGCAACCCCAGCATCCGCGCAAAGTACGCTTCGGAAATCGCCGTTGAACCGCTGGACGCCTCGATCACCGGCGCGCCGGGCTTGAGCCAGCCGTTACACAAGGCGTAGAGAAACAGCGAACGGGCCAGACGGTGCTTGAGGCTGCCGGTGGGATGGCTGGACTCGTCCTTGAAATACAAATCGATACCCGGGAACCCCGGCAGCGGCAAGGGGATCAGGTGCGTGTCGGCGCTGCGCTGAAAGTCAGCTTCGATGATCCGGATGGCTTCGCGGGCCCACTGTCGGTTGTCGCTCATGGCTGTTGTTCTCGTTGAATCGGGCAGAAGTGCCTTCACAGGCTCAGCCCCCAAGCTTAGGAAAAATCCTGCCGCACTGACAGATACAGCTGAGCTTCAATACCTTTGGCAACTGCTAGGCTCTGCTGCAGGTCTGGCAGGCGCCTTGTAACCATATATAACAAAAAAGAATATAAATTTTGTTTTAACAACTAACAGTACGGGTTAGGGTGTCCCACCTTTTGACTTTATCGATGGAGAGCGACCTTGCCTCTGCGTAGCACTTTCACGCGTTTCTTTCAGTTGGAAGCTGCCAGCGGTCTGTTACTGATCGCCGCGGCCATCCTGGCTCTAATCATCAACAACTCGCCGCTGTCGTGGCTGTACACCGGCCTGCTCGACACCCCGGTGGTCGCGCAGATCGGCGCGTTGAAAATCGCCAAACCCCTGCTGCTGTGGATCAACGACGGCCTGATGGCGCTGTTCTTCCTGCTCATCGGCCTGGAAGTGAAGCGCGAAGTGCTCGACGGCCAGCTGTCGAAACCGTCGCAGATCGTCCTGCCCGGCGCGGCGGCCATTGGCGGCATGCTGGTGCCGGCGCTGATCTACTGGTTCCTCAACCGTGACAACCCGGCCGCCCTCGATGGCTGGGCGATCCCCACCGCCACCGACATCGCCTTCGCCCTCGGCGTACTGGCCTTGCTCGGCAAGCGGGTGCCGGTGTCGCTGAAGCTGTTCCTGATGACCCTGGCGATCATCGACGACCTCGGCGCCATCGTGATCATTGCGATCTTCTATTCCGGCGAACTCTCGACCCTGTCGCTGGGTCTGGCGGCGGCGTGCATTGCGGCGCTGGTGGCGATGAACCGGCTCGGGGTGGTCAAGCTCGGGCCGTACATGATCATTGGGCTGATCCTGTGGGTCTGCGTGCTCAAGAGCGGTGTCCACGCGACGCTGGCCGGCGTGACCCTCGCATTCTGCATCCCGCTGCGCACCAAAAACGCCGAGCCTTCGCCGCTGCTGACCCTCGAACACGCGCTGCACCCGTGGGTGGCCTACGGCATCCTGCCGCTGTTCGCCTTTGCCAATGCCGGCCTGTCGCTGACCGGCGTTACCGCCGAAAGCTTCACCCACCACGTGCCGATGGGCATCGCCGTCGGCCTGTTGCTGGGCAAGACTGTCGGTGTATTCGGTCTGACCTGGCTTGCCGTGAAAACCGGCATCGCCGCCCTGCCCCAGAACGCCAACTGGGGTCAGGTGCTGGGCGTGGCGATCCTGTGCGGGATCGGCTTCACCATGAGCCTGTTTGTCGGCTCCCTCGCCTTCGTGCCGGGTGCCAGTGAATACGCCGGGATGGACCGGATGGGCATTCTCACCGGCTCGGTGTTCGCGGCATTGATCGGTTATGCGGTGACATTGGCGGCAAGCAGAAAGAACACCGCACTGCCTTCCTGATGCCGTAGCGAACAATCTCCACGTCTTTAGAGACGCGTCCTACAGCCACGACTTTCCTGCTTCGTTAACGTCGTGCAGCCCCTTTCTAGGGGCTGTCGATGCATGAACGAAAGGACAATCAGTGGCTGGTCAAAAGGACGTTCCCCGGGTTCCCAACCCACCGGCAGGCGACGGGCATCACGTCACCTACCGCTACATGACGGCCACCGAACTGGCCGATCAGGACGAGCGACAAAACAAGTACGACGCCATGCTGGCGCGGCAGGAGGCCTTCGAGCGCAGCCGTGAGGTGGCGGCGAACAAGCCTGAGCCAATGCGCGCCGGCTGCACGTTCGCCAAGTCCTGCAAATTGCCGGACGCGATCATCGATTACTCGAATCCTTCGGGAATGGTCCCCACCGACAGCCTGAAAGATTACGGCGATCTGATCCTGCTCGGCGGCCGTAAAGCCGATGACAGCGGCGGCGTTCCACTCAAGAAAATCAGCGGCACCGCCATCCCGGCAGGCCTGGGCACCTTCGCCCTTGCGGGTGAAGCATTCAAGGCATTGCCCGCGATGGCCTCCACTGCCGTCATCACCCCGCTGGTCGGGCTGGTGGCGATGTTCATGCCATCGAACCTGGGCGACAGCGCGCTCTATACCGAAGACCAGTTGCTTGCCCTCAAGCAGGCTCGAACCCGCGTGCGCTTGCATGTCGAACAACAGGCCGACGGCAGCCTCAAGGGTTACGGCTTCTACACCGGCAAGAACCGCGACTGGGAAATGGTCGATGTCGCGCAGTTCACCGCACGCGGTAACCGCTTTGTCGCAGACCTCGGCGAAGGCATCGAGCTGATCTGGACGCCTGCCGTGGACGGCTCCGACATCCTCGGCATCCCCGCGCTGGAAGCCGCTCCGCAGGCACCGCATATCTGGGTGTACCCACCGACAAAAGCGGCGGACGGGATCCTGGTGAACCCGGTTTATCCGCCGGAGTATCGGGATTTCATATTGGTTTTTCCGGCGGATTCTGGAGTTGAGCCGCTTTATATTGTTGTCAGCACTCGAGCAGGAGATCACGAGTACCATCCGGCCCCCGACGTACTCCCAGCCTTTCCTGATGCGAAAATTGTAGGTCGTAAAACAGCCGTACAAGGTGGCGGAGCCAAGCGCAAAAGATGGAAAACTGCTAAGGGTATTATTCTTGAATGGGACTCTATGCATGGCACTGTCGAAAAATACGACTCCAGAGGAAAACACATTGGAGAGTTCGACCCAAATACAGGTGAGCCAACATCTACAAAAAAGAATAAAAAGTCGAAGAAAGGCAAAAAAAGGAGCATTGAACCTTGAGATTTTTAGTAGAAGCGTTTGACAAAAAAACAGACTTCCAGGCTTTCGTGATTGAGTTGCCAGCGAGATGTGATGAGCAAATAAAAGCCATCATGGGTTGGACAAAAGAGCAACACGGCTGGGAAGGTTACGATTTAAGCCCCCAACAGATACAAGCGATCGAAAAACTTATAGGTAGGTCAATTGTGAATCAGGACTTCTACTTCCAATTGACATGCAATGTATAAAATCACTCTACGTTGCGAGAGTTCCAGGAGAAACTTGTGGGTTTGAAAATCAGCCTCGATTGGTATGACAAAGAAACTAGTCACGGCATCGGAGATGAGTTATCGAAAGACTTCGGTGACGATGGCTCCGTGATCGAGGCGCTGGGCATTCCAATAGAAAACAACATAAACAACGGTGGATTTAACGTTACCAACGACTGGGTAAGTATTCTTCAAACTCATTTCAATCATGCCATCAATTTAAATTTGTATGACTACCAAGTTTCCTTCGACTACTGCGATCACTGGTAAACACCAAACAAAAAACCCCGACCAGTCACCTGATCGGGGTTTTCCTTTACCGCTCTTTCCCGCTTAGTGCGAAACGCGGCTGGTCCCGCCGACAGTCGAAATCCGTACCCGCTCACCGACGCGGAACACTTCATTCTCCTGCACTTGCTGCACGTAGGCGCGCATGCTGCCGTCGTCTTCGCGCACGGTGATTTCAACACCTTGAGTACGGGTCAGGCCTTCTTCGGTGGCGGAACCGATCAGGCCGCCGGCCACGGCACCGATAACGGCTGCCACGATGCTGCCACGACCACCGCCGATGGCGCTGCCGCCGACACCGCCGACCACTGCACCGGCTGCGCCGCCGATCGGGGTCTTGGTGCCTTCGATTTTCACCGGACGCAGGGATTCGATGGTGCCCATGCGAATCGTCTGCACGCGACGCGCTTCGTCACGGGAGTAGGAGTCACCGGTCAGGCTCGATTGGCAGCCGGTAAGCAACATCGCCATCGTGGAAAAGGAAGCAACCAGCAGAACAGACTTACGCATAGGATCAACTCCAAAGGACAGGTATTTATTAAACTCCGCAGCTTGACGCCTGTCACGGCGCCGCCCGGATAAATTTGGTTTCATTCAGGTCCGGTACAGGGCCTCCACGAACTCACCCAACAGTAGCGCCAAAATACATAGCTTGCGCCGCCGACCCCAAGGATTTTCATGGATTACTTCATCATCGTCGTCACAACCGTCGCCGGTTTGTACTTCCACTGGTGGTTGTACGTGCGGATCAAACGCTGGATGGACCGCGATCTGGCATTGTCGCTGGCCGGCAAGGATGAAGGCAAACGCGCCTACATGCTCGAACGGCTGGCGCAAGCCCGATCGCAGAAGATCAGGCGTCGGGACCTGCCGAAGTGGCTTGAGGCCGCTGCGGCAGGCTATCCCGCTCGGTAGACTGCTTAAGGTGCCAGACGTTCAAGAATCCAGTCGGCGCCCTGCAAACGGTAGTTGAGGCGATCGTGCAGGCGGCTGGCGCGCCCCTGCCAGAACTCGATGCGCTCCGGGAGCAAACGGTAACCGCCCCAGTGTTCCGGGCAATCGGGCTGGGTGTCGGTGAAGCGCTGCTCGGTAGCCTTGAGCAATTCTTCCAGTTCCCCCCGGCCATTGATCACCCGGCTCTGCGGTGAAGCCCAGGCGCCCAGTCGGCTGCCCAAAGGTCGCACCTGATAATAGGCGTTGGACTCTTGCGGCGTGACCTTCACCACCCGCCCTTCGATGCGCACCTGGCGCTCCAGGGTCGGCCAGAAGAACGTCATGGCCGCGAACGGATTCGCGGCCAGATGCTGACCTTTGGCACTTTCGTAGTTGGTGAAGAAGGTGAAGCCCTGCTCGTCCAGACCCTTGAGCAGCAGAATGCGGCAGTGCGGACGCCCGTCCGCATCGACCGTGGCCAGGGTCATGGCGTTGGCCTCCACTGGTGCCTGCTCGGTTTTCACCGCGTCGGCGAACCACTGGTGGAACAGCGCAAAAGGCTCGACCGGGGCTTGCGCCTCGGTCAGGCCATCCCGGGTGTAATCACGACGCATATCTGCCAGAGCCTGGGTCATGGCGCATTCCTTTTCGTTAGCGGATCACTGTTTTGCCGCATCGGTCGCAGCGACTTTCTTGTCGGTTGCGGCGGCTTTGGCTGGAGCGGTTTTCTTCGCCGGGGTCTTCTTCGCTGGCGCCTTGGCTGCGGCCTTCTTGGCCGGTGCTTTTTTGGTGGCAGGGACAGCGGCTTTCTTCGCAGCAGGTGCCGGGGTTACAGGCTTGGCGACTGGCTTGACGTCCTGAGCGGCAACCAGGGTCACCGGCTTCGGTGCTGGCATGTTGTACTTGCTCAGCAGCGCAACCATGGTGTTCTGCGGGGTCACCAGCAGTTCGACGCGACGGTTCAGGGCGCGACCTTCAACACTGTCGTTGGCGGCACGCGGTGCCTCGGAGCCCATGCCGCGCAACATCAGACGATCACGCTGCAGGCCACTCAGACGGAAGATCGCCGCCACCGACTGGGCACGCTCCTGGCTGAGTTTGGTGTTGTCCGGTGCAGCACCGGTATTGTCGCTGTGACCCAGTACCAGCACAGCAGTTTTCGGGTCAGCTTCGAGGATCTTGGCGATATTGGTGAACGGACTCAGGGTCACCGGCAACAGCATGGCCGGGCGTTTCGGGTTGAACGAACCTTCAACCGGCGCGATCACCACGAGTACGTTTTCACGGCGCTCGAATTGCAGGTTGCTGCCCTTGATCGCGTCACGCAGGCGTGGCTCGTAGTCGTCGAGCCAGGCCTGGGTCACTTTCGGGTCGGGCATCGGCACAGCTTTGGCGGTGTCCTGAGACTTGCCGCCGAACGGCCACCACCACTTGCTGCCGGTATCGGCATCGGCCTTGGCGACAACGGCAGGCTTGGTCTCCGTTTTTACTTCGGGCTTCACGTCGGCTTTGGCCTTGTCTGCCGAATCGTCGGAGCCGAACGGCCAGTACCAGTGGCTGCTGCTCTCGGTCTTGGCAAGCGGTGCAGTAGCGGCAGGCTTCACCGGTGCAGGTGCGGGTGCAGGCGTCGGCTCCTTGGCCGCGACCTTGTCGGACGAGCCGAACGGCCACCAGCTGCCGCCATCGGCGTCATTCTTCGGAGTCTGTGCACAACCGGTAATCGCGAAACACAGGGCCAGAGCGAGAGTTTGTTTGGACGACATTGGAAACCCACAAAAATTAGTAATGGACAATCAGAGGACTTTCGCCCGGATAAACAGACGCTTTGAATCGAAAAACCGTATGAGGTTCCGGCCCTGGATCCTCTGGTAACGCTTTACAGACAAGTGGCAAGTACCCGCGCCAGCTTCTGCGCGCGCGGATCCATCAAGACGTACGGCCCCAGGGTATTTGTCACAAAACCGAAGGCCACATCGTGCTCCGGATCAGCCAAACCGATGGAACCGCCCGCGCCTGGATGACCGAACGCCCGCGGGCCGAGGCCGTAAGTGGCGTTTGGTACATCAGGTTGGTCGAGCATGCAACCGAGACCGAAACGGGTGCGGGTCAGCAAGGTCTTGTCCTCGCCGAGGCTGTGTTCCCGGGTCAGTTCGTCGAGCATTTCGCTTTCCAGCAGGCTGCCGTCGAGCAGACCGGCATAGAACCCGGCCAGACTGCGCGCATTGCCGTGGCCGTTGGCCGCCGGTTGCTGCATGCGCCGCCATTCCGGTTTGTTGGTGCTGGTGAGCACCGACGGCGGATTGGTGAAGGCGCGGGTGGTCATCGCGGTCGGCTCACGCATGGTCACTTGCAACAGGCGCTGGGCGGCGGCATCGCCGACATTGCCTTTGCCACGAGCGATATGCGCGACGCGGTAGAACTCCTCGTCGGCCAGGCCGACATGGAAATCCAGCCCAAGCGGTCTGGCGACCCGCGCCACAATGGATTCACCCGGCCCGCGACCATCGGCCCGGCGCAGCAACTCGCCGATCAGCCAGCCGTAAGTGATGGCGGCATAACCGTGACCGGTGCCCGGCGTCCACCATGGTGCTTCGGCCGCGAGGGCGTCGACCATGGTTTGCCAGTCATACAAGGCTTCAGGGGCCAACAGTTCGCGCAGGGCCGGCAGACCGGCCTGATGGCAGAGCAATTGGCGCAGGGTCACGGATTCCTTGCCGGCCGCGGCGAACGCCGGCCAATAGCGGGCGACCGGCGCATCGAGTTGTAACTTGCCTTCGGCCACCAGTTGCAGCGCAGTGACCGCGGTGAAGGTCTTGGTGCAGGAGAACAGGTTGGCGATGGTGTCGCTGTGCCAGGCTTCGCTGCCGTCCTTGTCGGCGGTGCCGGCCCAGAGGTCGAGGACGGTTTCCCCGCCGACCCGGATGCACAACGCGGCGCCACGCTCCTGGGGATCGTCGAACAGTGCCGCGAAGGCTTCGCGCACCGCTTCGAATTGAAGCTCGTAATGTCCCTGAATCTGCACCCGCAACTCCCCCGCGAAAACGCTCTACAAAGTGGCCCGCATTGTTCCAGCCCTTGAGGGATTTGGGAACAGCGGCGGGCCGGGCGGTCCTGCCTTAATGACCGTTTCCGGAGTGCCCGCCGGTATGACCGGCTCCCTGCCCCGGGCCTTTCCCGGCCTCGCCCTTGCGGCCGCCTTCGGTCTCGTGGTCGACCTTGTCCGCTGCCGCCGCGGCTTTCTCGGCTGCTTTCCCGAGCTGCTCGAGGGTCGCCAGATTGCTCTTGCGCACCGTTTCGACGAAGCCCTGGTATGGCAGATCAGTCACGCCGACCAGACCGAAGTGGCCGTTTTCGCCATCAAGCAGGCGACCGGTCACCGGTTGGTCGAGGTACTGGAACCAGTGCACGCCTACAATCGACGGCTCGCTCAGCGCCTGCTTGAGGAAGTTGGCATACGCCGGACCACGGTCTTCTTCCTTACTCAACGGCGTCACGCCGCCCCAGAACGGGCCGCGATCGGTGGAGCCGAAGTTGAACTCGGTGATCAGCACCGGTTTGTCGAGGCTGCGCAGCGCGGCGAAGTCATAACCGTCCTGCGGTTTCAGGGTGTACATGTTAAAGCTCAGCACGTCGCAATACTGCGCACAGGAGGCCACGGCTTCCGGCGTGCTGATGGCGAAGCGACCGCCCAGCAGCAACTGGTTCGGCGCGTGCCATTTCAGCGAATCGGAAATGGTCTTGAAGTAGGTGTCGGCGAAGACTTTCTGGAAGTATTTGAAGTCAGCCTCGATTTCCGGGTGTTCCGGATTCGGCAGCGGCGCTTCGAAACCAGGGTCTTCCATCAATTCCCACGCCGGCAGATCGATACCCCAGGCTTTCGACAGCCCGGCCTGATTGCGGTATTTGTCGCGCAATTGCTTGAGAAACGCACGCTTGGCGGGTACGTCGGTGGTCATTTTCAACGTGCCGTAAGCCAGCGCATAACGCGACTTCGGATCATCACCGGGACCGGCCCAGGCCAGTTCGTTGTCGGCAAAATAGCCGATCAGCCACGGATCATCACGGTGATCGCGGGCGGCAATCGCCACGGCGCGTTCAGTAGCCATGGCGAAACGCGGATCGAACGGGTCAGGCATGCCGCCCCACCAATCATTGCCGGTACTGATGCTGGTGTAATCGCCGACGATCGACAGCGGCAAGGTGTAAGGCACACGCTCGGCGTCGCCCAGTTGCGGTGCGCTCCAGTTGCCGACGGTGTTGAAGCCCCACGCCTGCAAACGGTCGAGGGTATGGCCGGTCCACTTCTGCTCGTCGATGGCAGCCTTGCATGGCGCAGCAGGCGCAGGCTCAGTCGCCGCCGGGGTCACGCAAGGTTCGCCGTACAGGCGCTGCAGGTTGGCACCATAGAAGTCATACCAGCGTCCGTTGCCGTAGCCACGGCCCTGATCGGCTCCGTTGCCGCCACGGTTGTCGCCTTCACCGAAGTGACGGGCCAGCGGCTCGTCGGGTTTGGGCAGGGACTCGAACATGTACTCGCGGCCAGCCACGTAGGTCTGGTTGACCTCGGGGCTGACCGTGTTCACGCCCAGGGAATAGAACGGATGCCCCTCAGGCGTCACCAGATACCAGCGACCGTCGAGTTTTTCGGTGCGGAAGAAGCCGCTGGCCTTGAACGCAGGCCCCTTCTTCAAACCACCGAATGTGTCCAGCGACGACTTTTCGCGCTCGGCCAACCAGGTTTTCAGCTGTTGCTGTTCCTTGGCCGCGGCGGATTTCAGCTGTTCGTCATTGGCGACTTTCTCCGGCCACTTGTTGCGGGTCGACTGGCCGTAGGCGTCCACCAGATTGCCGTAGGCGGCTTTGATCACATCGCCCTCGTCCTGCACGCCGAAACGCTCCAGCAACAGACTTTGCGCGGCTTTCGGCTGATCCATCGACAGGCTGACGGATACCACCTGGCTGCGATCCAGCTCACCGGAGCTGCTGGCCAGCAGGATGCGCTGCCCGTCGACCGTCATCGGCATCAACGGGCCAGCCTTCATGCCCTGGCTCAGCGGCGAGGTCGCGGTCAACGGCACGAGCAAGGTCTGCGCCGGACCGGCGGGCAGATCGACGCGGCTGACCAGGGTCTTGCCGTCGTTGCTCTGGATTTGTACGTAAACGGTCACCGCCCAGTTCATCGCGCTCTGGATGCGCAGGCTCATCATGCCGGACTGCGACCAGTCCCAGGCGCCGGTCTGTGGGGACAGACGCAAGGTCGGGCGGGCCGTCGGATTGAACGTCACTCGGCGCAGCACTTCGCCTTCGGGGGTCTGCTCGGCGTTGGCTTGCGGCAGGTCGGCGTTTTCGGTCGCCACTTTCACCACATCGGCGGGGCGGACAAAATTGAACAGGGTCTGCTGGCCGGCAGGCGCCGCCAGCAAAGGCGCAGCGAAAACCAGGGCAAAAATGGCAGGCAACGAACGACGAATCATGAGAACGGAATTCTCCCTAACGACCCGCAAGGGCCAATGGAAAAGCAATGACAGAGAGATAGACAACGCGGCGGGCAAAACTGCCCACCGATGTCTCAGGATATTTCACGACGGAAAGGCGGCAACGCATTGAGGATCGCCTTGCCGTAGCGCTGGGTGACCAGTCGCCGATCCAGCAAGGTGATGGTGCCGCGGTCTTCCTCGGTGCGCAGCAGACGACCACAGGCCTGAACCAGCTTCAGCGAGGCATCGGGCACCGAGATTTCCATGAACGGATTGCCGCCCCGGGCTTCGATCCATTCCGACAGTGCGGCCTCGACCGGATCGTCCGGCACCGAGAATGGAATCTTGGCAATCACCACGTGTTCGCAATAGGCCCCCGGCAAGTCCACCCCTTCGGCAAAACTGGCGAGGCCGAACAGCACGCTGGAATCACCGCCATCGACCCGCGCCTTGTGCTTGTTCAGGGTTTCCTGTTTCGACAGGTTGCCTTGAATGAACACCTGCTTGCGCCAGTCGCGGTCGAGGCCGTCGAACACGTCCTGCATCTGTTTGCGCGAAGAGAACAGCACCAGACTGCCGCGAGAGCCTTCGACCAGTTCCGGCAGATCACGGATGATCGCGGCGGTGTGGGCGGCGGCATCACGCGGGTCGGCCTTCAGGTCCGGCACCCGCAACACACCAGCATCGGCATGATGGAACGGACTCGGCACCACGGCGGTGACGGCTTTTTTCGGCAGACCGGCGCGCATGCGGAAACGGTCGAACGTGCCGAGCGCGGTCAACGTCGCCGAGGTTACCAGACAGCCGTAAGCCACATTCCACAAGCTGCGGCGCAGGGTTTCGGCGGCGAGAATCGGGCTGGCATTGACCTCGATGTCGAACAGCGAACCGCTTTCGGCGAGGGTCAGCCAGCGGGCCATCGGCGGGTTGTCTTCCGGGTCTTCGGCGGTGAACGCGGTCCACAGCTCCCAGTTGCCGGATGCACGGGACAACAGGCTGCCGAACAGTGGATACCACTCTTCGGCCTGGTTGCTGGCGATGCCGATGTTGACCTCGCCATCCATGCCTTCCTTGAGCAGGTCGGTCAGACGGGTGAACAGGTCGTTGAGACGTGAGTAGCCTTTCTTCAGCTCGATGCCCATCTCGCGCATGTGCTCGGGAATCACCCCGCCAATGAAGCGATGGCGCGGGCGCTCGCGACCTTCGACATCTTCACCGGGTTTGAAATCGGCGATCTGTTCGCAGGCGGTGAACATGAATTGCTGCTGGGTCTTGATCTCCCGCGCCAGCTCCGGCACCTGCTCGATCAGTTTGCCGAGGTCCCCCGGCAACGGATGCTGGGCCAGCAGTTTGGTGAGGTTCTTGGCGGTGGTTTCCAGCCAGTCGGCGGTGGAACGCAGGCGCGTGTAGTGGGCGAAGTGGCCGATGGCCTTGTCCGGCAGGTGGTGGCCTTCGTCGAACACATAAATGGTGTCGCGCGGATCCGGCAGAACCGCCCCGCCGCCCAGCGCCAGGTCGGCCAGCACCATGTCGTGGTTGGTGACGATCACGTCGACCTTGCCCATGCCTTCGCGGGCCTTGTAGAAGGCGCACTGGCCGAAGTTCGGGCAATGACGGTTGGTGCACTGACTGTGATCGGTGGTCAGGCGCGCCCAGTCGGCGTCTTCCAGCGCGTTGGGCCAGCTGTCGCGGTCGCCGTCCCATTTATTGCCGGCGAGCTTCTCGATCATGCTGGTAAAGAGCTTCTGGCTGGCCTCATCGACCTCGATCTTGAAGCCTTCTTCTTCGAACAGCTGTGCGGTAGCGGTCTGCGCATGGCCTTCCTGCAGCAGCATGTCGAGCTTGGACAGGCACATGTAGCGGCCACGGCCCTTGGCCAGGGCGAAGCTGAAATTCAGCCCGCTGTTGCGCATGAGATCGGGCAAGTCCTTGTAGACGATCTGCTCCTGCAGGGCGACGGTCGCGGTAGCGATCACCAGGCGTTTGCCCGCCAGTTTGGCCGTCGGGATCGCCGCCAGGCTGTAGGCCACGGTCTTGCCGGTACCGGTGCCGGCTTCCACCGCGACAATCGCGGGGTCGCCACTGCGCCGGCCTTCGTCGTCGGTGTCGATATCCCCGAGGACCTTGGCGACTTCAGCGATCATCAGGCGCTGGCCGTAACGCGGCTTGAGGCTCTTGGCCTCTAGAAAACGCGAGTAGGCGCCCTGGATCGTGGTTTTGAGTTCAGTGCTGATCATTGAGTGTCGGGCGCTAAAAACGCTGGATAAATTTTCAGTGGTTCGGATGGGGGGCTATCATACCCCGCGAATCAATCCTGCGCAGATCGGAGTACCCCAATGACACCTTTTAGCCTCGTTTACCCCATCCATGTACTGGCCGCGCTGGTGTGGGTCGGCGGCATGTTTTTCGCCTGGATAGTGCTGCGCCCTGCGGCCGTGAAGGCGCTGGACGGTCCCGGGCGCCTGACGCTCTGGGTGGAAGTGTTTCAAGGTTTTTTCCGCTGGGTGTGGGGGGCGGTGATTCTGTTGCCGGTGACCGGGGTGGGCATGTTGCATCTGCAGCACATCGGCTTCGAGACCGCGCCGAAGTACGTTCAGGTGATGATGGGCTTGTACGTGGTGATGACCGCGCTGTTCATCCGGGTTCAGGGGCTGATGCTGCCGGAACTGCGCACGGCGGTGCAGGCGAAGGATTGGCCGGCAGGTGCGGCGGTGCTGGGTCGGATTCGCAAGGTGGTGGGGTTCAACCTGCTGGTCGGGGTGGTGCTGGTGGCCGTGGCTGCTGCGCGGCCGATGATTTGACCGTGATCGCTCCCGCGCACGGCGCGGGGGCGATCAGTTGACGGATTACAGGCGCTGCACCGTCACAGACCCCGCCGCACCCGCAGGCCCCGGCTGCCCGTCAGCCCCCGGCTTGCCGCTCTTGCCACCATCGGCGCGATAGACCAGGCAGCCCTTGGACTTGCCACCGGCCCCCGGTTTGCCACCAGGCCCTGCCGCGCCGCCGGCACCACCGGCGACGTCGACCTTGATCAGCTCCGCCGGAAACTCCCGCGGCACTTCCAGCCGCACCAGCGCGCCCGGCGCACCGGGCTGGCCGTTGCTGCCATCACTGCCGTCGAAACCATGCCCGGCCTGGCCCCAGGTGCAGCCCGGTTCCTGACCGTTAGCCCCGTCGAGCCCGACGAAACCCGGCGCTCCGGTGCCGCCACGGGCATCGACGATCAGCCGCGGAGCCTCCAGCGCCTTGAATTGCAGGTTCAGGTTACGCCCGGCACGGGCCGCCTTTTCATAAGTGCCCGGTGCGCCTCGCGCCGTGATCCGGCTACCGTCGGCAAACCGGGCGCGGATGACTTTCATGTCCAGCGCCTGATCGCCCGGGACGATGGCAATACGCGCCTCGTGGCCCAACTGCAATTCGCCGACACTCAATTCGGTCACGTTCGATGGCACCAGCAAAGTGCCGTAATCGGCGACCACCAGTTTTTCCACCTGCAGCGTGCTGGCCGTGTTGGGCAGACGCATCAGGGAGTTGGCTTCGACACTGACCACCTGGGCACAGGCCAGCGGACTGATGAATGCAGCGAGCAGGCAAAGTTTACGCATGGGAAGCCTCCGGAGCGGCCGGGGCCGGGATGGTTTGCAGGTGGAAAACGCCGAACAGCAGAACACGGCCACGATCACGCCATGGGTGCGGCCGACCCTTGAGGCTGGCGTTGCACAGCAGCACTTCAAGGAGGTGGATGGCCAGCAGCAGGACGCCAGCCACATTGACCAGCAGATGCAACGGATGAACAAACGGCACCAGCTGATTGGCCAGTACCACGCAGCAGAACACCAGGGTCAACAATCGCCCCAGCCCACAGAACACCTTCATACGCTCCCCCGTGTTGCGAATTATTCTTTGGGCGCACAGTAACGGCTTCCGTACGGGATAAGCCAGAGGGGCAAATAAAAAAGTTCCGGGCACTCGTCGGATGGCTGCCGGTCCGACGATGATCGTCGACCGACAGCTCTAACCTGCGGACTACAGAAGATTCCTAGCGATTGATGTGCAACTCCACGCGACGGTTTTTCGCGCGCCCCTCTTCGGTTTCGTTGTCGGCAACCGGTTCGCGCTCGCCACGTCCTTCACTGGTGAGTTTTTCCGGCGCCAGCCCCTGGCTCAACAGATAGGCCGCCACACTGCTTGCACGACGCTCCGAAAGGGCCTGGTTGTAGGCATCGGTCCCCTTGCTGTCGGTGTGG
Source organism: Pseudomonas fluorescens (assembly GCF_012974785.1). GTDB lineage: Bacteria > Pseudomonadota > Gammaproteobacteria > Pseudomonadales > Pseudomonadaceae > Aquipseudomonas > Aquipseudomonas fluorescens_BT. Next base: position 1,385,834 of record NZ_CP027561.1, on the reverse strand, counting down.
CCGATCACCTTGATGCTCACCACGTCGGCATTGCGCAGTTTGTCCATCAGCGCATCGAGCTGGCTTTTCGCGGCCGGGGTCAGGTCAGACTTGTCGAACGCGAACAGCACATTTCCAGCATCGCTCAGGGTGATGACTTCGGATTGCGGGGCCGGTTCGGCCGGTTTTTCAGTGACCGGGTATTGCGGCAACGGACAGCCACGGTGGTCGACCGGGGTGTTGGCCGGGGTGTCAGGGCAACGGTCGCGGCGGTCGAACACGCCATCGCCGTCCTCGTCGCCATCCTGGGCATAACAGATCAGCCCGCCGGTGAGGATACCCAGTGCCGCACCGCCTGCGGCCCAGCCACCGTTTTCAATGGCGCCGAGACCGCCGCCGACCAGTCCGCCAATGACGCTGCAGATCGGCCAGGTACGTTGATTGAGGGGGGCAGTGCCATCGCTGTGGGTAGCGCAGCCAGTCAACAGGCTGCCTGCCAGCAGCACCGGTAAGACGGACCGTGAGAGAACACTCATATGAAAGCTCCTGTGTCACCGGCCCATACCGGTTACACAGGAGTAAAGACCCGCATCCGCGACTGCACAAGCCGCGGATGCGAGGGCGTCAACGCTCGATTTTGATTTCCGTGCGACGGTTGAGCGCGCGGCCATCGGCGGTTTTGTTATCCGCCACTGGCTGACTTTCACCGGCACCGGTCACCGAAACGAAGCTGGCGCGCGGCACACCTTGCTGAATCAGATATTCCACCACCGAGTGTGCGCGACGATCCGACAGTTTTTTGTTGTAGGCATCGCTGCCGACGCTGTCGGTGTGGCCAGTCACGGTCAGACGCGCCGAGGACGATTCCTGTTTCAGGCGCGTGGCGACCTTGTCGAGTACTTGCTTGTCGGATGGCGTCAGGTTGGCCTTGTCGAACTGGAAGTGCACATCGCGGATGACGATGGTTTCTTCCTTGACCACTACAGCCTCTTCAACCACTGGCGCAGGGGCCGGGAATGGGCAGCCGTCTGCGTCGACCTTGGTGCCGCGAGGCGTGTGCGGGCACTTGTCGCGACTGTCCGGCACACCATCGCCGTCTTCATCGCCATCACCGTGCACCCAGCAATAAGCCGCTGCCGTGCCACCGACCAGCAACGCGCCGTAACCGGCCCAGGCCGAGCTTTCCGTCGCCCCGAGCCCCGCGCCGACGACACCACCGACTGCCGCACAGGTCGGCCAGTCGGTTTTCTGCAAACCTGCGCAACCAGTCAACACACTGGTTAGCAGAACCAAGGGTAATGCTGTCCGAACTATGCTCATCTAGTTTTCTCCTGAGGGATCGGCTTAGAACCGATTCAGGGAGTAAAGACCGGAGTTTTAATCTCCGCCAGCAATAGGCCACTGGTCTTTGCGAGCGTGTTCACAGGACTTCGAGGCATTTGCCGCAAACCCGCGGAACAGAGATCTAGGCCTCGACGCTCGGGCAGGCTAGTCTTGGCGCTCTGATTGAGGAGCTTCGATGAACGTCGCGATTTCTTCCCGCACGCCACAGCAGGCACTGGCCGCTCTGCTCGACCGCTACGCCCCGGCACGTCTGCTGCTGATCGGCGCCAGCGAATTTCCGGCGCTGGCCGCTTTCAAGGACGCGCATCCGGATACCTGCGTCGCTCACGCCGCGCCCGGTGCGTTGCCGGCAGAACTGGCGGCGCGCCGTTTCGACCTGGCGCTGGTGGTCGATTGCCTGGAACATTTGCCCAAGCGCGATGGCCTGAACCTGCTCGGCGGAATCCGCAACCTCAACGCCAGCCGCATCGCCGTGCTGGCCGACCTGCCGGCCAGCGGCTGGCAGGAAACCGATTTCTATTCGCTCGCCCTTCAGGCCAGCGAACGCTTCGCCCGGGATGAACAGGTGCTGACGCTGTTCACCTATGATCTGCTTGACTACAAACAAGTCCCCGACTGGCTCAACTCTCGGTTCTGGGCCAATCCGGAAAACTTCGGGAAATACTGGTGGTAATGCCATGAGTACAGCCATTTGCCCCTGCGGCAGCGGCAACCTGCTGGATGCCTGCTGCGGCCATTATCACGCCGGCCATCCGGCACCGTGCGCCGAAGCCCTGATGCGTTCGCGCTACAGCGCCTACGTGCTGGGCCTGATCGATTATCTGGTGACGACCACCCTGCCCGCCCAACAGGCCGGGCTCGATCGCCAGTCGATCAGCAACTGGAGTGCATCGAGCACCTGGCTCGGCCTCAACGTGGAAAGTTCGGAGGTCTTCGGCGGCCAGCCGGAACACGCCTTCGTCACCTTCACCGCCCGCTGGCATGACAGTCAGGGTGAGCACAGTCACCGCGAGCGCTCCTCGTTCGTACAAAACAGCGGGCGCTGGTACTTCATCGACCCGACCGTACCGCTCAAGGTCGGGCGCAACGATGCCTGCCCTTGCGCCAGCGGGCAGAAGTTCAAGAAGTGCTGCGCGGGGTATTTCGGCGCGTAGGGTGAGCGGCGACTAGACTGGGCGCAAAAGGGAGTTCTGCGATGGTCGGTCAATGGCGCATATTCAAAGCCTTCACACTGCTGCTGTTTCTGGGGCTCGGCGGCTGTGCCTCATGGTTCGCCGACGACACCCTCGACCCTGCCGTGCATCTGGTGAAGGTAGAAGTGGTGCGGGCCAAACTGCTCGAACAGAAATTCATCCTGCACTTTCGCATCGACAATCCCAATGACAGCGAGCTGACCGTGCGCGGCCTGGAATACCGCGTACATCTGGCTGACATGCTGCTGGCCGAGGGCGAGCATGAACACTGGATCACCGTCGGCGCCAAAAGCAGTGCTTTTTATAAGGTGCCGATCCGCACCAACCTGTGGCCGAAGGTCAAGGACGTGGTGAAAATGCTGAAGAATCCGCACCAGCAGGTTCCCTACCGCCTGCAAGGCGAAATGGAAACCGGTTTATTCATCGCTCACTACGTGCACCTGGAACGCAATGGCGTGATAATCCCCGCCGATTTGATTACGGAGTGACCCCGATGACCCAGCAACCTCATGTCCATGGCCCAGACTGCAACCACGATCATGACCATCACCATGATCACGACCATGGCCATGTCCACGGCCCGAACTGTGGCCACGCCCACCAGGAACCGGTGCGCAATGCCCTGAAAGACGTCGGCCGCAACGACCCTTGCCCGTGCGGCAACGGCAAAAAATTCAAGAAGTGCCACGGCGCTTGATGTTTCAGGCGAAGAATCTCTTCGCCTGAAACACCGCCTTCGCGAGCAAGCCCGCTCCTACAGCAGATCGCATTCCTTCTGACGGAATGCAGTCAAATGTGGGAGCGGGCTTGCTCGCGAAGGGGGCCGGCCTATTCATCAAAGGCTTTTCAGCCAGCCGCCAGAATCCGCACCGAACTGACCACCGTCGCATACTCCCCGTGCAGATTCCCCAGCGACATCCCGTGCACCTCTTCAGCCGAACGCGGCGTGCCGAAATAGTCGGCCTTGTCGAAGGTAAAGCACGCATCCTCCGCTACCCACGTATCAAACCCCAGATTGCCCGCCGTGCGCGCCGTGGACTCCACCGAGTTGTTCGTCGCCACGCCGACAATGACCAATTGCCCGATCCCGGCTTCACGCAACTTCACTTCAAGCTTTGTTGCACAAAACGCGTCCGGCACCTGTTTCTGGATCAGCCATTCCCCGTCCTGCGGCAAAAACCTTTCCTGAAATTCCACGCCTGACTGCTCGGGCCAGAACACCGAATCCGGTGAGCGCGACAGGTGCTGCACGTGGATCACCGGCCGCCCGTTGCGCCGCCAAAAGCCCAGCAGATCGAGGATCCGTTCTTCGGCCGACGGATTATTCCGCCGCCCCAGACGCGGCTCCAGAATGCCTTTTTGCTGGTCGATGATGATGAGTGCAGCGTTGGCCTTGAGCTCCATGGCGATTCTTCTCACGCGGGATCATTGAATTCCCGAACTTAAGCATCACCTCCTGTGACTAAGCAAGCTATCGATCTGCGTGAGCGGGAAGAAATAACCGCTTGCCCCGCTTGCGCGGCCCCCTCCTGCTCACTAACGTAGCGGCTTTATTGCGCCCCCAGCCTCTACACCCCCGCAGGAGCTTTGCCATGGCCTCGCCAGCCCTTTCACATTTTCTTCCCCGGTTCGGCGTTGCCGCAGCAGTGGCCGGTGTTCTGAGCCTGACCGGTTGTCAGACCTGGAACGCCCAGGACACCCTCCCGCCCACCTCCGGTGTACAGCCGCTCAAGGGCCTGGCGCAGAACGTTTCGGTACGCCGCAATGCCATGGGCATGCCGCTGATCGAAAGCAACAGCTTCCACGATGCGTTGTTCGCCCTCGGTTATGTACACGCCAGCGACCGCATCAATCAGATGGTCACCCTGCGCCTGCTGGCCCAGGGTCGTCTGGCGGAAATGTCCGGGGCTTCGATGCTCGACGCCGACCGCTACATGCGCGCCGTCAATCTGAAGAAAAGCGCCGGAGAGCTGTACAAGGCCTCGTCGCCACGGCTCAAGCGCTTCTTCGAAGTCTATGCGCGGGGCATCAACGCCTACCTGTTCCGCTACGCCGACAAGTTGCCGGGGGATCTGGCCTCCAGCGGCTACAAGCCTGAATACTGGAAACCGGAAGATTCGGCGCTGATTTTCTGCCTGCTGAACTTCAGTCAGTCGGCCAACCTGCCGGAAGAAATCGCTTCGCTGGTGCTGGCGCAGACCGTCACCACCGACAAGCTCGCCTGGCTGACGCCGTCCGCCCCTGACGAAAACCTGCCGATGGCTGAAGTCGACAAACTGCAAGGCATCAAGCTCAACGGGCAGATTCCCGGCCTGAACGAACTGAGCAGCGCCAGCGAACAACTGGCGGCGATGAACCTGCTCGGCGCCAGCACCTCGAACAACTGGGCGATTGCCCCGCAACGCAGCCGCAGCGGCAAGAGCCTGCTGGCCAGCGACAGCCATGGGCCGCTGGCCGCGCCGTCGCTGTGGAGTTTCGTGCAGATTCACGCACCTAAATACCAGGCCGCCGGCGTGACTGTCGCCGGCCTGCCGATGGTGCTCGGTGGTTTCAACGGCAAAGTGGCGTGGAGCGCGACCAGTGTTTTCGGTGACAACCAGGACCTGTTTCTGGAAAAGATCCGTCGCCAGGGCAGCAGCCTGACCTACGAGGTCAACGGCAAATGGCAACCGCTGAGCGTGCGCAACGAAACCTATTTCGTCAAAGGCCAGCGGCCGATTCGTGAAGCGGTGTACGAAACCCGCCACGGCGCGCTGCTCAACAGTGCTCAGGCCGCCGCTCAGGGCACAGGTTTCGGCCTGGCCCTGCAGACGCCGAGCTTCACCGATGACAAATCCCTCGATGCGTTTTTTGATCTGAGCCGCGCGCAAACCGCTGAACGCGCCTCGGACGCCAGCCGGGAAATCCGCGCCATCGCGCTGAATCTGGTATTTGCCGACGCCAGCAACATCGGCTGGCAAGTCACCGGGCGATTCCCGAACCGCCGTGAAGGCGAAGGCCTGTTGCCGTCGCCGGGCTGGGAAGGTCGCTACGACTGGGACGGTTACGCCGACCCGATGCTGCATCCGTACGATCAGGATCCGGCGCAGGGCTGGCTCGGCACCGCCAATCAGCGGGTCATTCCCCATGGCTACGGCATGCAACTGTCCAATTCCTGGGCCGCGCCGGAGCGTGGCGAGCGCCTCGCAGAAATGGCCGGCAGCGGTAAACAGGACGGTCGCAGCATGATCGCCATGCAGTACGACCAAACCACCACGTTCGCCGCCAAGCTGAAGAAAATGTTCGAAGCCCCGGGCATGGCACAGCCGCTGAAACAGGCGATCGATGCCCTGCCGGAAGCCGACCGCAGCAAGGCCCGCGAAGCCTACACCCGCTTGATGGCGTTCGACGGCAAACTCAGCCCGACCTCCGCCGACGCGGCGATCTACGAGCTGTTCCTGCAGGAAAGCATGAAGCAGATTTTCCTCGACGAACTCGGCCCGCAAAGCAGCCCGGCGTGGAAAGCGTTTATCGCCAATGGCGATCTGTCCTACGCCGCCCAGGCCGATCACTTGCTGGGCCGCGAAGACAGTCCATTCTGGGACGACGCCCGTACCCCGCAAAAAGAAGACAAACCGGCGATCCTGGCCCGCAGTCTGGCGGCCGCGATTACTGCCGGCGACAGTCAGTTGGGTGGCGATCACAAAGCCTGGCAGTGGGGAAAACTGCACCGCTACGAGTGGAAGAATGCCAACGGCCAGACCGTCCGCGGCCCGATCGCGGCTGGCGGCGATCACACGACGCTGAATACGGCGGCGTTTGCCTGGGGCCAGGACTTCAACACCACGCGTGCGCCGTCGATGCGCTTTATCGTCGACTTCGGTCAGAGCGAGCCGTTGATGGGGCAGAACGGCACAGGACAATCCGGAAATCCGGTGAGCCCGAACTACCTGAACGGCATCGATCCGTGGCTCAAGGGCCAGTACATCGGCTTGCCGATGCAGCCGCAGAACTTTGACCGGGTGTATGGCAAGACGCGGTTGACGCTTACCCCCGGCAAATAGCGCTACTCCCCAAAAGATCAAAAGCCCCCTCACCCTAACCCTCTCCCTTAGGGAGAGGGGACTGATCGGGGAATATTCAAGAGGTTCGCCGACCTGAACTTGCTGCACCGAATCCAGATGCGTATTGCTGCTTGGCAGATCCATAATCGACGCGGCCTCACAGATCGATGTACCTCGCCAGACACCTCCGTAGGCCCCCTCTCCCTCCGGGCGGTCCGACGCTTCGGGAGGGCTGGGGTGAGGGTGCTTTTGAAAATCAATAGAACTTCTGACTTCGCGCCAACCTCATAGCTAACAAGTCCCTCCATTCCGGTAACGCCATGGACCTTGTTATCGCCCGCCCCGAAGGCCTCTACTGCCCCGCCGGGGACTTCTATATCGATCCGTGGCGCCCGGTGGAGCGTGCGGTCATTACCCATGCTCATGGCGACCATGCCCGTACCGGCAACACTCACTATCTGGCCACCAGCGCCGGCGAAGGGATTCTCCGCGCGCGCCTGGGTCAGGACATCAACCTGCAAACCGTGGAGTACGGGCAGCGTCTGTCCCACCATGGTGTCACCCTGAGCTTCCACCCCGCCGGGCATGTCTTGGGTTCGGCGCAGATTCGCCTGGAGTACGGCGGCGAAGTCTGGGTCGCGTCCGGCGACTACAAGATCGAACCCGACGGCACCTGCGCCCCTTTCGAACCGGTGCGCTGCCACACCTTCATCACCGAATCGACCTTCGGCCTGCCGATCTACCGCTGGCAGCCGCAGGCGCAGGTGTTTGGCGAGATCAATCAGTGGTGGCAGGCGAATATCCAGGCTGGCAGGACCAGCGTGCTGTTCTGCTATTCGTTCGGCAAGGCCCAGCGAATCCTGCATGGCATCGACGAAACCCTCGGGCCGATCCTCAGCCACGGCGCGGTGGAGCCACTGAACCGGGTCTATCGCGAGGCCGGCGTGTATCTGCCACCGACGATCTACGCCGGCGACGTGAAGAAAAACGATCCCATGATGCGCCAGGCGCTGGTCATCGCCCCGCCGTCGGCCGGCGGCAGCAGCTGGATGCGCCGTTTCGGCGATTACAGCGACAGCTTCGCCAGCGGCTGGATGCGCCTGCGTGGTACCCGTCGGCGGCGCGGCGTGGATCGCGGTTTCGTGCTTTCGGATCACGCCGACTGGCCCGGCCTGTTGTGGGCCATCGAACAGACCGGCGCCGAACGGGTGATGGTCACTCACGGCTCGATCGGTGTGCTGGTCCGCCACCTGCGGGAAAAAGGGCTGGATGCTCAAGGTTTCAACACCGAATACGGTGACGATGAACAGGACACCCTCGCCGTCGAACCCACCGTGGCCGAGGTGCAACCATGAAAGACTTCGCCGGGTTGTACGCCGAACTCGACGCCACCACCTCCAGCAACGCCAAACTGGCGGCCATGCAGGCCTACTTTGCTCACGCGGCGCCGCAGGACGCGGCCTGGGCGGTGTACTTTCTGTCCGGCGGACGGCCACGGCAACTGGTGCCCGTACGGATCCTGCGCGAACTCGCCGTCGACGTGTCGGGACTTACGCCGTGGCTGTTCGAGGAAAGCTATCAGGCCGTCGGCGATCTGGCGGAAACCATCTCGCTGGTGCTCCCGGAAAACCCGTACACCTCCGAGGCCGGCCTTGCTCAATGGATCGAGCACAAGCTGCTGCCCCTGCGTGGTGAAACCCCGGAATACCTCGCCCATCAGTTGCCGGCACTGTGGGCACAACTGGATCGGCCGAGCCTGATGCTGTGCATCAAACTGATCACCGGCAGCTTCCGGGTCGGCGTGTCCAAACTGCTGGTGACCCGCGCCCTGGCCTCCATGGCCGGGCTCGACAGCAAACGCGTGGCGCAGCGGCTGGTGGGTTACACCGATTTGTCCAACCGGCCGAACGCCGCCAGCTACCTGAAACTGATCGCCCCCGAATCCAGCGACGAACATGCCCAGCGCGGTGGTCAGCCCTACCCGTTCTTCCTCGCCCATGCGCTGGCGCAACCGGTGGAAACCTTCGACGCGTTGCTCGGCCCCGCGAGCGACTGGCAAGTCGAATGGAAGTGGGATGGCATTCGCGCGCAGGTGGTCAAACGCGACGGGAAACTGTGGGTCTGGTCGCGCGGCGAGGAATTGGTGACAGAGCGTTTTCCCGAATTCGACACCCTGCTGCACGGTTTACCCGACGGCACGGTGATCGACGGCGAAATCGTTGTGTGGAAAAACAACCGCCCGGTCACCGAAGACGCTTTTGCTCCGCAGTCGACAGAAGCGCCGGCGGTGCAACCGTTCGCCTTGTTGCAGCAACGGATCGGCCGTAAGTCGCTGGACCGGAAAATCCTCGAAGACGCGCCGGTGGTAGTACTCGCCTACGACCTTTTGGAGTGGCAGGGTGAAGACTGGCGCAACCAGCCTCAGGCCAGGCGTCGTGCACAACTGGAACACGTCATTACCCAGTGCAACAACCCGGTGTTGCTGCCGTCGCCGATTCTGACGGGTGACGACTGGTTCGACCTCGCCCGTCAGCGCGAGGCCTCCAGGCGCCTGGGGGTCGAAGGCATGATGCTCAAGGCCCGGGACGCGATGTATGGCGTCGGCCGGACCAAGGACATGGGCGTGTGGTGGAAATGGAAGGTCGACCCGTTCAGCGTCGACGCGGTGCTGATCTACGCCCAGCGCGGGCATGGTCGCCGCGCCAGCCTCTACAGCGATTACACCTTTGCAGTGTGGGACGGCCCGCCCGGTTCCAGTGCACGGGCGCTGGTGCCGTTTGCCAAGGCCTATTCCGGGCTGACCGATGCAGAAATGCGTGAGGTCGACAGCATCGTGCGCAAGACCACTGTGGAAAAATTCGGTCCGGTCAGCAGCGTGAAGCCGAGTCTGGTGTTCGAACTGGGCTTCGAAGGCATCGCCCTCTCTCGCCGGCACAAGAGCGGCATCGCCGTGCGCTTCCCGCGCATGCTGCGCTGGCGTCAGGACAAGACCGTCGAGGAGGCCGACAGCCTGGCGACCTTGCAAAACCTGTTGGTCTGATCCTTGCCCTCACGCCTCCCCCATCGTTCCCACGCAGAGCGTGGGAACGATCCCTCCGAACCATCCTGGTGCAGCATTTGCGGCGTGCCCGTTTTCGTGCACTGACCGTCCCCGGCATGCACTTCATACACCTTTTAAAACACTTGTTCGGGACTCTGGTTCGGAAATTGCTACTTTCTATAAGTCGTAAGCGTTCCAGTAACAATCATTCTGCGCCACAAGCGCTCATATTGGTTCTTAGGGATTGAATAATGAAAAAAGCATTGCTGACCCTTTCTGCACTGGCGTTGTGCATGGCCGCCGGCTCCGCGCTGGCCAAGGAATACAAAGAGCTGCGTTTTGGCGTCGATCCTTCCTACGCACCGTTCGAGTCGAAAGCGGCCGACGGCAGCCTGGTGGGCTTTGACATCGATCTGGGCAACGCGATCTGCGCCGAGCTGAAGGTCAAGTGCAAATGGGTCGAAAGCGACTTCGACGGCATGATTCCGGGCCTCAAGGCCAATAAGTTCGACGGCGTGATCTCGTCGATGACCGTTACCGAAGCCCGCGAAAAAGTCATCGACTTCTCCAGCGAGCTGTTCTCCGGCCCGACGGCCTACGTGTCGAAGAAAGGTTCGGGCATTACCGACGACGTCGCCTCGCTGAAAGGCAAAACCGTCGGTTACGAGCAAGGCACTATCCAGGAAGCCTATGCCAAAGCCGTGCTGGACAAGGCCGGCGTGAAAACCCAGGCCTACCAGAATCAGGACCAGGTGTATTCCGACCTGACTTCCGGCCGTCTCGATGCGGGCATTCAGGACATGTTGCAGGCCGAACTGGGCTTTCTGAAGTCGCCGCAGGGCGCCGACTATGAAGTCAGCAAGCCGGTCGACAACCACTTGCTGCCAGCCAAGACCGCTGTCGGTATTAAGAAAGGTAACACCGAGCTGAAAGCACTTTTGGATAAAGGTATCAAAGCGTTACACGATGACGGCAAATACGCCGAGATTCAAAAGAAACACTTTGGCGATCTGAATCTGTACAGCGGCAAATAATGCCCCGGCGCCCATCCTCGATGGGCGCCTTTTTCATTCAGTCAGGTTGCTGATTTATGTTCGAAAACCTCTTACAAAATCTGGGGCTATCCGCCTTCAGCCTCAAGGGCTTTGGTCCTTTGCTGTTGGAAGGCACCTGGATGACCATCAAATTGTCGGCGTTGTCGCTGCTGGTGGCCGTGCTGCTCGGCCTGCTCGGCGCCAGTGCCAAGCTGTCAAAAGTCAAACTGCTGCGCCTGCCCGCCCAGCTCTACACCACGCTGATTCGCGGGGTACCGGACCTGGTCCTGATGCTGCTGATCTTCTACAGCCTGCAAACCTGGCTGACGACGCTCACTGACTACCTGGAATGGGAATACATCGAGATCGACCCGTTCACCGCCGGGGTCCTGACCCTGGGCTTCATTTATGGCGCGTACTTCACTGAAACCTTTCGCGGCGCGATTCTCGCGGTGCCGCGCGGGCAGGTCGAAGCCGCCACCGCCTATGGCCTCAAGCGCGGCCAGCGCTTTCGTTTCGTGGTGTTCCCGCAAATGATGCGCTTCGCCCTGCCGGGCATCGGCAACAACTGGATGGTGATGCTCAAGGCCACCGCACTGGTTTCGATCATCGGCCTGGCCGATCTGGTCAAGGCAGCGCAGGACGCCGGCAAGAGCACCTATCAACTGTTTTACTTCCTGGTCCTCGCCGCGCTGATTTATCTGCTGATCACCAGTGCCTCGAACTTCATCCTGCGCTGGCTCGAACGCCGCTACGCCGCCGGTGCCCGGGAGGCCGTACGATGATCGAACTCCTGCAGGAATACTGGAAAGCCTTCCTTTATACCGACGGCCAGAACATCACCGGGCTGGCCATGACGATGTGGCTGCTCAGCGCCTCGATCTTCTTCGGCTTCATCGTGTCGATTCCGTTGTCGATCGCCCGGGTCTCGCCGCACTTCTACATCCGCTGGCCGGTGCAGTTCTACACCTACCTGTTCCGCGGCACGCCTCTCTATATCCAGCTGCTGATCTGCTACACCGGGATCTACAGCCTGGCCGCGGTGCGCGCCCAACCGCTGCTCGACAGTTTCTTTCGCGATGCGATGAACTGCACGATCCTGGCTTTCGCCCTCAACACCTGCGCCTACACCACGGAGATTTTCGCCGGGGCGATCCGCAGCATGAACCACGGCGAAGTCGAAGCGGCCAAGGCCTACGGCCTGACCGGCTGGAAACTGTATGCCTACGTGATCATGCCGTCGGCGCTGCGCCGGTCGTTGCCGTACTACAGCAACGAAGTGATCCTGATGCTGCACTCGACCACCGTGGCCTTCACCGCGACCATCCCCGACATCCTGAAAGTCGCACGGGACGCCAACTCGGCGACCTTCCTGACCTTTCAGTCGTTCGGCATCGCCGCGCTGATCTACCTGACCATCACCTTTGCGCTGGTCGGCCTGTTCCGCCTCGCCGAACGCCGATGGCTGGCCTTCCTTGGCCCGACCCACTAGGACCCTTTTGAGATGCGCCACCAGATACACGATCTGCTGGCCCCGCTGCCGGGGACTGCACGACAGATTCACAGCTTTCATTTCGGCCCGGACAAGGCCCAAGGCAAGATTTACATCCAGTCCTCGCTGCACGCCGACGAACTGCCCGGCATGCTCGTGGCCTGGCACCTCAAGCAGCGTCTGGCGGAGCTGGAAGCCGCCGGGCGGCTGATCAGCGAATTCGTGCTGGTGCCGGTGGCCAACCCGGTCGGCCTCGAACAAGTGCTGATGGACGTGCCACTGGGCCGCTACGAACTGGAGAGCGGGCAGAACTTCAATCGCTGGTTCGTCGACCTCAGCGAAGAAATCGGCAACGAGATCGAAGCGCTGCTGTGCGACGATCCGCAGCGCAACCTGGAACTGATCCGTACCAGCCTGCGCAATGCCCTCGCCCGCCACACCGCCACGACTCAGCTGCAATCCCAGCGCCTGACCCTGCAACGGCTGGCCTGCGATGCGGACATGGTGCTGGACCTGCACTGCGATTTCGAATCCGTGGTCCATCTCTACACCACGCCCGAGGCCTGGCCGCAGGTCGAGCCGCTGGCGCGCTATATCGAATCCCAGGCGAGCCTGCTGGCCACCGACTCCGGCGGTCAGTCGTTCGACGAATGCTTCACCCTGTTGTGGTGGCAATTGAAGGAGCGCTTCGGCGAACACTTCGAAATTCCACTGGGCAGTTTCTCGGTCACCGTCGAGTTGCGTGGCCAGGGGGATGTCACCCATCCGCTGGCCAGTCGCGATTGCCAGGCGCTGATCGATTACCTGATCCATTTCGGTGCCATTGCCGGCGAGCCCAAAGCCTTGCCGGCGCTGCCACACCCCGCCACACCGCTGGCCGGCGTGGAACCGGTGGCCACTCCCGTCGGCGGCCTGCTGGTCTACACCGCCACGCCCGGCCAGCTTCTGGAAGCCGGGCAGAAAATTGCCGAAATCATCGACCCGATCAGCGACCGGGTCACGCCAGTCCATTGCACCGCTTCCGGTCTGCTCTATGCCCGCTCGCTGCGGCGCATGGCCACGGCCGGTATGGTGATCGCCCACGTCGCGGGCGCCGAAGCCTATCGCAGCGGCTACTTACTTTCGCCTTGAGGATGCCTGTCCCATGTACAAATTGACCGTTGAAGGCCTGCACAAAAGCTATGGCGACCATCAGGTGCTCAAAGGCGTCTCGCTCAAGGCCAAAACCGGCGACGTGATCAGTCTGATCGGCGCCAGCGGCTCGGGCAAAAGCACCTTTTTGCGCTGCATCAACTTTCTCGAACAACCCAACGACGGCGCGATGAGCCTCGACGGCCAGGCGATCCGCATGGTCACCGACCGCCACGGCATGCACGTCGCCGACCCCAATGAACTGCAACGCCTGCGCACGCGCCTGGCGATGGTGTTCCAGCATTTCAATCTGTGGAGCCACATGACCGTGCTGGAAAACATCACCATGGCACCGCGCCGGGTGCTGGGCTGCAGCAAACAGGAAGCCGACGACCGCGCCCGGCGTTATCTGGAAAAGGTCGGTCTGCCGGCGCGGGTGGCCGATCAATACCCGGCGTTCCTCTCCGGCGGCCAACAACAACGGGTGGCGATTGCTCGGGCGCTGGCGATGGAACCGGAAGTCATGCTGTTCGACGAACCGACTTCGGCACTCGACCCGGAACTGGTCGGCGAAGTGCTCAAGGTGATTCAGGGCCTGGCCGAGGAAGGCCGGACCATGATCATGGTGACCCATGAAATGAGCTTTGCGCGCAAGGTGTCGAGCCAGGTGCTTTTTCTGCACCAAGGGCTGGTGGAAGAAGAAGGCGCGCCCGAAGAAGTGCTGGGCAATCCGAAAAGCGAACGCCTGAAGCAATTCCTCAGCGGCAATCTCAAGTAAAACTATTGCCCGGCCGGCGCGGTCACTGAAGGAACACCTTCAGAGCACTCGTCGCCGGCATGGGCACTTCCACCGACTTCGCCAAACACTGGTTCAGCGCCCGCGACTGGAAGCCGTTCGCCTTTCAGAAGCAGGTGTGGGTCGCGGTAAAACGTGGCGAGTCCGGCCTGCTGCACGCCAGCACCGGCGCCGGTAAAACCTACGCGGTGTGGTTTGCCGCGCTCAATCGCTTTGCCCGCTCCGGGCCTGTTGCTGAAACCACCCGTAAACGCAAACCGCCCGCCGAACCGCTGACTGTCTTGTGGATCACGCCGATGCGCGCACTGGCCGCCGACACCGCGCGCGCCCTGCAAACGCCGCTGGACGATTTGCTCATTCCCTGGAGCGTCGGCCTGCGTACCGGCGACACTGGCAGCAGCGAACGCGCCCGGCAGAACCGGCGCCTGCCGACCACGCTGATCACCACCCCGGAAAGCCTGACCCTGATGCTCGCCCGCGCCGACGCGCAAACGGCGCTGTCGACCTTGCGCATGGTCGTGGTCGATGAGTGGCATGAACTGCTCGGGAACAAGCGCGGCGTGCAATTGCAGCTGGCCCTCGCCCGGTTGCGCCGCTGGCATCCTGAGCTGATTGTCTGGGGTGTTTCCGCGACGCTCGGCAATCAATCCCATGCCGAACAGGTACTGATCCCGCAGGGCGGTGGCGTGAGTGTTCAGGGTCAAAGCGAAAAAACCCTGCGTGTCGATACCCTGCTCCCACCACAGATCGAGCGCTTTCCCTGGGCCGGGCATATCGGTCTGAAGATGTTGCCGCAGGTGGTCGCCGAACTTGAGGTTTGCGCCAGCAGCCTGGTGTTCACCAATACTCGGGCACAATCGGAAATCTGGTATCAGGCCTTGCTGGAAGCGCGGCCGGACTGGGCCGGGTTGATCGCCTTGCATCACAGCTCGCTATCCCGCGATACCCGGGACTGGGTCGAGCAGGCGCTGAAGAATGGCCAGCTCAAAGCCGTGGTCTGCACTTCGAGTCTCGATCTGGGGGTGGACTTTCTGCCGGTGGAGCGGGTTCTGCAAATCGGTTCGGCCAAAGGCGTGGCGCGCCTGATGCAGCGGGCCGGCCGTTCGGGCCATGCGCCCGGTCGAACGTCGCGGGTCACCCTGGTGCCGACCCACAGTCTGGAACTGATCGAAGCCGCTGCCGCACGCGATGCCGTGGCGCAGCGCAGAATCGAGCCGCGTCTGTCACCGCACAAACCGCTGGATGTACTGGTGCAGCACCTGGTGAGCATGGCCCTGGGCGGTGGTTTTATTCCCGATGAACTGTACGAAGAAGTCCGCAGCGCCTGGGCCTATCGTGACCTGTCGCTCGCGGACTGGGCCTGGGCGCTGGCATTCGTGCGCCACGGCGGGATGTCGCTGACGGCGTATCCGGATTACCGTCGTGTCGAGCCGGATGAGCACGGAATCTGGCGCGTCCCCGATGCCCGGTTGGCGCGTCGCCATCGGATGAGCATCGGCACCATCGTCAGCGATGCCAGCATTCACCTGAAATTCTGGAGCAAGGGCGGTGGTGGCAAGCAACTGGGCAGCGTTGAAGAAGGCTTCATTGCCCGACTCAAACCCGGCGACGGTTTCCTGTTCGCCGGACGCTTGCTGGAACTGGTGCGGGTGGAAAACATGACCGCCTACGTCAAACGCAGCACCGCCAAAAAAGCCGCCGTGCCGCGCTGGAATGGCGGGCGCATGCCGCTGTCCAGCGAACTCGCTGACGCGGTGGTCAGCCGATTCAGCGCGGCGGCGCAAGGCGAGTTTGCAGGCCCGGAAATGCAGGCCTTGCAGCCGCTGCTGGAAACGCAGATGCGCTGGTCGGGCCTGCCGACCGTCAACAATCTGCTGGCCGAGGTGCTGAAATCCCGCGAAGGCTGGCACCTTTTCCTCTACCCGTTTGCCGGACGTCAGGTGCATCTGGGGCTGGCCAGTCTGTTGGCGTGGCGAGTCAGCCAGCGCCTGCCTGTGACTTTCTCGATTGCGGTCAATGATTACGGACTGGAATTGCTCAGTGCCACACCGGTTGACTGGTCTGCGCAACTGGATGGCACCCTGCTCAGCCCCGAGGATTTATTGAGGGATGTGTTGGCGAGTCTCAACGCAGGGGAACTGGCGCTGCGCAGGTTCAGGGAAATCGCACGGATCGCCGGACTCGTATTCGCTGGCTACCCCGGCGCGCCGAAAAGTACCCGTCAGGTACAGGCCTCCAGCGGGTTGTTTTTCGAAGTGTTCAAACAATACGACGCCGACAACCTTCTACTGGCCCAGGCCGGGGAAGAAGTCCTGCGCGAAGAACTGGATATTCATCGACTGGAACAGGCACTGGAGCGAATCAACCGGATGAAACTGGACATACACCTGATCAAACACCCGACTCCACTCGGCTTTCCATTGCTGGTGGAACGCATGCGCGAAAGCATGAGTTCGGAAAAACTCGCCGACCGTATCCGGCGCATGGTCGGTGATCTGGAGAACACTGCCGACAAGGGCCAATCCAGATGAACGCGCCCTACCCTGTGCGTCTGGCGGGTGAAGAACTCTGGCTGTTGCCGGAAAAGGCATTGTATTGGCCGGCGCAACAGGCGCTGTTGATTGCCGATGTGCATTTCGGCAAGGCTGCCGCCTACCGTCGCCTGGGGCAGCCGGTGCCGCAGGGCACCACGGCGAGCAACATCGCGGTGATCGAGCAGTTGCTGGCGAAACTGCCGTGTCGACAACTGATCTTTCTTGGGGACTTTCTGCACGGGCCCGGCTCCCATGCCCCCGACACTTTGCAGGCATTGGCGCAGTGGCGGGCGCGTCATGCCGATCTGCCGATCACGTTGATTCGCGGTAATCACGACAAGCGCGCCGGTGATCCACCGCAGACGCTGAACATTCGGGTGGTGCCGGAGCCGTTACTGCTCGGGCCCTTCGCATTGCAGCACGAACCCGATCCGCACCCTGAACGCCACGTACTCGCAGGACATGTGCATCCGGTTTATCGATTGAACGGCAAGGGGCGTGAGCGTCTGCGGCTGGCGTGTTTCAGTCTGGGAGAACGCATCAGCCTGCTGCCGGCGTTCGGTGCCTTCACCGGCGGCTATCCGGTGGAGAAGGACGAGCGTTGTCGGATCTTTGTCATTGGCGACAACGAAATATGGCCCGTCGGCTGACGTCCTGTTCAGGATTCAGCCGACGGGCCATGCATTCAATCACGCGACAGGCGCAGGTGGCGGTTTGTCCGGCAACGTCGGCTCGCCGGGCTCGGTCGGTTCTTCGTTAGGGGTATCGGGATCGGGCTGGTGAGGAATTCCGCCAGCCAGGGTGACGGGCGGGTGTGCCAGCAACGACCAGGCCAATACGCCAACCTGATTGGGCTCGAGCCTTGCCAGTTCGGCAGTGATTTGCGGATCGATCTTCATGGAGCACTCCTCGGCGAAGGCCCGTCCCGCTGTTCGCGAAACGGGCAGTACACCCCATAGAGTGTCTACCCGCCGAAGAATTCCCGGTAACTGCCGGATGGACGGATCAGGTGCGTGGCAGGGTCACGCCACGCTGGCCCTGGTACTTGCCGGCGCGGTCCTTGTAGGAGACTTCGCATTCCTCGTCGGATTCGAGGAACAGCATCTGCGCCACGCCTTCGTTGGCGTAGATCTTCGCCGGCAGATTGGTGGTGTTGGAGAACTCCAGGGTCACCTGGCCTTCCCACTCGGGCTCGAGCGGGGTGACGTTGACGATGATGCCGCAACGGGCATAGGTGCTTTTGCCCAGGCAGATGGTCAGGACATTGCGTGGAATACGGAAGTATTCAACGGTCGTGGCCAGGGCGAAGGAGTTCGGCGGGATGATGCAGACGTCGCTGTGGACGTCGACGAAGCTGCCGGCGTCGAAGTTTTTCGGATCGACAATGGCCGAATTGATGTTGGTGAACACCTTGAAATGGTTGGTGCAGCGCACATCGTAGCCGTAACTCGACACGCCGTAGGAGATCACACGGCTGTCGTCGCTGCCGCGTACCTGGCGCTCGACGAACGGCTCGATCATGCCGTGTTCCTGCGCCATGCGGCGAATCCACTTGTCCGATTTGATGCTCATGGCGGGGTGTCCTGAATAGCGAGGTGGAAAAAACTGTCCGGCATCTTACCGGGCGCGCCGCCCGGTTCAAAGTCCGTGGTGCAAATCTCGCCGAACATGCAGGAATTACACGGCTTCGCGACGAACCGTCACACCGCCGATCCTTAAAACGGAGAAACCTTCGCAAGAAGCATTGGCACGTTCCGGAAAAAGGGTTAAGGTGGCGCCACTGTGCTGCTTGTGTCACTGAGAATCTCTACACGATATGTTGAATTTCGATCCAACCATCTACAAGAATTTTTCCTGCTCTTTGCACTCAGTCTCGGCCAGGGTTCTTCCTGAGTCGCAGTTATCTTTGTTCAAGGAGTTACACCATGTCTAATCGCCAAACCGGTACCGTTAAGTGGTTCAACGATGAAAAAGGCTTCGGCTTCATCACTCCACAATCCGGTGACGACCTGTTCGTTCACTTCAAAGCTATCCAGTCCGACGGCTTCAAAAGCCTGAAAGAAGGCCAACAGGTTTCTTTCATCGCTACCCGCGGTCAGAAAGGCATGCAAGCTGAAGAAGTACAAGTTATCTAACTTGTAGCTTCTTTGGTAAAAAGCCCCGCCCTTAAAAGCGGGGCTTTTTTGTGGGCGCCTGTTTTGTACAGGCAAAAAAAATCGCAGCCTGTCGAAGGCTGCGATTTTTTCGGCCGGGCGTTACCAGGCCACGCCAAATCCTGCGGTGTAGCGGGTCTTGTTCAGATCCGCGTCCTTGGTACCACTGATGATGTCACGCTCGGCCTTGAGATTGAGCGAGGCCCAGTCCGTCACCTTGTAGCGCAGGCCCACTTCCGAATCCAGGGCATAGTTGGCGACGTCCGACAATGGCTTGCCCAGTTCGCCGGTGGTGAAGAACTGTACCTTCTTGCCGATCAGGTAGCGGTTATAGTCCCACTTCATGGCAACGGAATAGAAGTTGTCCTTGCCGCCGTCGCTGTACTCATAATCGGTGCGGTTGAGCAGCGAGCCGAGGGAAAATGCGCCCAGCTCATCATCCCAGAACTGATAGCCAGGACCCGTACCGACCACACGCTGGCGTGACAACTCTTCGACGTAGTCACGCTTGTAGTTCAACCGTCCCTGCCAGAACCACTTGTCGGTCAGGAAGCGGTCCAGGGCGTATTCGGCGCGCCAGTTGTTGGTGGTCACCACCTCATCCTGAACTTCACGGTTGTACTCGCCCTCAGCGGTATGACGCCAACGGCCATGGCGCGCGGTGGTCTTGAAGCCGACGTCGTAATCATCGGTGTCTTTTTCGGCACGCTGATAATCCAGGGCCAGGTCGACATTGCCCTTCCATACCAGATCCTCGACCACGGGTTTGGGCTTGAGAATCTGCTGGATGCTCGCCAGCTCGACGGTTTTCGGCGCTTCGCCGTTGGCCAGAGTGACCTTGCCGTCTTCGGCGGCAGTCAGCGATTTGGCCTTCTCACCGCTGTAGGCATCCTGCTTGACCAGCAGCTCTTGATCGCTTTCCAGGGTCTTGACCTGCTTCCAGTCGATGGTGACCGCGCCGGCGTACTGGGTCTGGACCAGCAACTTGCCGCCATCGAACAGGGTGATTTTGCCGCTCAGCTTGTCACCGTTCTTCAACCAGACGGTATCGGCAAGCAAGGGCGTGGACGCACTGAAGACAGCAAGGCACAACAGGGTTCTGGACAACATAAGCGAATCGGAAACTCGGGTTTGCGAAAAAGGGTCGGCATTATCCGTAGGAATAATCCTCTGACAAGGAGTGACCCGGCTATTTCTGTTGAGTTCATTTCTCAATTGCCCGATCACGGATTACCCTTGAACCCCATGAATCGATCTTGTTCAGGAACGGCGCCCGTGACAGACCCGATACCTGCCTGCGAAAACGACCCGCAAATCCGACGCACGGCACTCTATTCGACCCTTGCCCAAGTGCCCGAAGGCAAGGTCGTCAGCTATGGTCAGTTGGCCGAACTGGCCGGGTTGGGGCGCGCCGCCCGCTGGGTCGGCCGTACCCTGAGCCAGTTGCCCGGCGACACGAAGCTGCCCTGGCACCGCGTGCTCGGTGCCGGCGGTCGGCTCAGTCTGCCGGCGGGCAGCCCTTCAGGCGATGAACAGCGGGCACGATTGCGTATGGAGGGCGTTACGATCCTGAACAATCGTGTGGATATTCAGCGTCATGGCTGGCGCCCGGTAGAGCACAGCGGTTAGAGTGCGCGCTTTGTTTTCGCAATCTTGAGGCAGACTTCAGCCCATGCCCCGTAAAACCTGGCGCGCCGCGCTCGCCGCCTATGCCAGTCCTTCGACGCTCGTGCTGTTGTTGCTGGGTTTCGCCGCCGGCCTGCCGTACATGCTGGTGTTCTCGACACTTTCGGTCTGGCTGCGTGAAGCCGGTGTAGCCCGCGAGACGATCGGCTATGCCAGCCTGATCGGTCTGGCCTATGCCTTCAAATGGGTCTGGTCGCCCCTGCTCGATCAATGGCGCCTGCCATTGCTGGGCAAGCTGGGTCGACGCCGTTCGTGGCTGGTGCTTGCGCAATCGCTGGTAATCCTCGGCCTGATCGGCATGGGTTTCTGCGACCCCCAGAAACATTTGTCCTGGCTGATCGCCATCGCCGTGATCGTCGCCTTCGCCTCCGCCACCCAGGACATCGCAGTCGACGCCTACCGCCTGGAGATCGCCGAAGACAACCGCCAGGCCGCGCTGGCCGCCAGTTATATGTCCGGTTATCGGGTCGCCGCCCTGCTCGCGACGGCCGGTGCCCTGTTCTTCGCTGAAGGTTTCGGCTCCACCGGGTTCAACTATCAGCATTCCGCCTGGACCGGCACCTATGTGCTGTTCGGCGCCTTGATGGTCCCCGCCCTGATCACCACCCTGCTGATGCGCGAACCGCCGGTACCGCTGCGTACCCAGCTGCAGGCCGGACGCTACACCTTCATGCATCAACTGATGTCGGTGTTCGTACTGATCGTCCTGCTGGTTTCCGTACCGGCCATGTTTACCCAGCTCTACAACACCGATTTCGCCAGTGTGCTGTTCGGCAGCATGAGCCCGCTGGACCTGCTGCTGGAAGACCGGGCGTTCCTGCGTGCCATCCTCTACACCCTGCTGACCGGTCTGTGCCTCTCGGCCATGGGTCGCCGTGGCCTGGCGCCAGTACTGACGCCAGTCAATGACTTCATCCTGCGTTACCGCTGGCAGGCCCTGCTGCTGCTCGGTCTGATCGCCACCTATCGCATGTCGGACACGGTGATGGGCGTAATGGCCAACGTGTTTTACATCGACCAGGGATTCACCAAGGACCAGATCGCCAGCGTCAGCAAGATCTTCGGCCTGATCATGACCCTGGTGGGTGCCGGGATGGGCGGTCTGCTGATCGTTCGCTTCGGCATCCTGCCGATACTGCTCATCGGCGGTGCGGCGTCTGCGGGCACCAACCTGTTGTTCGTGATGCTGGCGGACATGGGCCCGAACCTGAAGATGCTGATCGTGACTATCTCCCTCGACAACTTCAGTTCGGGCATGGCCACTTCGGCGTTTGTCGCTTACCTGTCCAGCCTGACCAATCTGAAATTCTCCGCGACCCAGTACGCGCTGCTCAGCTCGATCATGCTGTTGCTGCCTCGCCTCATCGGCGGCTACTCCGGGGTGATGGTGGAGAAGTTCGGCTACCACAACTTCTTCATGATCACCGCACTGCTCGGTGTGCCGACCCTGGTGCTGATCGCCCTGCACTGGTTCCAGGAGAGTCGCCGCGAAGGCCCGACGCCGACACCGGACCCCGTGCCGACGCCCGTCGCCGAAGAGTCGTAAGACATCTCGCACCCGGCGCAGGGTATTGCGCCGGCCCTGCGCTTCTGTACGTAGGCAGCTCTCGCCGGTACACTGCTCCGTCATTTCCAGTCATAGCAACCGACAACGGCCAACCATGCGCACCAGTCAATTTTTGCTCGCCACACAGAAAGAAACGCCTTCCGACGCGGTCGTCATCAGCCATCAGCTGATGCTGCGCGCCGGCATGATCCGCAAACTCGCCTCGGGCCTGTATACCTGGCTGCCGATGGGCTTGCGAGTGATGCGCAAGGTGGAAGCCATCGTTCGCGAAGAGATGAACGCCGCCGGCTCTCTGGAAGTGTTGATGCCGAGCACCCAACCGGCCGAGCTGTGGCAGGAATCGGGGCGCTGGGAAGAATACGGCCCTGAGCTGCTGCGCATCAAAGACCGCCACGGTCGCGATTTCTGCGCGGGCCCGACCCACGAAGAAGTGATCACCGATCTGATGCGCAACGAGTTGAGCAGCTACAAGCAGCTGCCGATCAACCTGTACCAGATCCAGACCAAATTCCGTGACGAAATCCGTCCACGCTTCGGCCTGATGCGCGGTCGCGAATTCATCATGAAAGACTCGTACTCGTTCCATGCGGATCAGGCGTCGCTGCAGATCACCTATGACCGCATGCACGAAGCGTACTGCAACATCTTCACCCGCCTGGGCCTGAAGTTCCGTCCGGTGGAAGCCGACAACGGTTCGATCGGTGGCGCCGGCTCCCACGAGTTCCACGTGCTGGCCGAGTCCGGCGAAGACGATATCGTCTTCAGCAACGGCTCCGACTATGCGGCGAACATCGAGAAGGCCGAAGCCGTACCGCGTGAAACCTCGCGCGCCGCGCCAAGCGAAGAACTGCGTCTGGTCGATACGCCAGACACCAAGACCATCGCGGCCCTGGTGGAGAAATTCAGTCTGCCGATTGAAAAGACCATCAAGACCCTGATCGTGCATGCCGAAGAAGAAGGCAAGCTGATCGCCCTGATCATACGTGGCGATCACGAGCTGAACGAAATCAAGGCCGCCAAGCAGCCAGGCGTTGCCAGCCCGCTGGTCATGGCCTCCGATGCCGAACTGCGTGACGCTATTGGCGCCGGCGCCGGATCGCTCGGCCCGCTGAACCTGCCGCTGCCGATCATCATCGACCGTTCGGTCGAGCTGATGAGTGACTTCGCCATCGGTGCCAACATCGATGACAAGCACTACTTCGGCGTGAACTGGGAGCGTGATCTGCCGGTTCCGACCGTGGCCGACCTGCGCAACGTCGTGGCCGGCGACCCAAGCCCGGACGGCAAGGGCACCCTGGAAATCAAGCGTGGCATCGAAGTCGGGCACATCTTCCAGCTGGGCAACAAGTACAGCAAGGCGATGAAGTGCGAAGTGCTGGGCGAGAACGGCAAGCCGGTCACCCTGGAAATGGGTTGCTACGGCATTGGCGTGTCCCGCGTGGTGGCTGCCGCCATCGAGCAGAACAACGACGAGAACGGCATCATCTGGAGCGACGCCCTGGCACCGTTCCAGATCGCCCTGGTGCCGCTGCGCTATGAAACCGAGCAGGTGCGCGAAGCCACCGACAAGCTGTACGCGGAACTGACCGCGGCCGGCTTCGAAGTGCTGCTGGACGACCGCGACAAGAAAACCAGCCCGGGCATCAAGTTCGCGGACATGGAGCTGATCGGCATTCCACACCGGATCGTGGTCAGCGACCGCGGCCTCGCCGAAGGCAACCTGGAATACAAGAGCCGTACCGAAGGCCAGGCGCAAGCGCTGCCGGTTGCCGACGTACTGTCCTTCCTGCAGGCCCGTATCCGCCGCTGAAACCAGATAGAGTCCTCATGTTCAAGCGAAACACCTTAGGCCTCGGTGGTGCCGCCCTGTGCGGCACCCTGCTGGTCAGCGGCTGCGCCAATCACATGTCACAGCGCAGCGAGCACGAAGAGCGGGTCGAGCGAAAGTTGCTCGATCACAGCCTGCAGATCGATGTCGGTGAGCCTAAGGTGCTTGAGCTGCCGCAGCGCCGCGTGAAGATCAACGAGCAGAAAACCTTCGAGGTCACCGAATACGAAGTGACCCGTCGTTATGACCGCTACACGCCTTACCAGCCCTGGCGCGAAATCTACGAGATTCCGCTGGGTGCCGTGGCGGTGGTGGCCGGCGTCGGCGCCAACGTGGTCAATGTGTTCGCTCTCGGCAACCTGCCGGACAGCGTGACCAAGGACTGGCTGAGCTACGGATTCGCCGGGCTCAATCCGTTCATGAACGTGCAGTCCCACGGTCGTGCGCAACAGAACCTGGCCGGTATCGATGAAGTTCAGCGCGACAAGCGCATGGAGTATTCGAGCCTGCCGTGGAGCGAGCGCCCGGTGCAGGTCAAGGCCGGCAAGCAGACCTTCGACATGACCACCGATCGTAACGGCGTGCTGCGTCTGAACCTGCTGGACAGTCCGTTCGCCGAAAACGATCTGAATCACGTGGGCAAACTGCAGATCAGCGTCGAAGACGCCAAGGATGACGTGCATTCCGACTCGTCCCTGACCATCAGCAGTCACCTGCGCGGCAAGCTGCTGGAAGCGCATGGCCTGATTTACGACGATCTGGAAGACGACGAAGTGAGCCAGTGGGTGCACCGGGTCAAGCGCCTGTCGGAACTGGGTCTTGAAGAAGAAGCCAGTGAGCTGGAGCAAAGCCTGATCGAGCTGACGCGCAACGATCCCGAGTTGCAGGCCGAGTTTCTCAAGTCTCTGACCAAGGATGCCGGGCGACTGGTGGCGGACCCTGGTCCGAACTGACAACACTTATAGAAGAGCCCGAACCTGTTTCGGGCTTTTTTATGCGCGCTACCGCTCGAACAACTCCATCTGCTCGAACCCGCCGCGCAAATCCTCAAGCCGCACCCCGACCCCGAGCAGTCGCACCGGTTTGCCACCGCGATTGAAAGCCTGCGTCAGCATCAATTGATAACTGCCCAGATCCCGCCCTGCCCCGGCCTGCTCCAGCGTGGTCTGGGTGAAATCATGGAATTTCACTTTGACGAACGGCTTGCCCGGTCGATAGCTGCTGTCGATCCGAGCCATGCGGGTTTTCAGGGTCTCGAGCAATTCAGGAAGCTTGTCCAGGCAACTGCGCAGGTCGGGCAGATCGACGTCGTAAGTGTTTTCGACACTGATCGACTGACGACGACTGTCGTTATGCACCTGCCGCTCATCTATCCCACGGGCCAGACTCCAGAGTCGCTCGCCAAAACTGCCGAATTCGCGCACCAACGCCAACTTGTCCCACTCGCGCAGTTGCGAGCAGTCGTTGATTCCAAGCTTGCCCAATTTGTCCGCAGTGACCTTGCCAACGCCATGCAACTTGCTCACCGGCAGGCCGCTGACGAAGTCTTCGACCTGATCCGGGGTGATGACAAACAGGCCGTTGGGCTTTTTCCAGTCGCTGGCGATCTTGGCCAGAAACTTGTTTGGCGCGACGCCGGCGGAGACGGTGATGTGCAATTGATTGGAGACGCGGCGCCTGATGTCCTGGGCGATCCGAGTGGCACTGCCACCAAAATGCGCACTGTCGGAGACATCGAGGTAGGCCTCGTCCAGTGATAGCGGTTCGATCAGGTCGGTGTAGTCGCGAAAGATCGTGTGAATTTCCTTCGATGCCTCGCGGTAGGCGTCCATCCGCGGCTTGACGATGGTCAGGTCCGGACACAACTTCAACGCATGCCCGGAAGACATCGCCGAACGCACCCCGTAAGCCCGCGCCTCATAGTTGCAGGTAGCAATCACCCCGCGCCGGTCTGCCGAACCACCCACCGCCAGCGGTTTGCCGGCCAGACGCGGGTCATCCCGCATCTCGATGGCGGCGTAGAAACAGTCACAGTCGATGTGGATGATTTTTCGCTGAGTCATGGCAGAAAAGGAAACATGGCAAGCCGGACGGGCAGTATCTCACTGACACCTGTATATAGCACCAGTGGTATGAAGGTTCTTTTCCATCAGTAGGAAACTTCCTTTGAATTTATTTTCTCAATCGAAATTCACCACCCGATAGAGCTGAGACCCACGTCCTGCCTGACCTGCGGCCCCGCGAGCACCCTCCAAAAAGAGCTAAGCAATTGAACCAGAACAGATTTCACCCGGATACAAGGTTGACACCCCGGCAATTCTCTGTAGAATGCCGCCACACAGACGCGGGATGGAGCAGTCTGGTAGCTCGTCGGGCTCATAACCCGAAGGTCGTCGGTTCAAATCCGGCTCCCGCAACCAAACATCAAAAAAGGCTACTCGAAAGAGTGGCCTTTTTTGTGCGCGTCTGTTTTTCATTTGGCAATCATCCGGGCCAAACAGGAATTCGTTGCAATTCCGAAACTTACCCCCTCTTCTGCGGCGGATTGACGCGATTTCACACTTATTTGACCCTTCCCGGGATTATCGGTTGACACCCCGCCGTTCGCCTGTAGAATGCCGCCACACAGACGCGGGATGGAGCAGTCTGGTAGCTCGTCGGGCTCATAACCCGAAGGTCGTCGGTTCAAATCCGGCTCCCGCAACCAAACATCAAAAAAGGCTGCTCGAAAGAGTGGCCTTTTTTGTACCTGTGGAAAAAGTCCTTTCGCAACAATGATCTGTCATCGTGCAGTGAACCGTTCAGGATCGTCAGACCCGCGAGTTGCGACTATGCTTGAGTCGCAGGCAAGAGGTCTCCAATCCGAGACCTGCCCTCGCCGATACCCGACGAGAGGCGTAGTATTTTGTGATTATTTTTTTCTACAGGGATTGGTAACTTGGCTGGATACCCCCATCCTGTCGCGCACAATCCAAGAGGTGATTGATGCGCGCCAACTCGTCTGATCCACAAGACACCCTCACCGAGAATCCATCGATCAAGCCCGAGCGCATGCGCCTGCTGGATCGAATCAGCAAATACCGGCAACCGATCGGTCTGGCGGTCACGTTGCTGCTGTTCGCCATCGCACTGATCGCCTGCCGCCATCTGCTCAGCGAACTCGATCTCTATGCCTTGCACGACTCGATACTCGATGTGCCCAAGCCGGCCCTGCTGGGTGCTTTCGGTGCAACGGTCGTGGGTTTCATCATTCTGCTGGGCTACGAATGGTCGGCCAGTCGCTACGCCGGCGTGACCATCCCGCCGCGCACGCTGGCGCTCGGCGGCTTCACCGCATTCGCGATCGGCAATGCCATCGGTCTGTCGATGCTGTCCGGCGGCTCGGTGCGCTACCGTTTATATGCTCGGCTTGGCCTGGGCGCTTCGGAAGTTGCGCACATGACCTTGTTCGCCAGCCTGTCGCTGGGTTGTGCGCTGCCGCCACTGGCGGCGCTGGCTACCCTGAGTGACCTGCCGGCAGCCTCCCAAGCCCTGGGCCTGTCCGAGGGCCTGCTGGCCACGATTGCCTCTGCCGTGCTGCTGCTCGGCGCTATCCTGGCCGTCGGTATCTATCGTCGGCGCCTGCCGGAGCAGCCTTATCGCGACAACCTGCTGGTCAAGGTCGGCCGCCGCACCCTGCGCTTGCCGGGCCGACGCCTGACGTTCCTGCAACTGGTCATCACCGCCCTCGACGTGGCCGCTGCCGCTACCGTGTTGTACATGCTGCTGCCGGAAGCACCGCCATTCGGCGCGTTCCTGTTGGTGTATCTGCTGGCCCTTGCTGCCGGCGTGCTCAGCCACGTGCCGGGCGGGGTCGGGGTTTTCGAGGCGATTCTTCTGGCCGCGTTCGCCGACAAGCTCGGCGCGGCGCCACTGGCCGCCGCCCTGCTGCTCTATCGCATGATCTATGTAGTGCTGCCATTGCTGGTGGCTTGCGTGCTGCTGCTGATCAATGAAGGTCAGCGCCTGTTTCAAACCCAGACCATGCGCGCCGCTTCCGGTCTGGCGGCACCGATCCTCGCGGTGCTGGTGTTCCTGTCCGGCGTGGTGCTGCTGTTTTCCGGCGCGACACCTGAAATCGACACGCGCCTGGAACACATCGCCTACCTGATTCCCCATCGCCTCGTCGACGCCTCGCACTTCGGCGCCAGCCTGATCGGCGTGCTGTGCCTGATGCTCGCACAGGGCCTGCGTCGCCGACTGTCGGCTGCGTGGATGCTGACCACCATTCTGCTGCTGGTGGGCGCCCTGCTCTCGCTGCTCAAGGGTTTCGACTGGGAAGAAGCCACGCTGATGACCCTCACCGCCGCACTGCTGGGGGTGTTCCGCCGCTCGTTCTATCGCCCGAGCCGCCTGACCGAAGTACCGTTCTCGCCGCTGTATCTGGTGGCCAGTCTGTGTGTCCTCGGCGCCTCGACCTGGCTGCTGCTGTTCGCTTACCAGGACGTGCCGTACAGCCATCAGTTGTGGTGGCAGTTCACCCTCGACGCCGACGCCCCGCGCGGTCTGCGCTCGCTGCTGGGTGCGGCGGTGCTGTTGCTGGTGATCGCCCTGACCTGGTTGCTGCGTACCGCCCGCCCGGTGATTCATCTGCCGACAGCGGACGAACTGGAGCGCGCCACGAAGATCCTGATGGCCTCCTCGCAACCGGACGGCGGCCTGGCCCTGACCGGTGACAAGGCGCTGCTGTTCCACCCCAACGACGAAGCCTTTCTGATGTACGCCCGTCGCGGCCGCAGCCTGGTGGCGCTGTACGACCCGATCGGCCCTGGTCAGCAACGCGCGGAAATGATCTGGCAGTTCCGCGACCTGTGCGACATCCACCACGCCCGTCCCGTGTTCTATCAAGTGCGTGCCGAGAACCTGCCGTACTACATGGACATTGGTCTGACCGCGATCAAACTGGGCGAGGAAGCCCGGGTCGACCTGCATCGCTTTGACCTGGATGCCAAGGGCAAGGAGATGAAGGACCTGCGCTACACCTGGAACCGCGGCACCCGCGACGGCCTGTCGCTGGAAATCCACGAGCCGGGCCAGGCACCCATGGATGAGCTCAAGGTGATTTCCGATGCCTGGCTGACCGGCAAGAACGTACGCGAGAAAGGCTTCTCCCTCGGCCGTTTCAGCGACGATTACCTGAAGCATTTCCGCATCGCGGTGATTCGCTTCGAAGGCCGTCCGGTGGCGTTCGCCAACCTGCTCGAGACTTATAGCCATGACCTGGCCAGTCTCGACCTGATGCGCTCGCACCCGGACGCCCCCAAGCTGACCATGGAGTTTCTGATGGTCGGCCTGATTCAACATTATAAGAGTCACGGATACGCGCGTTTCAGCCTGGGCATGGTGCCGCTGTCGGGGTTGCAACCCCGTCGTGGTGCACCGCTGACCCAGCGTCTGGGCTCGATGGTTTTCCGCCGTGGTGAGCAGCTGTACAACTTCCAAGGCTTGCGCCGCTTCAAAGACAAGTTCCAGCCTGACTGGGAACCCCGTTATATGGCGGTGCCCGCCGGACTCGATCCGCTGGTGGCACTGGCCGATACTGCTGCCCTGATCGCGGGCGGCTTGACTGGATTGGTGAAACGCTGATGATTCAACGCTCCCTGAAGTACATCCTGGCCGCACTGATCGTGCTGGCCGTGATTGCCGGTGGCGGTTACTGGTACCTCAAACGCCCGGCACCGGAACCGACCCTTGAAAAGCTCACGCCGGCTGACGGCACCGTCATGACCCGGCTCATCCCCGGCACCAAGCCCAAGGCCCAGGTGCTTGTGGCGGTCGAGGACGACAAGAAACTCACCGACAATCAACTGACCACCCTGAGCCGCAGCGCCTCGGCGCAGATCGTTCAGGTGATTCTGCCCAAGGATTGCCTGCTGCAGAGCCGCGCACTGCAAAGCGGTCTGCGCGAACTGAACGGCCCGGCGACCCTGGTCAGCGGCATCGGCCCTGGTGCAGTGCTGGCCTGGCGCTGGCTGTCTGAACAGAAGGACGACAAGGCCCAGGCCGTGTCGGTCGACCTGGCGCTGGAAAAAGGTGGCTGCACCCACCTGCTGCCAAAATCCGCCGCCCACGGCCACTGGCTGGTGGCCTGGAACGACAACCCGGACGACACCAGCGCCGGTTTCGTGCGCGACCAACCGAACGCCGAAACCAGCATCAGCGACTACGACATCAACCTGCCGCAAGTGCTGAACAACGAACTGCGCAAGATTCTTGTCGGTGGTGACAAGGCGGCCGGCGGCCTGCAGATCCCGGTCGTGGAAGTCCCGGCCGGCCAGGCCAAGGACACCGTGACGCTGTTCCTGTCCGGTGACGGCGGCTGGCGAGATCTCGACCGCGATGTGGCCGGTGAGATGGCCAAGATCGGCTACCCGGTGGTCGGCATCGACACCCTGCGCTACTACTGGCAGCACAAGAGCCCGGAACAGAGCGCGCTGGACCTGACCGAACTGATGCAGCACTACCGCCAGAAGTGGGGTACCAAGCGCTTCATACTGACCGGCTACTCGTTCGGTGCCGACGTCCTGCCGGCCATCTACAACCGCCTGCCGGAAACCGAGCAGCAACGCGTCGACGCAATCATCCTGCTGGCCTTCGCCCGCACCGGCAGCTTCGAAATCGAAGTCGAAGGCTGGCTCGGCAACGCCGGCAAAGAAGCCGCCACCGGCCCGGAAATGGCCAAGCTGCCACCGGCCAAGGTTGTGTGCATCTACGGCGCCGAAGAAACCGATGAGAGCGGCTGCACTGACAAGACGGCAGTGGGCGAAGCGGTGAAACTGCCCGGCGGCCACCACTTCGACGAAAACTACCCGGCGCTGGCCAAGCGTCTGGTGGATCTGATCGAGAAGCGTCAGACCAAGGATCAGCCGGCAGAGTGATCTGAAGCGCACCAACGAAAAGCCCCCGCCAGTCGCAAAACTGACGGGGGCTTATTGTTTAAAGGCGCCTTTCAGCAGCGCCATACACCTCTTTGTCACGTCGAACCCCCACCGCAACGATCAACACCTGGATTTCCCGACCATCGACTCGATAAACGATTCGCGTGTCGCCCGTTCGAATTCGTCTGCAACCCGCAAGACTGGCTCGCAGAGGCTTACCACTTTTGTCTGGCTCGCCATGGATGATCCGTTCTTCGATCACATCCAATATCCGGTTGGCAGCTACTGATCCCAATTGATCAAGATCCCCTTGGACTTCCGGATGATAAATCACTCCCCAAACCATCCAGCGCTCCCTTAATCCTTCCGAGCGTACCTTGCCCGCATATCCTCATGGCTGACAGCCTTGGTCTGATCAAAATTGCTCAGACGTTCACGGGCAGCCGCTTCGATGCGAAGGTTCTCAAGTTCATCCAGCATTTCCTGATAGGCCTGCACGTTGATGATGACCGCTGCCGGTTGATTGTCCTTGAAGATGACCAGACGCTCAGTGGCACGACTGGAAATCTCCTTGAGCTTCGCGCTGAAGCTCCTGACCATGGCAGTCACGGAAATTGCCTGGTCAGCACGCTCTAATAATGCCGTCATAATCACCTCTCACTCACATGCTGATGCGTACGTTAATGCACAGAGTATTGTGCTGAATTAAACATAGTGCAACTTGCTGTTTCCACTATCCGACCAAGCCCTCGTAAACCGAACACGCACAAAAAAGCCCCCGCCAGCCGCAAGGCTGACGGGGGCTTTTTGATGACGCCGGTTTACATCTCCACCTGCGTCCCCAACTCAATCACCCGGTTCAGCGGCAGATTGAAGAACCGCAGATTGCCGTTGGCATTCTTCAACATGAACGCAAACAGCGCTTCACGCCAACGGGCCATGCCTTCGAGTTTCGAGGCGATGACCGTTTCGCGGCTGAGGAAGTAGGTGGTGCGCATCGGGCTGAAGTCCAGGTCGTCCAGATGGCAGAGTTTCAGCGCCTGCGGCACGTCCGGCTCGTCGGTGAAACCGAAGTGCAGGATCACCCGGAAGAAGCCTTCACCGTGGGCTTCGACTTCGAAGCGTCGGGATGGTGGAACGCGCGGAATGTCTTCGTAGACCACGGTCAACAGCACAACCTGCTCGTGTAATACCTGGTTATGCAGCAGGTTGTGCAACAGCGCATGCGGGACAGCGTCGGAGCGAGCAGTCAGGAACACAGCTGTACCCTGCACACGATGCGGCGGCTGGACGCGGATACTGCTGATGAAGATCGGCAGCGGCAGTGCGCCTTCGTCCAGGCGCTCGACCAGCAATTGCTTGCCGCGCTTCCAGGTGGTCATGAGGATGAACAAGGCGATACCGGCGATCACCGGGAACGCACCGCCCTGGACGATTTTCGGCACGTTGGCGGCGAAGTACAGACCGTCCACCAGCAGGAAGCCGATCAGCACCGGCACCGCCAGCACCGGTGGCCACTTCCACAGCAGCAACATGACGGCCGACACCAGAATCGTGGTCATCAGCATGGTCCCGGTCACAGCTACGCCATAGGCCGAGGCCAGTGCGCCCGAGGACTCGAAACCGATCACCAGCAACACCACGCCCACCATCAGCGACCAGTTCACCGCGCCGATGTAGATCTGGCCCTGCTCATCGCTGGAGGTATGCTGGATGTACATGCGCGGGATGTAACCGAGCTGGATCGCCTGACGGGTCAGCGAGAACGCGCCAGAGATCACCGCTTGCGAGGCGATCACCGTGGCCAGGGTCGACAGACCCACCAGTGGAATCAACGCCCAGCTCGGGGCCAGCAGGTAGAACGGGTTGCGCGCCGCTTCCGGGTTATCCAGCAGCAAGGCGCCCTGACCGAAGTAATTGAGCACCAGCGCCGGCAGCACCAACAGGAACCACGCCCGGGCAATCGGTTTGCGACCGAAGTGGCCCATGTCGGCATACAGCGCTTCGGCACCGGTCAGCGCCAGCACCACGGCGCCGAGGATCGCCACGCCCATGCCGGCATGCACCATGAAGAAACGCACGGCCCAGATCGGGTTCAGTGCCTTCAGCACTTCCGGGGAATGGCTGATGCCATAGACGCCAAGGGCTCCGAGCACCAGGAACCAGGTGACCATGATCGGCCCGAAGAGAATGCCGATCCGCGCCGTACCGTGACGCTGGATCAGGAACAGGCCCACCAGCACCACCAGTGACAGCGGCACGACCCAGTGGTCGATGCCATCGAACGCCAGTCCCAGACCTTCAATGGCCGAGAGCACGGAAATTGCCGGGGTAATCATGCTGTCACCGTAGAACAGCGCCGCGCCGATCAGGCCGCAAACCACCAGCAGCGAACGCAACGTCCTGCGCTTGCCCGCCGCCCGCCGTGCCAGCGCGGTCAGTGCCATGATCCCGCCTTCGCCCTGGTTGTCGGCGCGCAGGACGAACATCATGTACTTGATCGATACGACCCAGATCAGCGACCAGAAGATCAACGACAGAATACCCAGCACTCCGTCGTGATTGACCGGTACGCCGTAACCGCCGGAAAACACTTCTTTGAGGGTGTACAACGGGCTCGTGCCGATGTCGCCGTAAACTACCCCGACTGCCGCGACCAGCATGCTCAGCGGTTTTGCAGCCGAATGCTCGGCGCCCGCCGCCTGACTACTTGCCTGACCCATCCAACACTCCTGATTCTCGAACCGGCTTCTTTGAATGAAGCACTATGCTTTGTGGTGCAGCATGCGCTGTTTTACCTGTTGTTACAGACGTTTTGTTGACTGTAAAAAATCGGTAAAGCTTCACGGCGCGAAGCATAGCGCAGCACTCGTCGTATTTCCCTGCATAAAGCTGGTCAAGTGCGTTGCTCATCGCTAGAATTGCGCACTTTTTGATCAGAGGCGCGTTTCAAGCGCCCGTCCGTCGGTTTCCGAACCAGGCAAGCGACGTCACAAAACACCGAGGTTAGACATGTCCACCACTCCTGCGCCGGCCAATCCAAAGGTTGGCTTCGTATCTCTGGGTTGCCCGAAAGCACTGGTCGACTCCGAGCGCATCCTGACCCAGCTGCGCATGGAAGGCTATGACGTGGTGTCCACCTATCAGGACGCCGACGTGGTCGTGGTCAACACCTGTGGGTTCATTGACTCGGCCAAGGCCGAATCCCTGGAAGTCATCGGCGAAGCGATCAAGGAAAACGGCAAGGTCATCGTGACCGGCTGCATGGGCGTGGAAGAAGGCAACATCCGTGACGTGCACCCGAGCGTGCTGGCCGTCACCGGTCCGCAGCAGTACGAGCAAGTGGTCAACGCCGTCCACGAAGTCGTACCGCCGAAACAGGATCACAACCCGCTGATCGACCTGGTGCCGCCGCAAGGCATCAAGCTGACCCCGCGTCACTACGCGTACCTGAAGATCTCCGAAGGCTGCAACCACAGCTGCAGCTTCTGCATCATCCCGTCGATGCGCGGCAAACTGGTCAGCCGTCCGGTCGGCGACGTGCTCGACGAAGCTCAACGTCTGGTCAAATCCGGCGTGAAGGAACTGCTGGTGATTTCCCAGGACACCAGCGCCTACGGCGTTGACGTCAAGTACCGCACCGGTTTCTGGAACGGCGCGCCGGTGAAAACCCGCATGACTGAACTGTGCGAAGCACTGAGCACCCTCGGCGTCTGGGTCCGTCTGCACTACGTTTACCCGTACCCGCACGTCGACGAGCTGATCCCGCTGATGGCCGCCGGCAAGATCCTGCCGTACCTGGACATCCCGTTCCAGCATGCCAGCCCGAAAGTCCTCAAGTCGATGAAACGCCCGGCGTTCGAAGACAAGACCCTGGCGCGGATCAAGAACTGGCGCGAGATCTGCCCGGACCTGATCATCCGTTCGACCTTCATCGTCGGCTTCCCCGGCGAAACCGAAGAAGACTTCCAATACCTGCTGGACTGGCTGACCGAAGCCCAGCTCGACCGCGTCGGCTGCTTCCAGTACTCGCCGGTCGAAGGCGCACCGGCCAATGACCTGAACCTCGACATCGTCCCGGACGACGTCAAGCAGGATCGCTGGGAACGCTTCATGGCGCACCAGCAGGCCATCAGCTCGGCCCGTCTGCAGATGCGCATCGGCCGCGAGATCGAAGTGCTGGTGGACGAAGTCGACGAGCAAGGCGCGGTCGGTCGCTGCTTCTTCGATGCTCCGGAAATCGACGGCAACGTGTTCATCGACAACGGCAGCAACCTCAAGCCGGGCGACAAGGTCTGGTGCAAAGTGACCGACGCCGACGAATACGACCTCTGGGCCGAACAGATCTAAACGCGGAAAATACGAAAAGCCCCGCTCTCTTTTACGAGATGCGGGGCTTTTTTACGGCTATCGTTTGTGAGGGGAAGGACTCCCTCATTAATGACAAAGAGGCTAACGGGCATGCGTCACCATTCGGTCATTCACACACCGAAACTCAGCGATTATCAGGAACTGACCCGGGTCTGGGAGGCCTCGGTTCGCGCGACCCATGATTTTCTGCCGGACAGCTATATCGAGCTGTTGCGCAATCTGGTGCTGACCCGCTACCTCGACGCAGTGATGCTGATCTGTACCAAGGACAACCACCAGCGCATCACCGGGTTTGCCGGCGTGGCGGCGGGCAAGATCGAAATGCTGTTCATCGACCCCGAGCATCGCGGCCAGGGCCTGGGCAAAAAGCTGCTGAGATACGCCATGGAACACCTCAACGCCGATGAACTGGACGTCAACGAGCAGAACCCGCAGGCCCTGGGTTTTTACTTCAAGCAGGGCTTCGAGGTGATCGGACGGTCGGAAGTCGATGGCATGGGCCAGCCGTATCCGTTGCTGCACATGCGTCTGAAACAACCGGAACAGCGCGCCGTACGCGGCTAAAAGCCACACGGTACAAATGCAATCGCGATTAACCGGCGCCAGGCAGGTACAATGCCCACCCCTTTTTTGTTACGGCCCCTGTCATGACTGACCCGATTCGCCTCTCCAAACGCCTCATCGAACTGGTCGGTTGCTCCCGCCGGGAGGCCGAACTGTTCATCGAGGGCGGCTGGGTCACCGTGGACGGCGAAGTCATCGACGAGCCGCAGTTCAAGGTCGGCGACCAAAAGGTCGAACTCGACAAGGACGCCAAGGCCACTGCGCCGGAGCCGGTGACCATTCTGCTCAACGTGCCGGCCGGCATGGATGTCGATACGGCGATGCAGTCGCTGAGCGCCGACACCCTCAGCGAAGAACACCGCTACGGCAAGCGACCGCTGCGCGGGCACTTCCTGCGCCTGACCGCCAGCGCCGACCTGCAACCCAAGGCCAGCGGCCTGCTGGTGTTCACCCAGGACTGGAAGGTGCTGCGCAAGCTCACCGCCGACGCGGCGAAGATCGAGCAGGAATACGTGGTCGAAGTCGAAGGCGACATGGTCGCCCACGGCCTCAATCGCCTGCAGCATGGCCTTACCCACAAGGGCAAGGAGCTGCCACCGGTCAAGGCCAGCTGGCAGAACGAAAACCGCCTGCGCTTCGCCATGAAGAACCCGCAGCCGGGGATCATCGCCCAGTTCTGCGAATCGGTCGGGCTGAAGGTCGTCGGCATCCGCCGTATCCGCATCGGCGGCGTATCGATCGGCAAGGTGCCAGCCGGCCAATGGCGATACCTGTCCGGTAAAGAGAAGTTCTAAGGCCCCGTTGCCGCCATACATTCCGGCATCGCGCCTGCGCGGTGCCCACAGCGAACGATCAGGATTGCAAACATGGTTCATAACGACGTATTGCGCAGCGTGCGCTACATGCTCGACATCAGCGACAAGAAAGTCGTCGAAATCATCAAACTGGGTGGCATGGACGTAACTCTTGCCGACGTGGTGACCTGGCTCGACAAGAAGGAAGAAGACGAAGAAGGTTTCGTGCGCTGCCCGGACGAAGTCCTCGCGCACTTCCTCGACGGTCTGGTGATCTTCAAGCGCGGCAAGGACGAGAGCCGTCCACCGCAGCCGATCGAAGTGCCGGTGACCAACAACATCATTCTGAAAAAACTGCGCGTGGCCTTCGAACTGAAGGAAGACGACATGCACGCGATCCTCAAGGCTGCCGAGTTCCCGGTGTCCAAGCCTGAGCTGAGCGCGTTGTTCCGCAAGGTCGGCCACACCAACTACCGTCCGTGCGGCGACCAGTTGCTGCGCAATTTCCTCAAGGGCCTGACCCTGCGCATTCGCGGCTGATCCTTGAAAAAACGGCGACTTCGGTCGCCGTTTTCATGCATGCCTCTCCATTCCCTCAAAAAATAGTGGCTCCGCTTTTCGCGGCCGGCGACTAGGGTGTACTGAACCCTAGCCCTCAGGATTCGCCATGCACCCGTATTTCTCCCTGCAAGGCCGCACCGCCCTGGTGACCGGCGGCACCCGTGGTATCGGCAAAATGATCGCCAAGGCGTTTGTCGAGGCCGGCGCCCGTGTGTACGTCTGCTCCCGTGACGCTGAAGCCTGCCATCAAACCGCTGAAGAACTCAGTGCTCTGGGCACTTGTCGGGGCATGGCGGCGAATCTGGCGACGGAAGAAGGCGTAAAAGAGCTGGCCGCGCGACTGGGCGAGCAGATCACTCATCTGGACATTCTGGTGAACAACGCCGGTACCACCTGGGGCGCGCCGCTGGAGAGCTACCCGGTCAAGGGCTGGGAAAAGGTCATGCAGCTCAACGTGACGTCGGTGTTCAGTTGCATCCAGCAGTTTCTGCCGTTGCTGCGCAAGGCGGGCTCGGCGGCGAATCCGGCACGGATCATCAACATCGGTTCGGTGGCCGGCATCTCTTCCTTCGGCGAACAGGCCTACGCCTATGGGCCGAGCAAAGCGGCGCTTCATCAATTGTCACGAATCCTCGCCCGTGAACTGGTGAGCCAGCACATCAACGTCAACGTCATCGCGCCGGGGCGTTTCCCGAGCAAGATGACCCGGCACATCGTCAGCGACCAGCGGGCGTTGGCCGAAGACACCGCGCTGATCCCGATGAAACGCTGGGGCCGTGAAGAGGAAATGGCAGCGCTGGCGATCAGCCTGGCGAGCACTGCCGGGGCCTACATGACCGGAAATGTCATTCCGCTGGATGGCGGGTTCAGTCTTTAGGTCGGCAACAAGGCCTGCCGGGTTATCATGCCCGCCCTGTTTCCTGCCTTGACCCAAGACCATGACTTACAGCGTCTCCCCCATCGGCTTCGTCCGCTCTTGCTTCAAGGAGAAGTTCGCCATCCCGCGTCAGCCGCAACTGGCCCCTGCCGCCCGTGGCGTGCTGGAACTGATGGCGCCGTTCGACCAAGGCGACGCGGTGCAGGGGCTGGAGCAGGTCAGTCACGTCTGGCTGCTGTTCCTGTTCCATCAGGCGCTGGAGGAAAAGCCGCGACTGAAGGTCCGCCCTCCCCGTCTGGGTGGCAACAAATCCATGGGCGTGTTCGCCACCCGCGCCACTCACCGGCCGAACGGCATTGGTCAGTCGGTGGTGAAACTGGACAAGGTCGAAGCCAATCGCCTGTTCATCTCCGGCATCGATCTACTGGACGGTACGCCGATTCTCGACATCAAACCCTACGTGCCGTACGCCGACATCATTGCTGACGCCTCCAACAGCATCGCCAGTGCCGCGCCGCAACTGATCGACGTGCAGTGGACGGACGCGGCGCTGCAACAGGCGCACACGCACGCTCAGCGCCTGGCCGAGCCGCTGGTCGAGTTGATCGAGCAATGCCTGGCCCAGGATCCGCGTCCGGCGTATCAGACGCCCGTGCCCGAACGCGAATACGGCGCGCAGTTCTGGGATCTGGACGTTCGTTGGCACTACCCGACGCCCGAACAGATCCGCGTTCTGGAAGTGATTCCCGCCGCTGACTGAATCGCGGAAACGAAAAAGCCCGCGCTGCCTTCTCAGGCAACGCGGGCTTTTCTATCGGCATCGTCGGGATTATTTCTCGACGAATGCACGCTCGATCAGGTAGTCACCCGGCTCGCGCATACGCGCCGAGATCTTCAGGCCGAAGCTGTCGAGCACTTCGCTGGTCTCGTCGAGCATGCTCGGGCTGCCGCAGATCATCGCGCGGTCGTCCTGCGGGTTGATCGGTGGCAGGCCGATGTCGCTGAACAGCTTGCCGCTGCGCATCAGGTCGGTCAGACGGCCCTGGTTCTCGAACGGCTCGCGGGTCACGGTCGGGTAGTAGATCAGCTTGTCACGCAGCGCTTCGCCGAAGAACTCGTTCTGCGGCAGGTGCTCGGTGATGAATTCGCGGTAGGCGACTTCGTTGACGTAACGAACACCGTGAACCAGGATCACTTTCTCGAAGCGCTCGTAGGTTTCCGGGTCCTGGATCACGCTCATGAACGGCGCCAGACCGGTGCCGGTGCTCAGCAGGTACAGGTGCTTGCCCGGGTTCAGGTCGTCGAGCACCAGGGTGCCGGTAGGTTTTTTCGAGATGATGATCTCGTCGCCTTCCTTCAGGTGCTGCAGCTGGGAGGTCAGCGGACCATCAGGCACCTTGATGCTGAAGAACTCGAGATGCTCTTCCCAGTTCGGGCTGGCGATCGAGTAAGCGCGCATAAGCGGGCGGCCGTTAGGCTGTTGCAGGCCGATCATCACGAACTGACCGTTCTCGAAGCGCAGGCCCGGATCGCGGGTGCACTTGAAGCTGAACAGAGTGTCGTTCCAGTGATGAACACTGAGGACACGCTCGTGGTTCATGTTGCTCATGTACGTGGGACTCCTGGAGATTGATCTGCGCTTGCCCGGCTCACGTTGAAGGATGCCGACGGTGCGCAATTGCATCGCATTCTAATAGCGCCGACAATATCTGTTAACTGGATTATTAAGATAAGGGTTATCGGTTATATCGATATGCGATTTACTCTTCGTCAACTGCAAGTCTTCGTCGCTGTCGCCCAGCAGGAGAGCGTGTCCCGTGCTGCGGGCCTGCTCAACCTATCGCAATCGGCCGCCAGCACTTCCATCACCGAACTGGAGCGCCAGTCCAGCTGCCAGCTGTTCGATCGCGCCGGCAAACGCCTGAGCCTCAACGCTCTGGGCAAGCAATTGCTGCCGCAAGCGGTGGCCCTGCTCGATCAGGCCAAGGAAATCGAGGACCTGCTCAACGGCAAATCCGGTTTTGGCTCGCTGTCGGTGGGCGCGACCCTGACCATTGGCAATTACCTGGCCACCCTGTTGATCGGCGGCTTCATGCAGCGTCACCCGGAAAGCCAGGTAAAGCTGCACGTGCAGAACACTGCCAATATCGTGCAACAGGTGGCGCATTACGAAATTGATCTGGGTCTAATCGAAGGCGATTGCAGCCATCCGGACATCGAAGTGCAGAGCTGGGTCGAGGATGAACTGGTGGTGTTCTGCGCCCCGCAGCATCCACTGGCCAAACGCGGTAGCGCGACGATGGAGGAGTTGACCCACGAAGCGTGGATTCTGCGCGAACAAGGCTCCGGCACCCGCCTGACTTTCGATCAGGCCATGCGTCACCATCGCAGTGCGCTGAACATTCGTCTGGAGCTGGAACACACCGAAGCGATCAAACGCGCCGTGGAATCAGGTTTGGGGATTGGCTGTATTTCGCGCCTGGCGCTGCGTGATGCCTTTCGGCGCGGCAGTCTGGTACCGGTGGAGACGCCGGATCTGGATCTGGCGCGGCAGTTCTACTTCATCTGGCACAAACAGAAGTACCAGACCTCCGCCATGCGCGAGTTTCTCGATCTGTGCCGCGCCTTCACCGCCGGGGTCCAGCGCAGCGACGAGATCGTCCTGCCGACAATCGCTTAAAGCAGAATCACCGCCCACACCAGGGCAATCATGCTCAGTGCCACGAATTGCGCGGCGCTGCCCATGTCCTTGGCATTCTTGGACAGCGGGTGCAGTTCCAGGGAAATGCGGTCGATAGCCGCCTCCACTGCGGAATTCAGCAGCTCGACGATCAGCGCCAGCAGGCACACGGCGATCAGCAACGCCTGCTCGACACGGCTGACATTCAGGAAGAACGTCAGCGGAATCAGTACTACGTTAAGCAGCACCAGCTGACGGAACGCCGCTTCGCCGGTGAAGGCTGCGCGCAGGCCGTCCAGCGAGTAACCGGAAGCGTTGAGGATGCGTTTCAGGCCCGTCTGGCCCTTGAAAGGTGACATAAAATACACAACCGACCAAAAAGAAGTGGGGAAGCTAGTTCAACGAAAGTCAAAAAAGCGTGAAGAGGCCTGGTATTACTGGCTCGGAATTGACTCAAGTTGTTGCAAGAGTAAAGCCGCCTGGGTGCGGGTCCGCACGTTCAGCTTGCGAAAGATCGCCGTGACGTGGGCCTTGATGGTCGCTTCCGACACGCTCAACTCATAAGCAATCTGCTTGTTGAGCAAGCCTTCGCAGACCATGGTCAGCACCCGGAACTGCTGGGGCGTAAGGCTCGCCAGGCCATCGCTGGCAGCCTTGGCCTCGTCGGAAACACTGACGGCCTCGAACGCCTGGGGCGGCCAGAACACATCGCCATCCAGCACTTTGCGTACCGCTTCCTGAATCACGCTCAGGTCGCTCGACTTGGGAATGAAACCGCTGGCACCGAACTCCCGCGACTTGACCATCACCGAAGCTTCTTCCTGCGCCGAGACCATCACCACCGGAATCTGCGGGTACTGTCCGCGCAACATCACCAGCCCGGAAAACCCGAAAGCGCCCGGCATGTTCAGGTCCAGCAGCACCAGATCCCAGTCGGCCTTCTCGGTCAGGCGCGCCTCCAGCTCGGCGATGCTCGCCACTTCCACCATTCGTACATCCGGACCAAGGCCCATCGTCACCGCTTGATGCAGTGCGCTACGAAAAAGAGGGTGATCGTCGGCAATCAGGATGTCGTATGTGGCCATTTTTCAAATGATCCTGTTTTTGATGGCAGACCCGATGCATTCGGGACTCGCCAAGGCAACTCAAGATGCCGACGCTTGTGCGGCGGCATCCACAGGGGCACGTTCAACGCCAATCACGGACAAAAACGGCGTTTCAAACCTTGGCCGTACCCCAATCGGCGCCAAGCATGCCCAGCGAAGCCGGGGTGGTCAAGCAACACGGCCACTGCTTTAGCAGTATGGGCCAGGATCAGGCCGGCACCGGCTGCGGGTTTGCTATAAAAGGCAGCAACTCGGCATGGGCCGGTGTCGATACATTCACCTCAAGCTGCTGCTTGGCGCCCAGGTAATGCTGGCTGAACACATCGAAATAGGCGTCCAGCGCCGAGGCGGCATCTGTGTCACCCGCCAGTTCCAGGCACAGCGCCGCGACTTCGGCGGTGCACAGGTGCTCGCTGCGGGTCGAACGGCGCAGGCGATAACGCGACAGCTTGTCGGGCAGCAGACTGAGGATCGGCAGGCGATCGAAGTACGGGCTCTTGCGGAAGATCTTGCGCGCCTCGGTCCAGGTCGCGTCCAGCAAAATGAACAGCGGACGCTTGCTGCTATCGAGATCCACGGTATTGGTCACCCGCGAAGGCTCGACGTACTCGCCGGGAAACACCAGATACGGCTGCCATTGCGGGTCGTTCAACAGCGCCAGCAGTTGCTCGTCCGGTTCGGTCCGCGACCAGATGAAGGCGTGATTGTCCCGCACGATGTCGGCGATCAACCAGCCTGTGTTGCTTGGCTTGAACACTTCCTTGCCGGTCATGATCAGGCAGACACCGGAGCGGGTTTCAACGGTCGGGCGCCAGGCGCACAGGCAATGGCTGATGATTACCCGGCAGTCGCGGCAACGCTCGGAGCGAAAACCACGGGCCTGGATCGGCTTGATTCCCTCGTCCTCGCGCTGATCGCGCAGGCGGGCCACGGCGTTGGGGGCATGGTTCATTGCGGGCGACGCCGACTGACAGGAAAACTCGACACGAACAACTCTCGGCAAGGCAATAAAGGCCGGCAGTTTATCAGAGCAACGAGCACAAGCCTGTACCCTCCCGACCGGCTCCCCTATAATTCGCCGCCACTGAACGCACAGCCCCGGGGCTGGTCGAACCACCAGTCACTGAATCAGGAGAGTTTCATGCTGCGCCTTATCGTTCCTACCGCGGCCATCGCGCTGGCGTTGTCCTTCAGCGTACAGGCTGCGTCCCTGAAAGAGCAGAACCTGAACAAAGAGCTGCAAAACGTCGCTGCACAAAGCAGCGTCGGCACGCCACGGGCGATCAACGAAGACATCCTCGATCAGGGTTACACCGTCGAAGGCACTACGCTGATCAACCACCTGAGCGTCCAGGCAAGTCATGCCGACAAGATGCGTGCCGATCCCAAGGCCGTGTATTTCCAGCTGGGTGCTTCGGTCTGCAACAACCCGTCGTACCGCAAGTTGATGGCCAAAGGGGCCGTCATGCGTTATGACTTCAGCGAAGTGAAGACCAACAGGGCCATCGGTTCGGCCAGTTATCAGGAATCGGACTGCCCGAAAGCGGCTCCGGCGAAGAAAAAGTAATCATCGCGAATTGGCGCGCCGCTGTTCATCCTCGGCGCGCAGTTCGGCCAGTAAAGCCTGCAGATAGCGCGAGCGGCGCTCCCCTCCCGAAAGACGTCGGCAGCACTCCTCTTCGAGACTCACATGATTGGTCTCGGCCGATGCCTTCAACATTCGATACAGTTGTGTATCGATCTCCAGAATGACTCTGGTCATGTGTCCTGCCTCCTTGCCACCCGCAAATCCTTGAATCGCATGCACCTTGCGTACGCTCGCTGACGCAAAGTTGTCGTACGGCGCCTTTAACTTAGTAAATCAGAGCATTTTGCCCTCGGTGCGACATCGGACGAGCGGTGAAAGCACTTCGCAAAACGACAATAAGCAGTTGCCAGGCAAGACTTTGTGGCGCAATGCTGGATGCAGCGAAAAATGCTTCGAGGGTCTAGATTCAAAGTATTCACGTTGATCACTTCACGGCAGGAAAGGAGCTGCCGGGCGTTTGTTTTTTCTTGCAGCGCGGCACTGACGCCGCACGTCAGGGCCGAAGGCTCTGTGCAGAAGGAGAAGTTGCATGCCTTACCAACCGAATGACCTGCTCAGCCGTCATTTTCAGGAAAGCGGCCACGACCTCACCGGCAAGGTCGAAGAACAACTCAACCTGGTTTCACCCAACAGTCCGAATATTCCCATCTACCGCGACATGATCCTGACCGTGCTGCGCATGGCCCAGGAAGACCACAATCGCTGGAACGCCAAGATCACCCTGCAAGCCCTGCGGGAGCTGGAGCAGGCGTTCCGCACGCTCGAGCAGTTCAGGGGCCGGCGCAAGGTCACCGTATTCGGCTCGGCGCGCACCCCCGTCGAGCATCCGCTGTACGCCATGGCCCGTGAACTGGGCGCAGCCCTGACGAGATCGGACATGATGGTCATTACCGGTGCCGGCGGTGGAATCATGGCGGCTGCCCATGAAGGAGCGGGCCGCGACAACAGCCTGGGATTCAACATCACCCTGCCCTTCGAACAGCATGCCAATCCCACCGTGAATGGCACCGGCAATCTGCTGCCGTTTCACTTTTTCTTCACGCGCAAACTGTTCTTCGTCAAAGAAGCCGACGCGTTGGTGCTGTGCCCCGGTGGCTTCGGTACGCTGGATGAAGCACTGGAAGTCCTGACCCTGATCCAGACCGGCAAGAGCCCACTGGTGCCGGTGGTATTGCTGGATGTGCCGGGGGGCACGTTCTGGCAAGGAGCACTGGATTTCATCCGCCAGCAACTGGAGGAAAACCGCTACATCCTGCCAACCGATCTGAAACTGATGCGGCTGGTCTACAGCGTTGATGAGGCGGTGGAACAGATCAATCAGTTCTACGGCAACTTCCATTCCAGCCGCTGGCTCAAGCGCCAGTTTGTCATTCGCATGAACCACAAACTGAGCGATCAGGCCCTTGATCATATGCAGGAAGCCTTTGCCGATCTGTGCCTGAGTGACCGGTTCCATCAACACGCCTACAGTGGCGAGGAACACGACGAGGCGCAATACAGTCATCTGGTCCGGCTGGCCTTCGCCTTCAACGCCCGGGATCACGGGCGCCTGCGTGAGCTGGTGGAT
The DNA here is from genome assembly GCF_012974785.1 of Pseudomonas fluorescens. Classification (GTDB taxonomy): domain Bacteria; phylum Pseudomonadota; class Gammaproteobacteria; order Pseudomonadales; family Pseudomonadaceae; genus Aquipseudomonas; species Aquipseudomonas fluorescens_BT. The sequence continues at coordinate 1,340,989 of NZ_CP027561.1, read as the reverse complement.
TTCATCAACCTGCCGGAAAACTGGGCCCAGTCCAGGCCTCAAACGACGCAGCACAACCGCGAACCGTCGAAGGTAATCTGAAGGCAAAAAAAAACGGCCCGCTATCGAAATATCGGGCCGTTTTTTATTGAATCGTTTTAATCGTCCATCCCTCTGCCGCTGAACAAGCGGTTGATCATCTCCATTGAGAACCCCCTGTATGCCAGAAACCGGCCTTGCCTGGCTCGCTCCTTGGCGTCGACGGGAAGTTGTCCGGAGAACTTCCTTTGCCACGTGTCTGTTAGCTGTTCCTGCCAACTGATACCGCTCTCGCGCAAGGCAAGTTCGATATCGGCACGCTGCAGGCCGCGCTGGCTGAGTTCTTCTCGAATCCGCAACGGGCCATAGCCTGAACGGGCGCGGTAAGAAACAAAGCTTTCCAGATAACGGGCTTCGGAAAGCAGGCCTTCTTCCGTCAATCGGTCGAGGGCTGTTTCGATCATCTCGGGTGGAGCGCCACGCTGACGCAGCTTACGCGTCAGCTCGACTCGACCGTGCTCGCGGCGTGCGAGCAGGTCCATGGCAGTTCGCCGCACCGCGACGAGGGTATCGAGTACGGCGGTTGTCATCGGTGCAATCAGATGTCAGCGTCAGCCAGGTCATCTTCGGTCTCTTTGACCGCAGAAGCCTTGGAATCAGCGATCACGGCTGGCGACAGCAGCTTGTCACGCAGTTGCTTCTCGAGCTTGGCCGCGACTTCCGGGTTGTCTGCCAGGAACTTGGCCGAGTTGGCCTTGCCCTGACCGATCTTGGTGCCTTCATAGGCATACCAGGCGCCGGACTTCTCGACGAAACCGTGCAGCACGCCCAAGTCGATCATCTCGCCGTTCAGGTAGATACCCTTGCCGTAAAGAATCTGGAACTCGGCCTGACGGAACGGCGAAGCAACCTTGTTCTTCACGACCTTGACGCGGGTTTCGCTACCAACCACTTCGTCGCCTTCCTTCACCGCGCCGGTACGGCGGATGTCGAGACGAACCGAGGCGTAGAACTTCAACGCGTTACCACCGGTGGTGGTTTCCGGGCTGCCGAACATCACGCCGATCTTCATGCGGATCTGGTTGATGAAGATTACCAGGCAGTTGGCGTTCTTGATGTTACCGGTGATTTTACGCAGCGCCTGGGACATCAGACGGGCTTGCAGGCCCACGTGCATGTCACCCATTTCGCCTTCGATTTCAGCCTTCGGTACCAGGGCGGCCACGGAGTCGACGATGATCACGTCAACGGCGTTGGAGCGCACCAGCATGTCGGTGATTTCCAGGGCCTGCTCGCCGGTGTCCGGCTGGGAAACCAGCAGGTCGTCGACATTGACGCCCAGCTTGCCGGCGTACTCAGGGTCGAGGGCGTGTTCGGCGTCGACGAAGGCGCAGGTCGCGCCGGCTTTTTGAGCCTGGGCAATCACGGACAGCGTCAGTGTGGTTTTACCGGAAGATTCAGGACCGTAGATTTCAACAATACGACCTTTTGGCAGGCCGCCGATGCCGAGCGCGATGTCCAGACCCAGAGAGCCGGTGGAAATGGCCGGGATCGCCTGACGATCCTGATCGCCCATACGCATTACGGCACCCTTGCCGAATTGACGTTCGATCTGACCCAGGGCCGCAGCCAAGGCTTTCTTCTTGTTGTCGTCCATTAAAGTCCTCACGTAATCAATAAGGCCTGACGGCCAACACCTGTATAAGTAGCCAGTATTATTCCACAGCGTTCGCGGATCGCCTACCCCTGATTTTCGATTTCTCGTGCCGCTAGTCGCAGGAGCCCCTCTAGCGCGGCCTTCACCGTTTGTCGGCGGACTTCATCGCGGTTGCCGGGGAAGTGCTGAACCTCGCTGGAAACCGCATCACCCACACCCCAGGCCAGCCACACCGTGCCCACCGGCTTGTTCGGTGAACCGCCGTCGGGCCCGGCGATACCGCTGACCGCTACGGCAAAACGCGCTCGGCTGTGTTTCTGCGCACCGCGCACCATGGCTTCGACCACTTCGCGACTCACGGCACCCACCGTGCCGAACAGCTCGGCGGGGACATTCAGTTGCTGGGTTTTCTGTCGGTTGGAGTACGTCACGTAGCCGGCCTCGAACCACGCCGAACTCCCCGGAATGCGGGTGATGGCTTCGGCAATCCCGCCACCGGTGCAGGACTCGGCCGTAGTGACGTGGGCATTGAGCAACTGCAGACGTCGGCCAAGTTCGGCCGCCAGTTGAGTGATTTCTTTCACGGCGCGCTCCGGATCGGATGGAATGGGTACCACCGTACACGAGCCGGTTGCGCTTTCAATACACAAGCTTATTCAAAATGTGCAGGCGCCAGCGCTCTGATATAGGCCTGACAGGCCTGCAAGGCAATCAGTCCGCGGTCGCCTTCGCCGGTGATGGCGACAATTCGTCGAGCATGCGCCGGGTCAAGTCGGGCGCGTACGGCTGCATGATCCACGCTGCTGGCGCCGGAGGCGGCTGGCACACCGCAGCCTTGGGCAGCGTCGCCTGCGTCGATGAGGACTGACAGGCGCAGATCAGCAGTGGCAAGACGATCGCGCAGGCGATCCTGATCACGTTGGGCATCGTTCAGTGCTCGGTAGTGGGTTTGTTCACTGGCCGCGAGCCGTTGCTCCAGGGCCAGGCGCTTGTCCTGCTCGGCCTGTTGCGCAGTGGCGGCAGCCTGAGTCAGCTGGTTGAGGGTTTCGGCATGCTGCCAGGCCTGCTCGGCCAGTTGGCGGCCGTAGCGCCAGTCCTGAAACTGCCAGGCCAGCGCCGCCGAACCTGCGGCCAGCAGCACCATGCCCACTAGCCGCCAGACGCTCAGACCGAAGGCAGGCATAACACCGCCCTCGCCCGCCCCCAGAGTTCCAGGCGATCCTGCAATCCGTTCAACCCGCCGTTGATACGCCGGGTGATGCTGTTGAACTCATCACGGTCGGCCAGCGCGTTCAGGCCGTTCTGCGCCCAGAACCACGCCGCGGATTCGGCCGCCCATTGCGGTTGTTCCAGCAGTTCCGGCAGCGCCAGCAAGCGCTCGTCACCGAACAGCCCGAGGCTGCACTGGCGATAGTTGGTGCGGCCGGTGATCTGGATCAGCCCGCGCCCACGATACTTCTGCCCGTCGCCATCGGCCTCGGGCGTGTTGCCCAGACGCAAGGCCAGCGTACCGGTGTCGTACTTGCTCAGGTATTGGTTGTTACCCAGCTCGCGCACGTACTGCAACTGCCCCGACTCGTGTCCGATTTGCGCGAGAAACGCCGCCACGCGCTTGGGCGTGTCGATACGATGGCGAGCCATGGCATCGTTGAGTGCAGAAACAAAAACGCCCGCTTGGCGGCGGGCGTTGGGCATGATGGTGAGTAGGTTGTCTTCAGTAATTTGCATAATGCTCGATCCTCCCTGGATACGCCGATTGAATCACGGTTGGCGACCAACGCCCCCCAGCCATTTTTTTGCCAGAGTTGTCAGGGTGCTGTTCGGTGCAGACTCCTCAAATGCTTCATTCGAGGGCAACACCTGGCCACCGGACAACAGCCACGCTTGATATTCCAGCCAATCCCGATTGGCAGGATCCTGTGGAACATATGCCAGGTCGCTCAGACGAAGAACGCCGTTGGCGGTCAATTGATAACTCATGGTTTCTCCTAAAATTCGGCGTCGGCAGTCCATTCGATCTGCAAGGTCTGACCGGGCAAGCTGCCGACCGGGGTAACGGTGGCAAACGAAATGGCACGCTCCGTCAATCCCTGCACAATACTGCCGGTACATGGCCCCACGGCCTGATTCCACACCTGATTGCTGGTATTGCCAGGGCAATACATGACGACGGTAGGTAACACCCTCTTTTGCACCAACATGCCTGTCGTCATCGCGAACTGACCGCTATTGGCAGGCGCCGCTTGCGTGAACGTTGAAATGCAGGTGCTAGAGCCATTGTTCGCCCGTACCGGCAACGAAGTGGCAAAGGACTTCTCGAAGTAACGCTGGCAAAGCATCAACTCTTCAGCCACTGGACGATACTCGAAAGGTGTGGATACCGGTCCTTCCTCCATTTGGATCTGCGCCAGATCCACGGTCTGCAGCACATTCAAAGGCAGGTCAAACGCAAGCCTCAGAAAGTTGCTGGCGCCCAGCATTTTCCCGGCAATGCCCGAGACTTGAAACGTTGCGCTGTACTTCTTCCACGATGTGCCCAACTGGAAAACATCGATGGTTCTTTCAACAGATTCGGAGCCTGCAGAACCGAAGTTCTGAGTAACCGACACTCTTAATGGCCGGGCAGCATCGGACCGGGCCCAGAATGTAACGGTGGCGTTTTTACCTGCCAGGGTTCGTACCGACTCAATAGCTTGGGAGATTCTGTGTACGGTGGCTCCGGCTCCCGCCTGGGTTTGTTGCCACCGCAGGAAAAACCGCGGCTCGTCGGCGACTTCCGTTTGACCGGGTGCAAAACCCTGCTGAGATATGGCGACTCCTGCACTGCCATTCCAGTCGCAACGAAAACGATCAGCCACATAGCCGCCAATGTTTGGCCCGAGGTTGGTTGGACCGCGTTGCCAGATATCAAACCCGCCATTGATCAGAACGTTCCGGCGATACACCTGCACCGGAAATTGTTGCAGCGGATCGGGCTTTGCCAATTGACGAATCGCCTGCGCCAATTGATCGGTCTGCTGCTCGTCAGGCTTAAGGCCTGCGGCGGTAATCGCGCCGAGAATTTCCTGAGTAACGCTGTTGCCCCAGCTCGCAGGTATCAACGATCCAGGGGTGCCGGCGATCGCGTCTTCGTCGACGAATCTGCCGTCGACCAGACCTGACCCCGGGACACTTTTTGGGTAGTCCATAATGATTTTCCTTGATAGTCCGGTGTTGCCGCATCGGGCAATCCGCTCAGTTGTTTGCTCGCAGCACACCTTCCAGCCAATCCGGTTCTAGCGGACGCGAACGCGCATCCGGAAACTCCGGATCATTGGGCCAGTCGCGCAGGTCCTGTCGGTAGGCGAGCAGTTGTTTGAATTCTTCGGCGCGCAGTGTGGTGCCCTCGCCGATTTCCAGCTCTTCGGCATCGCGAAGAACCAGCCACTGAGTGCGATCCAATACCTTGTCTCGCCAGGCCCGTTCTGTGGCATCAAGAGTTTGTTCAGCCAGTAGCACCCGTTCCGGGCGTCCGTTGGCAGTCAGGCCAAGCACGGTTCCTTTTGGAGCGTTCGAGACCAGCGCGCAATACTCGCCTTCGCTTAATTCAAACGCGTCCGCGGGGATGTTGGTGCCGTGTAGATCGGAGTGATAAAAGCCGGAAGTGGCCGGAGAAAAGTAATACATACTCAATATCCTATTCCGATGACACGAGCGGCAATGGAGCCTGACGGCCATTCAGGACAACGAACATTGATGCCTGCCTGCCGACTCACGGTCGCGTTGTTGTTCCAGATCAGCTGCGTTCCGGCTGCCGTGCCTTCATGGGTAGCGACTGCAAGGAACAGTGCGTTGGGAAAGACCAGCGGCCATAGGTTCAGATCGCCGTAACCGTTATTCCCCGCCTGGCTGGCCCCCCCGGTGATCCACTGGATAATCACTCCACCCATCCACGAGGGGAAAACGACGTAACCCGATGCCCCCAGCCTTACCATGAACCCGAGCCTGAGTTTTTTAGGGGTCACGACAGAGGTGTCACTGACACCGGCGTTGACCTCTGCCTGAGAAGCAACTTTTGCAATCCCCATCAGCGACTCTGTCGCCTGTTGCATCTTTTTCGCTATGGATTGAAACACTCGTAACGGCGTCATCAACCGGTTGTTGCTGATCCCCGCCTCAGCGTCTTCCTGACTGGCCAGACTGTCGCTTTGCTTCTTCGAGATCAGCGTATCGATTGCCGCCCTGAGCTGAGTGTTATCACTTTCATCGGCGGCCGTCCCTGCGCTCTTGATGACTTCAAGAATCTCTTGCGTCACGCCATTTCCCCAACTCGCCGGAATCAACGAACCTGGTGTTCCGGTCAGAGGGTTTTCGTCAACAAACCTGCCATTCACCAAACCTGCGCTGGGAATGTTTTTTGGATAATCCATTACCTGTCTCCTGAATGTGAATACATCGGCATCCGGTTGCGTCAGGCAGAAACTGCCGTGAACCCTGCTGGCTCCGCCGGCCGTTCAGCGAAGGTCTGAAACGGGCTCGCGGCAGGATCATTGGCTCACCGATTTCAACGTTGACGCCCTCGGGCACCGGAACCATCGCCGCGACAAACTCAGGCGCGAAGAGTTGGTCGATCGCGTAGATGCTGTTCCCTGTGCTGCAATCAGTTGGTTACGCTTGCGCCGGGCACCGTCGGCCAAGTGACTTCGCCGGGAAAGCCGGCCTGTTTTTCGATGCGGTTCAGCTCCACGCTGTAGAGCTTCCATTCGAGCAATTGCAGTTGCTCTTCGTGGCTGGCATCGCCGATGTCTTCGGCGTATTGCAGGGGGGCGATGCGCAGGACGGCGTCGCGCAGCAGCGTGTCGCGTTGATTGAGGACTTTGGTAGTGAGATCCGACCGGTGTCGTTGCTCATCGAGCACCCACCCGTTGTCCTGCCAGACATGAAACTCGTCCGGGCAAGGTTGCGCGGTGAACTCATCCGTCAGCGCACCCAATTCGCTCCAGGTCTGCTGGGCACCGTTGTCCTTGCGGTACACGATGCCGCGCAGATCAATCAGTTCACGCGGAACGCCGTTGGACATCGCCCACGTGCGCCCCTGCTCTGCCGCCGGCAACTCGTAAGCCAGTTGAACGGCATTGGCTGGTAATTGAACGCCGATTCCGGGCGTCACGAAAAACTCCACCGGCCCCACAAGGGCGCCAGCGTCATCGACCAGATAATTGAACATTGAAAAAACCTCAGATGACTTTCATGCGGCCGGGATAGGCAACGTTGCGGGGACGGGATGAGAAGGAATACAAAAGCGTGTTGGCCGTATCCATCTGATAGCTGGTGCCGGCAGGGTAGATCGGGCCTCCGTTGGTAGGCGTGGAGTAGGTTTTCGTTTCGTGAGTCTGCGCGCCGACCGCCGCCAGACTGTCAGACCAACGTGAGCCAATGGCTCCCCCGCCCTGAGCCCCCATGGCATACGAGTGCACCGTACCCGCCTGGTTGCTGCCCATCATGCGGCCCGAGTCGACGTTGCGGCCTTCGTCCAGTACGCGCAGGAACTCGCCACGCAACTCCGGGCCTCGAAATGTCAGAGCACCATCACCCGGCGTCCAGTTGCCCTCGTTGCCCACGCGGGTGGCTTCGGTATTGAGCATTCCGGAGCGCTGCGCGTGGTCCCAAAGCCAAGGCCATTCGGCACGATTCATCAGCGTGCCGTTCAGCGCACCATATCCACCAGGACTGAGCACGATGGTGGTTTCAAAAAACGGCCGCCCCAGTGGCGTGTTGTCGAAGCGCCCCACAGGCCACCAACTGCCAGCACCGTCGCTGCGCAAATGCCACCAGTCACCGCCGCCCATCAATACGAAGAATGGATAACCACTCGGCGAGAGATGGGTGTGAAAGCGTATGCGGTCAGTGCCGGAGGCCTGGATGACCATACGGTTTCCGCTGTTGTCCACGCGACGAACAATCACGTCACGCACGCCAAGAGCGACGTCGGCGGGAGGCAACAAAAGGGTCAAGGCTCCGGGACTGCCGTCAATCAGCAACAGGCCGAGCTCTTGCGCGGACAATGTTTTGGAAGCCGCCAATCGTGTAATGACTGATCGCATCGGACTGGTGTTGCCGACGATCGACTGAATCGCCTTGTACAACTGAGCTGTATCGGTCTCGGCGGCTGCCAGCCCGGCGCCGGTAATCACGTTGAGAATTTCTTGTGTAACGCTGTTGCCCCACACCGCCGGAATCAACGAACCGGGCGTTCCCGCCACCGGGTTTTCATCGACGAAGCGGCCATCGACCAGGCCGACGCTGGGGACGCTTTTTGGATAATCCATGGGATATTCGTTCCTCTGTCATGACAAATGAAACGTGGCGGCACGAAGACTTTCGCAACGGCGCTAGCGTTTCTGTTCCTGAAAATAAAAAGCCCACAATGAAGTGGGCTTGGGTGAAGCGAATGGCGATTACGGGGCCGGGTTGGCCGTCAGTTGATGAATGGCCTGCAGCGCTTCATCGGCGGCAGTGCGAGCCTGATCCATCTGGCTCTTGCCCGCGTACGCACGTATCTGGCTCTTGGCTTTCAGGCGCAAGGTGCGCAGGGTCAGAAGGTTCTCGCTGAGTTGGGCAGCCTTGTCGAGGATCTGCTCGGCCGACTGTTTGGCCGACCGGCCCTTGGCAACCCAGGCAGCAACGGACAGCGGCACTTCCTTTTTCGGGTAGCCGGCGTCCTGGAAGGCCTGAGCGTCGATGGCGGCCTGGGCGTATTCCAGGGCTTTGAGTGGATCACCCGCCAGTGCGGTGCGCGCGCTGTCGGCGGCGGCATCGACATTGGCGCAAAGGCGTTCGATTTCCTGCTGATCCAGCAGCGCTACCTTCTCGGCATTGACGACCCACTGCTCGCCGTCCCAATCATGAGCCGCGGAAGGTTGTGCAAGGCGCAAACCGTCCTCGAACTGATGCAGTTCTTGAATGATGATCATCGGATCAACTCCCAGGCTAAATTGACATTCACAGCAGCGGTAAAGTTGATCGCAATACCATTGGAATAGTCGGTTTGAGCGAAACTCTTGAGGCCCATGCTGAACAGCAATTCGTCACTGGCCGCGGTGCCCGCACCCAGCGTGTGTTCGGCCTGATAGACCTGCCACAGCGAGCGCAATTCGGCGTGGTCAAAACTGGCGGTCAATGTCGAAACAGTGGTATCGCTGACCACGTTACTGGAGAAGATCAGCGCCGCCGCACCTGCCGTAGACCAACCGTCCCAGTTGTTGGAGGTTGCGACAGTCGGGTTCAGGTAGCAGTAGTTGCCCCCCAACCAGCCTCCCGGTGCAAACGACACGCTGGTGATGCCTGTCGGGTGCGGAGTCGGGTTGCCGACCACCAGACGCGCCGCACGTGCATGAGGATCGAGCGGCAGATAGACAACACCATTGCCATTGACGACCTGCGTCCAGCTCAACCGGTTGCGGTTGTAGATTGGCCTGACAATCGGCACCGATCCAGGTCCTGCTGTCACCACCCACGCCAGACAGATATCCAGCGGTGTCGACTGGAAACCACCCCCCGCCGCACCATTGACCGTCCCCTTCAAGCCATCAGGGCTGGCGTCATAGATCGTCCCGCGCTGCATGTAGAACGTCAGCGCACCACCCACCACTTGCGCCCGCAGAAAGTAACCCGAACTCGGCAACAGATCGGCGCTGCTCCAGGCCTGAGTGGTGAACGTACGCGAACGTCCCAACTGCCCCGCCACCACTTCCTGACCGATGCTGACGTAAACACCCGCCGGCACCGACACCCGCCCACCACTGGTCGAGGCCGCAGCCGGCGTGATCGGCATCCGGGCATCCGACGTGGCCACGGTCGGCAACGGCAACGCTGCCAATGGCAACGCCAGGTCCTGATTCCAGCCCTTGGCCGTCACCGTCTGAATCGCCTGCAACAACTGATCGTATTTCTTCTCGTCCGGGGTCAGATCCCCGGCCTTGATCACATTGATGATTTCTTGCGTGACGCCGTTGCCCCAGTCAGCGGGGATCAGCGATCCCGGTGTCCCGGTCAGCGGGTTTTCATCGATAAACTTCCCATTCACCAAACCGGCGCTGGGCACACTCTTCGGATAATCCATTGCGTTATTCCCTAGTCATAATTGATGTGCACCCTGGTGTGCGCCGGCGCCGCCCGATGGATCAGGCATTCCAGCGCCGAGCCCGGATTCACGCCAAAGCGCTCGCCCCAATAGCTCGCGCCGAAACGCCGGCCGAGCAGCAGGCGGCCGCCGGTGTTGAGCGTCCACATGAACTGCGCCTCCCAAGTGCCCCAGTGCGCCGCACCGAAGCGCGAACGGCCCATGCGCGGGGCTTCGAGTTCGGTGATGGTGGCATTGGGATAACCCTGGCTTTTGGCGATTTCCAGGTAGTAGCCGACGGCCTGGCTGCCGACCGCCAGCAAGCGGCGGCGCACAGCGAGGCGACGGTCGTCGAACAGCGGCGTGGCGCCGAGGCACGGGTCGGGCAGGTTCATCACCTGTTCCCAGTCCGGCACCAGTTCGCTGACGCCGGCCGGGTCCATCTCGTTGAGCAGGTCGGCGGCGCGGGCATCGAGGCGTGCCAGTTCGACGGCGACGCCTTGCAGCACTTGCTCAAGCTCCGGCACCCGCTCCGGATCCCATGCCGGGCCACTGGGCAGCAATGCGCGAAGCTGCGCCTGATATTGCGCAGCGGATCTTATGCCCCCCATACGCAACCTCCGAAGGTGAGCAACTCGCTTTTACCGGCAGGCACGTCAGCGGCCGGCGCGGTCAAGGTGTGATCGTACTCACCACCGGCGCTGCTGATGGCTTCGCGGATATGGCTGATCAGCAACGGCACACCCAGGTCGGCTTCACGGTTGTGCAGGTCACGCAGTTGCGATTCGATGGCAGCGCGCACGGCGGTGGTGTCCGGGTTGACACTCTTGAAGCTGTACACCACCGGCACTTGAATCGGTCGCTGCACATTCACTTGCGCCGTCACCGGACGCAGCGGTTCGATGTAATCCTGAACTTCCGCCAACTGCTCATCGTTGGGCACCGGTTGCGGATCTTCATCACGCATGATGAACACCGTCACCGTACCCGGCCCGAGCTGGCCGCCCCGGCACCAGGCCCGTGTCACGCCCGGCACTTCCAGTGCCCAGGTTTCATAGTCGCTGGCCGAACCGCCGTGAGGAATGACGCGATAGGACCGGATCACCCGCGAACGCAGCGACTCCAGACTTTCCCGCGCCACGCCGCCGCTGAGGCCCGGCGCCAGCACGACAAAGCTGTTGCCGACCACACCGGTAACCGGCTGCACCGGAGTCAGCGCCAGTCCGGCCTCGGCATTACCGAGACTGCCGGCATCCAGCGCTGCAATCGTGGTGGTGTTGCTGCCATTGACGGTAGTGCGCGCGGTGGTGACTCTGTAGGTACGGCCATCGCTCGATTGCAGCAGCGTATCAACGTCCAGCACAGCGCCCGCGGTCGCGGTAAAACTGACGCTGCCGGTAGCGACTTGCGCCGGTTTGCGCGGCTGGTTCAAGCGCAGCGCGGCGATGCGTTCGAGGGTCGATTCGTCGGCGGTGTCGGGCAGGATCTGCTCGGCAATCCAGTCAAGGTAGCCATACAGACCGTAAGCCGCACCACCGACGGTGCGGGCCAGGACTTGCGCATCGGACTGGCGCAGCGAATCGCCGGCCAGGTCGCTTTGAGTGCGCTTGATCAGCACCGGCAGCGAAGGGGTTTCAAACGGCATAAATCACCTGCCAACTGTTATCGGGGTTGATGTCCAGGCGCTCGCCGTCGGCCAGGGTCAGGACCGTGCGCAGGTTCAGGCGCTGGGCGTCGAGGCGTTCGCTGATGATGTCGATGGCGCTGCAGTGGCCGTCGTCGATCAGCCATTGCAAGGCTTCGCGGGCATAGAACTCGGCGTCCATCTGGGTCTGGCGGGTCAGCTTGACCCGGCGCAACAGCCACAGCCGCGAGCCGATGCGGTCGTCAGCCACGGTGGGAAAGGTGTCGCCCCACCAGCCGAAACGCTCCTCGTCGTCGAGGGCATCGTCGTCGGCGGCGCGGCGCCAGGTGAACAGGCTGATCAGCACCGAGCGGGTCAGCGCGGCGTGAAGGTTCTGACTGAACAGCATCACTGACCTCCCGCCGGCGCGCCGGTCTGGCCACTGCCCGCCTGCACGCCAACGTGCACGTGCTTGATCTGGCTGATGCCGCCGGCCACTTGATCGCCTTTGGAAACGATCTTGCCGGTCTGGTTGATCACCGGCGTCTCGAAGTTCACGGCGGTGCTGGCGCGGATGTTCAAAGTTGAGGTTTCGATGTCGATGATCCGCCCGCGCCTGAAGTGGATCTTGTCGCCTTCGTCGGTGTAGATCGCCACTTCGCCGGCCGCCAGCGATTGCAGGCGGTAACGGCGGTCGGCGACCACCAGGGCGATGGCGTGGGAACGGTCGCCGCCGAGAAACGTGACGACGCCTTCGGCACCGGCCAGCGGGTGGCTGGTGAAGCCGTAGGGTTCGAAGTGCTCCATGTCGTCGTTCACTTCACCGGCGGTGAGGCGCATTTGCAGCGATTGCAGCTTGGAGGCCGAACTGGCGAGCACGACAGTGCCGCGCGCCAGCAGGCGTGTCAGTAGGCTCATAGGGTTTCCTCTAGACCTCGGCCAGACACTGGCAAACCCTGTGGGAGCGGGCTTGCCCGCGATGGCGGTCGTTCAGGCAAAGATGTGTTGCAGCCACCACAGCTTTCGCGGGCAAGCCCGCTCCCACAGTGTCCGGTGGTGTTTGCAGAACTTGGGCTCAGGTTTTTTTCGGGGGAGTCGGGTTCGCGTCGAAGGTATGCGGTGGCGCTACTTGCAATGTGGTGACCGAGCCTTGCGCCGACAGCGAATACGTCACCTTGGAAATCAGCATGTCTTCATCGAAGCCAAGCACCGGGTCCTTGACCCGCACCAACGTGTTGTGACGCCACAGATCGCCATTGGACTGACGCCAGCCCTGCACCTGATACGTGGTGGTCAGCGCCCGGCCCATACGCGTGGCGCTCTCCCACTGTGCCCGTTGCTGGGCCAGTTCGAACGTCAGTTGCGAGCCTTCGTTGATGATCGTGGTGCGCCGGCGCTTGAAGCTCAGGTCCGTCGCCGTCGATTCAACTTCGCTGACCGCCGCCCCGCTCTTCTTGTCGTTGCCCTTTTGCTGACCGATCACCCGGTACTCGGAAAACACCTGGCTGAAGTCCATCGGTGCATTGGCCGAAAGAATGTTCTTGCCCAGCTCCAGCGCATCGCTGGCGCGGCCAGCGCTGCCGGGTTTGGCGAGCACCAGCCGGCCTTCGGCGTCATCGGTGGAAAACACCCGGTACAGCGAGAGCAGACGGTCGATCGACTGAAACACTGTTTCACCCGGGACGATCGTGTGTTTGCTCAGACGTGCAGTCTCGGGAATTTCGTTGACCACAAACTGCGAGTATTCCCCGGCCAGGGCCTGGACGATGTTCAACAGCGACTGATCCTGCCATTGGCCGGGGATGTTTCGGGCCGCACAATCCACCAGGTCCTGAGTTTTGGAACTGCCTTCGATGCTCAGGCTGATCTGCCGCCCGTCATAACTGATCGGCGCCTTGAACACATAACCGGTGAGCACCAGATCCTGGCCGATCCTCACTTCACAGGGGTCACCGGCCTTGATCCGCTGATCCACGGTCTGCCCCGGCCATTGCCAGGTGATGTCGAGTTTGAAGGTGCGGAACTGGCGCTCCAGGTCCGCGGTGATCTCCACGCTTTTCCAGCCGCCGTATTCCATGCTGTTGACGGTCAGCGTCACGCGGTTGTCAGTCTCGTTCATGACTCACTCCCTGGAAACCTTGACTTCGTTGGGTGAGAAGCTCGGATGAGACAGACCATTGCGCTGAATGACCTCGGTCACCCGAGTGGCGTCGCCAAACTGCTTGTAGGCCACGACCAGCGCCGGGAAGGTTTCCTGGAAGGTTTTGCTGACCAGCCGCACACCGGACGATGCCACAGCCTTGAGGTGCGCGATCAGCGCTTCCTTCACATCGGCGATGGCCTGATAGTGCGCGGGATCGGCCTTGTCCTGGGCCTTTTGCAGCGCTTCGATCAGCTCTTTTTGCAGCGCTTGCAGATCGTCGGTGACCGGCACTTCCTGACGGCTGACCGGCTGTTTCGACTGTTGGTCCAGCGAAGGCGTCGACGACAGTTTCACCGGTGTCGACGCCACCGGCATCGAGGCTACCCATTGCGCCGCTTTGACGATCAGGGTGTCCTGCACCAGATTGGCCAGGGCCTGCGCTGCAGCGGTGGTGTCCTTGCCGGTGGTGATTTTCGGGGCGTCGGCCTTGCGGATGGCTTCGATCTGTTGGGACACGTCGGCAATCACGCCACGGTAGCCCTCCTTCGCGAATGCCTTCAGCTCCTTGATATCGCCAAGCAAGCCCTTGAACTCCGCTGCCACTTCCTTGGGCAGCTCCTTGACGGCCCTGACCAGTTCGGTGATCTGCTTGTACTGCGCGATCAGCGGCTTGAGCTGCTCCTTGATCACGTCGTACACGCCGGTAAGGCTGTTGCGCAGATTGGCGATGCCGATCCGCGCCGCCTTGATCAGGGTCATGGCCTGTTCGAAGCGCGCCACCGCCGAACCGAGCAAACCGTCGGCCTTGATCAACAGGACTTTTTGCGTGCTGACCGTCGCCGTCGGAAACGGCAGCGGTCGGTCCGGGTAGAACTTCAGGGTGAAGGTCACCATCCCGCCGTCCTGGCGAGTGTGGGTCATGTCGCATTCGCCGACCTTGACCTGCAGGCGGCCCAGCCACGGATGCACCAGTTCGCCGCTGCCCTGCTCCAGAGCCTGGAGCAGCTTGTCGCGCTGCTCCAGGCAATCGGCACCGATGATGAACGCCGTCAGATCGTGGGTCTTGGCCTGCTGGCCGAGATCCTCGAAGAACGGCAAGTCCCGTTGCGGGTATTCGTGCAACTGCCCCTTGCGACCGACCGGGGTTTTCGCCTGGTCGATCCAGAAACCGACACCGCGAAAGGATGCCGGCAACAAACGGTCACGCCAGTTCATTGGAACCTCCTGCCGATAGCGAGCGATAGCCGATGCGCGAACTGAGCGCCAGCCCCGGTTGATTGGTTTGCGGTTGATCAGTGCGCAGCCCCGCCGGCGCGTTTTCGAAGCGCACCGTCAGGCCGCCTTCGAGTTGCGTGCGGTTGTTGGCGGCGCTTTGCTGGATCAGGGCGCTGGAGGATTGCGGCAACGAACCGCCCTGCAACGCACTGCCGCCCTCGGGTTTCGAGCTGGCACCGAAGAATGCCGGCGCCAGTTCACCCTTGCCTTCGGCATTGGTCTGGCGCTGCGCCTGGGTCAGGGTTTCGACCTTGCCGGTGACCTTGGCGATCAGCCCGGCGAAGCCGCCGTCGAACAACTCCTTGATCGGCGCGATGACGGTTTGCAGCTTTTGCCACAACTCGCCGAACCACCCGACAATCGGCCCCCAGCTCTCGATGATCTGATCCAGGGGTTTCCATTCGAACAGGCCGTGCAAAAAGTCCACGACCGGCGCGGACAGCGCCAGCACAACACCCCACAGCGCCGAGAAAACCTCACCGATCGGCTGCCAATACTGCGCAATCTGCTCCAGCGGCGACCACTCGAACAGACCGGTGAAAAAACCTTTGACCTGTTGCACTGACGTTTGCAGTGCCGTCCAGATCGGTTCGAAGAATCCAACGACACCACCCCAGGCGCTGGTGATAATTTCCATCGGGAAAAAATCGAACAGTGCCCGCAACGTATCCCGGGTGCTTTGCACGGCCGATTGCAGCGTCGTCCACACCGGCTGGAAGTACGCGACAACACCGCCCCACGCACTGGTGATCATCTGCATCGGCGAGAAGTCGAACAACGACACCAGGAACTCTTTCGCCGTTTGCGCGGCTTTTCGCAGGCCGCTGAACATCGGTTCGAAGAACCTGACAACACCGCCCCATGCACTGTTGATCATCTGCATCGGCGAGAAGTCGAACAGGTTTCTGAGGAACGCCATCATCGGCACACTCAAGGCCTTGAGCAGCTCCCAGATCGCCGAAAAAAGACCGGTCAACGGCCCCCAGTTTTCCAGGATCATGCCTGCGGGCGACCACGAGAAAACCGACTTGAAGAAGTCGATCACCGGCGCGGTCACGACCTTGACCTTGTCCCAGATTCCCGAGAAGAACCCCGTGACCGGCTCCCACAACGCCGCCAGTGCCTCCAGCGGCCGCCAGTCGAGCACCGAGCGCAACGTCGCCATTGCACTGGCCCCGGCGTTTTTCACGCCCTCCCACAATCCGGTGAAGAACGCGGAAATGGGTGTCCAGTTGGCCACGATCAGACCGGCCGCCACGGCAATGCCCATGGCGATCAGCATGATCGGGTTGGTCTTGAGCACCATGCTCATGACGTCCATCACCTGAGTCATACCGGTGACGGCGGTCTGCATGGCGGAAAACGCAATCGCCCCCGCTGCCAGCCCTTCGACCAGCTTCGGGTTGTCGGCCAGCAGGCTGCCGACCTGGGTCAGCATCGGCTCCAGCCCGACCACCAATGCGCCCACCGCCGGCACCAGTGCGGCGTCCACTGCAGCGGACACCTTCTCCATGGATGCGCTGAACACATTCATGTTCTGCGCGGCGGCTTTCGGTGTTTCCGGCAGGTCGACGGTTTTCGCCGCCTCGCCGACCTCGGCAAGCTTGCCCTGAAACGCCGCAGCCGATTTGATGCCGTCCACGAACGGCGTAATCACGCTGCCGCCCTTGAACAGACCGCTTATGTCCAGTTTGCCGAGGCCGGTCTGTTCGAGGTTTTTCTTGAAGTCATCGACCTTCACTCGCAGGGCGCCGAGTTTGGGTGACAGTTCGTCGATGCCAGTAAGCAGCACCGACGCTTTAGCTTTGGTTTCTTCTGCCATCACTGCACCTGCTGCATCGCATTGATCCGTTGCGCGTGCTCCAGCGATTCGCGAAGCACATCCAGTGGCCTGGCCATCATCTGTTCGGGGTCAACCTTCCAGAACCAGGCCAGGTCATAGGCGACCGAAATCAGGTCGGTGATGGCTCCGACGCCGCACTCATGAAAAAACTCGCAACGGCCCAGCTCAGCGCGTTGAGGTCAGCCAGATCGAGCTGGTTGACCGACGACGGCGGAATGCCGGCGCACACGGCGATGTATTTGGCCGCCACGTCCATGTCGAGGCTGACCTCTTCGCTCTTGTCGATCTTGTACGGCAGCGCCTTGATCGCTCGCACCTCCTGCACCGTCGGACGGCGCAGGACGAGTTCGGTCAGGGGCTCGCCGTGAGCTTCGATCGCAACTTGAAGCTTCACGGCGCCGCTCATTGCCAGGTCCCCTTGATGCCTTCGAATTTCAGTTCGATGGTGGCGTCATCGCCCTTGGAGACTGGCTCTTCGACCAGGTACGCACCGGCCAGCACGTAGACTTTGCCGTTGCTGAATTCGCAGGTGACGGTGATGTCGGTGCCTTCGATCAGCTTCTTCAGCGGGAAGTCGGCGGTGTGCAGCGCGGTCACCTTGAACGATGGCGCGATGTCGGTTTCCTTGTAGAAACCCGGTACGACGGTTTCGCGTTTGACGGCCATCAGCGGGGCTTCGCAGCCGCCGTTGATAGTCAGTTGTGCACCGTCGACCTTGACGTAGCAGGTGCCTGCAATCAGTTGACCCATGGTGTTACTCCCTTCAAATAAAAAGCCCACGCGAGGTGGGCTGAAATCACAGTGTCAAACGAGCCGATCAGGCGACGTCGTCGTACTGCAGACGGAACTGGTTGAGCAGTGCGAACACGCGCAGACCGTTGATGTAATCCGGCGGGAACAGCACGTTCACGCGGCTCGGGTCCTGCACGTCGCGCTCGACGATCAGGTGCTCGGCGAACAGCTCGGCGTTTTCCACGTGGCCTTCGAGTTCGAGCTTGGCGTACTGGGCGATCAGCTCACCGCGAATGGTCGCCGGGGTGACGATCGGCTGGCCGGCGCCGAAACGGGTGCCGTCGGAGGCCAGTTTGTGGCGACCGTATTTGCTGGTGATCACGCTTTGCAGGCGACGCACGATGAACGCCGACTGGTGCATGGTTTCGCTGTCCAGGTACGAGTTGTCGGCCTGGCCGTAAGCGTTCTTCTGGTAGGTCGTAATCGAGCGCTGGATACGCACGTAGCCGCCTTCGTAGTACGCGGTGGCGATGCCGTAGTTAAGCAGCGACTGACGCTCGGTCAGGGTGAAGCGTTCGCTGGCCGGGGCCGGATCGACGCCTGGCAGGCTGCCGCTCTGGGTCGGACGGCTGGCGTCAGCGGAGATGAACACCGCGGTGCGCGCAGCCAGTGCCGCAGCTTGTACCCACACCGGTTGCGGAACGCCCGGCTCCAGCGCCTGAATGGTCATGTGCTGGTCGTTGCGCGCCTGACCGGCCGCCACCAGAGTACCGACGGTGCCACGCTTGGCGCTGTAGACATGACCGAACAGTTGCTTGGCCCACGACCAGCGACCGGTGCTGTCATCCATCACCGCTTGCCAGGTGTTGAGGGTGGCCAGGTCGGACCACGGCAGTGTGATGAACTCGAACGGCTCGTCGCCCAGTGCCGCAACCGCTTCAACCTGGTCAGGCACACCGACGCCGCCGGTCATGGCGGTGATGGCGGTGGTCAGGCCAGCCGGGGTTTCTTCGCCGTTGCTCTTGCCCAGGCGATTGAATTGCAGGCTGATGTCGTTGCCGCTCTCGCCAGTCCATTTGGCGCTCAGAGTGACGACGCCTTCGGCGGCGGCTGCGCTCACCGGCAGATCGGCGGTGGCGTTGATTTTCTGTGCCAGGGCGGTGGCCGCCTGGGCAGCGGTGGCACCGTTGACCACGGTGGCCTGGACGCGAACGCCGCCGACATACAGGTTGAGCATGCCAGCCTGAGTCGCGGTGCCGGTCAGGGTCAGCACGCCTTTGGCGATGGCGCCGGTGGCGTTGTGCAGCGGCAGGCACCAGATCTCACCGATCGGGTCGGCCTTGCGGAAAGTCTCGTACATGGAAGCCAGCATCGAGCCCTGGCCGCCAATGCTCTTGGCCAGTGCCACGCTGGAGACCAGCACCAGTTTGCCGACTTCGCTCGGGGCGATGTTGTCGTTGACCTGCGCCACGATCAGGCGGCGCATGGACGAGGACGCGCTATTGGCGGCCGAGTTGTCCATTTCGGCATAGAACAGCGGTACACGGATGTCCGCAGGGATGTTGCTGAATCCGATCGCCATTATTTGGCTCCCTTTTGTTTGGTTGTAGCGGTTTTGAGGGTGATATCGCCGTCGGCCAGACGTCGGCGCCACCAGGCGCTGTCCAGCACTTCACGGCCTTCCAGTGGCAGCAGGTCGCCGGCTTCAGGGTCCGGCACGGCACGGCCGGCGGCCGGCACTACGGTGATGCGGTTGCTCATGGGGTTACGTCTCCAGAGAAAGTCATTTCCACGCGCCCGTCAGGGCCCGGGCGTTTCAGATTGGGGTCGGCCGGGTCGATCGCATCGACCCGCACGGTGACCCCGGTAAAGGACGACAAACCGTCCAGTTCGCGTTCGTGCCAACTCTCCGCAGGCTGACTTGGCAGATTGCGGCCCAGCTGGAACTCGGCAAAAAAGCGCAGCCGGTAGAACGCGCGGCTGCTGTTGATCGAGACCGTTTCGCCGCCGTCGTAAACGATGGCGCTGTCGTTGGAATCGGGTTTGAAACCCACCAGCGCACGCCACAGTTCGGCGCGCAGGTCGTGCAACAGATCCAGCGCTTTTGTGCCGTCCGTGGCATCGAGTGCCAGGATGATTTCGAAGCGGTCGCGGATCGGTTGGCTGGGGGAGTTCTGGGCGGTGCCGGCGCTGGCTACGTCAGCCAGCGGTAAAACATGGGCCGAGGGCATCGGCAGATTCGGGTCGCCTTGCAGCAGCGCCAGGTCGACACCTGTCGCGATATGGCCGGCAAGGCTTGGGCATTGCGCACGCAGCTGCGTGAGGATCGGGGAGATCTTCATGGGGAGCGTTCCAGGATGTGTGAGTGGCCACAGTGATGCGTGTGGCGGGTGAGACCGGGGGGGATCAGTCCTTGGCTTTTGCCTCGGGATCCCGGCCGTTTGCTTCAATCAGGCAGCGATAACTTTCTTCGGGCTTGCCGCTGGCAGTCACCTTTTCAATCGACCAGCGACCGCGCATGAAGTCCGGCCAGGAATCGTCGAGCACCAGCAGACCTTCGGCCGCCAGCAACGGATCGCCCGGACAGGTGACCTTCAGCTTGTATTTCTCGCGCAGCATCTTGCGTACTTCGGCCTCGCCGATGGCTTTGGCTTCTTCTTCGCTGGCCAGTTTCTGGCGCATGACCTTGTAGGGTTCGGACCCGGTGATCACCTCCCGCAGCTTGCCGAGCGCACTGTCCCAGAAGCTGGTCTTGCAACCCTGATTCTGGGTACGGGCGGTCTCTTCCAGCGTGGCGCTGATGAAGGCGTGATCGCCCGGCCGGTTGTTGTGGGTCACCGACAGCCTGACATCCGGTATCACCTGGCCCGACAGGTTTTTCAGTTGCGCCGGTTTCGCCAGTACGTAGAGGTCGTTGAACGGTTTGGCCACCGCGTCGTACTTTTTCGCCAGGCGTGTGATGAAGCTCATGTCGGTTTCGTTCGACTGGTCGACATGAGCGATCCTGATCAGCGCCAGTTCGGGATCCACGCGCGGCGAGAATCCGTGTCTCGAGACCAGCTCGCGAAACAGTCCGCCAAGGGTTGTAGGGCCATGACTGGCCGTGCGCCGTTCCTTGAATCCGGTGTCGTCCTTGCCGCTGAAAGGCGCGGCGGTCGCGACCAGCGTCAGGCGCAGCGGGAACAGCGTCGGTGTGAGTCGAGTCACCTTGAACTGGCCCTTTTCGACCAGTCCGGTCTCCAGATAGCCCACCCGCAGGCCGATTGTTCCGCCCAGGGTCGGCAAGCCTTCAAGGCCTTCCAGGTCGAGCACCAGCGTCAGTTGATCGGACTCCATACCGGCGGCATCGATGTGTTCCCAACTGATCAGGCGCTGATTAAGCAGAGCCGCGTTGGCGCCGTAGATTTCGATCGCCGGCGTAAATCCCTGTGCCATGCAGCCTCCTTAATCCCAGGCCAGAACCGGTTTGATCGCGGCGGGTTTCGAGTCGAGTTCCGGCAGCGTCACCCAGACACCCGCCGGCAGGATCGGGCCGTGCTCGGCCAGGGTCGGGTTGAGCGTCCACAGGGCTTCCTCGGCGCTGTCATCGCTGCGACCGGTCTCGCGGTACAGCAACAGATTCACCGAATCACCGGCCACGCTTCGTACCTTACGCATTGTTGAACTCCGACAATCCGATGACCCACTTGATCACCATCGCGGTGCCGTCATCGATGACCTCGCTCTGGTTTTCGTCGATGCTGTTGATCCGCCACAAACCCCAGTTGCGACCAATGCCGTCAATTAACGGCAGCGGTACTCTCAACGCTTGCAGCGCACGCAGTTCATCGAGCCGCTCCATCGCCACGGCGTACATCGAGGTGCCGGAGATGGTCAGGGTTTCAGGCTTCTGTCCTGTCTGATGGGACCTGGGTTTGCTGTTGAGAATCTGCAGGTCAGTCCAGCCCCCCTCGGATTTTCGCGACAGCGTGCTGTAGGCAAAATCCCGAGACAGGCCGAAGATGAAACTGCCCAGTGCCATTTGTTGTTTCATGTACCGGCTCCGTCAGTCAGGGCTGCATCACGACGCGTCCCGAGTGGGTTTGCGCCCATCAGCAGCGGCATGAATTGGCCATGGAATTGACCGGAAATCTGTTGCTCGATAATCGACTGAATCTGTTGGGCAGTATCGGGGGCAGGACAGGTGACCTGGATCGTCGGAGAGAAGGAAACCTGCTGGTTTTGCGTCTGTGCGCCAGCCAGGTCTTTGGCGACTTCGGCCGGCGGGGCGAGTTTGTCCGGCGCGCTGGACATGAGCTTCTCACCTAAAAAGCCTCCTCCCTCAGCGCCCAGCCATCCCCCGACCAGTCCACCAATCAAACCGCCAAGTGCAATGCCCGGCGCCAGCCCCACACTTCCTATGGAGGCGCCGATCGAGCTGCCGGCGACCGCACCGGCCCAGGCGCCACCAGCGGCACCGAGACCTTGCGCGATCTGCTGTTTGTCACCGCTGGCAATACCTGCGGCGACAGCCGAAGCACCAATCGCCGCCTTCGCCTGCCAAGGCATCCAGCGCGAGGCCGGCTGCACCGATGCGAGCACAGGCTCCAGCCCCGGGGCAGCAACCCTTGCAGTCTGTTCGAGTATTTTCAGACCGTTGCCAGCGCTGGCACTGCGACTGGCCAGAGCCAAGCCCTGAGTTTCAGCCACGGCCGTCGCAGAGGTTGCTGCAGACAAGCCGAGCTTTGAACGACCGGGAAGGTAACTGGCAGCTTTATCAACGATCCATTTGCCTCCCCGGTCTTTCAGTTCACCGACCACCGCATCGGTCACGGCGTCGAACACCGGTTTGATCCAGGCCGTCGCCGTCAGAACAGCACCCGTGGTTTTCGGGTAGGTTTCGGCCAAATCGCTCAGCGCGTCTATCGAATGGCTCTCACCGGTTTTTTCGATATCCGGCGCCAGTGCATTGCCTTTGGCGACCGACAAACGTTCCTCACGGGCATTCTTGATGTTCCACTGCCCCTGCTGAGTATCGGCAAGTGCCAGTGCGGACTGTCTTACCGAGCCTTTGTCACCCAGCTTCGATGTCGCGTATCGGCTTTTGTCGCTCACAAGGAAAAAGGCTTCATTCACCTTGCCCAGGTCCTGGGACAGCGACAACGCGGCCTCTCCACTGTCCGCGAACAAGGTCCGGGCTAATGTCGAGCGCTGTTCTACCGGTCTGGCATTCAGCGCTGCAAGCACTGATAGAACGGCGCCTTGGGCATTCTGTTTGTCAGGATCACGCATGGCTTCGGCCACTGCCTTGGGATCCAGACCCAACTGCTTCCAGGCACCTTTTTCGGCTATGGATGCTTGATCGCCCTTGCCCAGCGCACTGGAAATGTTCTTCAGCGCATTGCCAGCATCGTCTTTTTTCGCGCCGCTGTTAAGCAACGCTGCCGTCAACGCCGCAGCCTGTTCAGGCTGCAAGCCGGCGCTGATTGCCGCCTCGCCCGACTGCTGCAAGACAGTACCGATATCCGCTGTCTGCACATCTCCGGGCATTTTGCCGAGATGGTTGGCCGCATCCGCAAGATCAAGGGCTTGATCGCGCGAGAGCTTCATCGAGGTGCGCCAGACCTTCAACATTTCGCCGGCTTCCAGCCCCGAAACCTTGAATGCCGATGCAGTGATGGCCGCATCGCTGGCAAAGGTCAGCAACTCGTGCTTTCTGCCCTCCTCGTTCACCGCTTCGCTGCCGATTCCCGCCTTGGCTGCCAGGGTTTCAATCCTGACCAGTTCGACCCCGGTCGTACCTCCGGCAGCCACCAGGGTGGCACTGGCCATTTTCAGGCTCGTGAGCGCCATGTCTTTCCCGCCATCGCGGGAAAGCTGCGCCACACTGGCGAGAGTGGCCGCCGCCGAATCCATGGCCATCGCGGCCTTGCGCATCTCGGGAAGCTCAGCTCCCCCGGAGGATTTTTCCGGTGTTTTCTGTCCGCCGGACGACTCACTCCTGGCTCCGGCACTCACTGCCTGCGGCAACGCACGCAAGGCGGACAGTGTCACGCTCAATGCATCGATTGCCGTCGTCAGCAGCTCGATTTTACCGCTGGCCGTCATCAGTGCCTGACGCAGGCCGCTGGTCTGTTCCACGGCAAACTGCCCGGCTCCTGCGTTCAGCGCGGCAGTGCTCAGGGTGATACTGCCGAATCCTGCGCTTGTGCTGTCACCGGCATTCATGAGCGTATTTTTACTCTCTGCCATGCCGCTCTACTCCCTTTTCACGCCAAGGCGAGTGATCGCTATGTCGTAGCGGCGCAACGCCTTTTCGGCGTCCCACTCCAGAATTTCCGCCTCACTTACCGGGTAAATGAGCGGCACGATATCGAGGATTACTTCGATGTCGCGCTCTGAAAGAAGGCCGCCGGCTGGTTTAAAAAATCGTCGATGCGCACCTGCAATTGCGTCCAGTCCGGCACGCTCAACAGGGCCAGATCGGGGATCATCAGGCCGGTGCAATGGGCGGTGATGAACTCGGCGCGTTCCTTGGCCGTTTTCAGTTTCTTCATCACTTTGGTGGCCCGCAGCGCCGGCATTTCCAGGCTCAGCGAAGTCACGGTGCGGCCGGTGACGGCGAGCGGTTGCAGCAGTTGCACCTGATCGGGATCGTCGGATTTTTCCGCGTCTTCGACCTGGTCGAGAAAGTACGACGCCGGACGGGTCGACATCTCGTGCACGTATTGCGCGATGGTCACGTAGTCCGGACGCTTGAGCTGGTCGAGTTCCTTGACCGACAAGCCGGTGGCCAGCAGCGCCAGTTCGAAGAACTGATCGTCTTCATCGTCGCCAGCGCGTTCCAGCGCTTCTTTCTGGGCGGCGTAGAACAGCGGCTTGAGCTGAATCGATTCGATCTGCGAGCCGTCGTCACCGGTAATCGGCGACAACAGGTCATGCTTGGGTGGCATCCACGACATGTATGAATTCCTTGGTGATTCTTGAGGGGGTGTTGCTAAACATCGGCCAGTCACACTGGCCCAATGTGGGAGCGGGCTTGCTCGCGAAGGCGGCCTATCAGATGAATGTGTGGCGACTGTCACACCGCATTCGTCGGATCGCCACCCGGAGCAAGCCCGCTCCCACAGGGGCAAGTGCCTGGTTTGCTTACAGCGTTACGGCATCAGCACCGCACGACGGGCATCACCGAGGATGTCGACGCCGTTGAGCACGAACTTCTGGGTGCGCACGTCGATGTCGATCACCGGCACGCCGTTTTCCAGGCGGTTGTAGGTGCGGCAGGAGAACTCAAGAGTCGTCAGGGCTTTGCTACCCATTTTGATTGCTTCTTCACCCATGGTTTTGAGCTTGCCGCCAATGGTGTGATAGGTGAACCAGGTGTTGCCGTCCTGATCCTGACCGGCTTCACGCACGTTCAGCAGAATGTCGTCGCCCAGTTTCACGCCCATCGCCAGCAGCACTTCAGCGCCGGTGCCTTGCAGCTTGAGCGTGGCGTTCAGCGGCTTGGCGCTCTTGGCCATTTCCTCGACGATGAAGCGCCCGCCCGTCATGCTTTCCATGTCGAAGTCGATCTTCGGCGGAGTGAATTCCTCAACGGTCGCCGACAACGGCAGGCCTTGCAGGGTGGCCGCGATGGCCTGTCTTACGCGGTTGGTAAACATTAGAGAACGTCCTCCAGGAACTGCTCGATGATTTCATCGCGGGCGTTGAGTTGATAAACCATGTGTTCGTTCGGCGCGTAGCGGCCGTAGTCGATGACCACGTACCAGGTGCCGTTCTTGTACTTCTCGACGCTGTTGAGTTCCGGATGCAGATACACGCTGCCGCCGGGAATGGTTTCGTCGGCGACCAAGGTTTGCAGCCAGTCGTTGATGCGTTTGACTTCCTGATCCATGAACGACTTGGTCAGGTTCTTGGCCATGGCTTTCTGGCCGGCCTTCACCAGCTTGCGGCTGATGGCGTCCTCCAGACCGACGTAGCTGATGAACTTGCCGGTAATCGAGCGGTTGCCCAGCAGCGAGAAGCCGCCAAGGATGGTGCGGGCGTAGTAGCTGACGCCGTAGCGGTTGAGCAGATCGCCTTCGGTGGAGGTGTCGAGGATGTTGTACTCAACGACCCGCGACACGTCTTCGGCGTAGGTCACCTGGTTGCCCGGGCTTTCCCACTGTTTGACCTTGGCCAGCGCGGCAATCGCCAGGCTGGATGGCGCGAGGAAGACGTTTTTCTTCGCGGCTTTCGAGTACACGGCCGGCATGTTGTGCACCACCAGGCAACGGTCGAAACCCAGATCCGCACCGCCCAGTTCCTGGCTGTACAGCACCTGATCGGCGACCGAGACATCCTTGCCGTCCAGCACCACACGGGCCTTGATGCGCTTGCCGAACGAGGCGAACTCGCTGGCCACCGCTTTAGTGCCGGTGAAGCCCGGCGCGCCGATGATGGTCAGGTCTTCCGGGACGCTGCCCAGTGCGGCCAGACCGAGCTTGCGGCCGGTGGCCGGTTCAACACCGCCGATCACCGCATTGACGGTATCGGCCGGGGTCGCGCCTGCTTCGACGATCACTACGTACACCGGCACCTTGACCACTTTGAGGATCTGGTAAACGGCGTGGTACAGGGTGCCCTCTTCCGAACCGGTCGGATCCAGCAGCGCGTGGGTGGTGAAGCTGTTGATGCGAAACGGTGCGTTGCGCGGAATCAGCGGATCGGCTTTCGGCGCGGTGCCGACCAGACCGATAACGTTGTCGCCCAAGCCACCCATGGCCTCGGGGGATTCGGTGGCATTGACGGTAATGCCGTTGTGCTCGAAGTTCAGAACCTCAGCCATAGTCAGTCAGCCTTCTTGGCAGCGGCCTTCACGGCCTTGGTGGTAGGTGTTTTCAGCTCCAGTCGACCGGCGCTGTGCAGCGCACTGGCCTCGACATCGAGCAGATCGAGTTCCTGGCCGACGCTCGACCAGTGCCCACCGCCGGTGGGGAATGGAACGAGCACGGTGTAGGTTTGGCGGGTTGCCATTTTTCGTTTCTCCATAAACGGGAAAGCCCCTCGTTGGGAGGGGCTTGGCGGGTGTTGAATGTGTTGGGCGGACAAGAAAATGCCCCGGGGTGCGGGGCGTTTATTCGAGATCTGCGGTATCGGTCGACGATGAATCCGGCCAGCCCTCGGCCAGCATTTCGTCGTGGTACTCGCCTGCCTCGATTGCGCGTAACAACGTCAGCTCGCGGTCAAAACAGGCCTGTACGTGCGCCCGCACGGCTTTCGCAATTTCGATGATTTGCGCAGCGCCAATCTCGACGAACCCCTTCGCTGTTTTGAAATTGCAGCGGTATTCGGGATCGAGAATGGCTGAAAGCCCCGTGCTTGCGATCAGCGCCTGGCTGACGCGAGTTGTCTCAATCAGAAGCTCACCGACCGACACGCCAGAGGCTTCCCGGCGGAATCGCTCGGCAGCGATGACGTCTTCTTTTGAGACCGGGGCATTTCCGGTTTTTGAAGCGATGTAGGCCAGATAGCGGACATCGTCTTCCGTAACGACGCCCTGGTTCGGCCAATACGCCTCATCTTGCGGCTCTGCAAAAACCGCCGTCACGGCAAGCTGGTGCTCGTCCGTAAATTGGACATAGATGCTCATAGGTCAGCCTTAAAATGTATATGCCGAGATGTTGATGCTAAAGGTTGCGATACCCGCAGACGCCGACAGGGTGTGATACAGCGTCTGAGGACTCGTCAGCGGCAGAAGCGGAAAAGGACTTTGAGGGCCACCGTTTGCAGCGCCAGAGGGATTGCAAGCGAACTGTACGTTGCCCACACCATTTTCGCCGCCCAAGGCTGCATAGGTATTGACACCAGCCGTGGCGTTGGAAAGCCCAATGTAGCCTTGACATTGCTTTGCATTCATCGGAACAGCAGAAGCCACCGAGAACGGCGCAAAGCTGGACCTGCCGCCCTGTGTCGACAACACTTCCTTGCCATTACCGGAGAACATTCGGTTTTCCTGATAACCATTCGGGAACTGGCCGCTGGCGTTCGTTGGCCACACCCCGATCAGCGCCGAGTAGGTGTAACCCGCTGGTGGAGCCGACCCACCGTACATAACAGGCGCCACAGCCGACGTGCAGTTCCACGCCATCACGCCCTGAGCTTCGGTTACCGGGTTGTAAAAGGCATAGAGGGCCACATAGCCATTGACTGGCGCAGCCCCTGCATCCATGGCCCCGAGGCCCTTGGCTGCCGACGCCAGATCAACCAACTGGCTGAAGTTTCGCAGGGTGCGCGTCTTGCCATTGGCATTGCCGACAACAACCTCCGCCACCTTGATCGTTCCGGACGACGACGCGACCGAAATCTGCATCTTGTCGCCACGCATGCTCCCAACAAGTGGGCCATTGCTGGAGGCGGTTTCAACGGCCGCTGCGAGTGCGGCTATATCGATCGTTCCCTGGTTGACCGGCGCGTTCCAGGCTTTGATGCACCACATGACGCTGATGTTTCGTGGGCGAGTGCCAACAAGGTTGCCACGCTCAAACATCAACGGTGTGTCTAAAAAGGACTTCCCAGGGTTGTCAGCCGTGCTGACGGTAATGCCGGTTCCCGGATACATGGCCTTGTTGACCACGTCGCCACCAACGTATGAATGAGCATTTTCGGTAAGGGTCGGACCCAGCGTGAATGCAACTGTGGTGTCTTGCAGCGCCTTGAGATCAGGAGTTGTCGCGTCAGTCGCCAAAAGCGTTGCCTTCTGGAAACTTCCCAGCTCCCGTCCAGCGTCCACACCTCGTCCATGATCCCAACCTCGCAGGAACTCACCGCGAGACTCTGGCAGGCGGAAATTGCCCGCGCCTTCGTCCCCTTTGTTGAACTTTGTTCCGAGATACGCCGCCAGATCCGGGTAGGTCGCAATGCTCTGCACGCTGCCATCCAGCTCCAGATAACCGGCAGGCACGACCCCCATTGGAAACGACAGAACAGCACCCACCGGAACAGACGATTTCAGCTGCGAGACTTCCTTGGCCAGTGCAGCCACATCGATGCTTCCCTGATTGATCGGCGCGTTCCAGGCCTTGATGCACCACATGACGGCGAGGTTGCGTGGTCGCGCCTCGCTGCCTCCCGACGTGTTCATGTAGCTGGCGAAGTTGGAACTGCCTGTCTGCGTTCCATTGTCGGCAACGATACCCGCGGCGTTGGCGCCACCGGTATTGCCGAAAACGGGAATCCGGGTGTAGGTGTGGGCGTGAGCCTTGTTGTCATCCGCCTGCCAGCTACCGAGCCCGCGACCTATATCGATCCCGCGACCATGATCCCAGCCACGCAGGAATTCTCCGCGAGACTCCGGCAAACGGAAATTACCGGTGCCCTCATCGCCCTTGTTGAATTTTGTGCTCAGGTACGCCGCCAGATCCGGATAGGTCGCAATGCTCTGCACGCTGCCATCCAGCTCAAGAAAGCCGGGCGGTACGATCCCCGTTGGAAACGCCATGACAGCACCCACCGGAACGGCCGACCCCAGCCGGGAGACTTCCTTGACCAATGCTGCTACGTCGATGTTTCCCTGATTGACCGGGGCGTTCCAGGCTTTGATGCACCACATGACGGCGATGTTGCGTGGACGCGCCTCTGAACCGCCCGCCGAGGAAGTAGTGACATTGGAACTCTGAAAGTCACGCCCTGGACCAGCCGCCAAATGACCATACGAGTAAATCGTACCAACGGCTGTATGCGTATGTGCCTTGTTGTCATCAGCCTGCCAACTGCCAATGCCACGCCCGGCATCCACCCCACGCCCATGATCCCAACCCCGCAAGAATTCCCCACGCGCCTCAGGCAACCGGAAATTCCCGACACCCTCATCCCCCTTGTTGAACTTGCCACCCAGATAGGCGCTCAAGTCAGGGTAGGTCGCGCTGCTCTTGACGCTGTTGTCCAGCTCCAGAAAACCCGGTGGCGGTGTATCGACAGGGAACGCCACAATCGATCCCACCGGCAACGCAGAAGCCTTGGCAATCAGCGCCTCGACTTCAGCCTTGGTGTACGAATCTTTGATGCCAAACCCGGACAACGTGTCGGGATTCGAGCCGGCCGTCGCGCGGCCGTATTCGTCGACGCTCAGACTCTTGTAAGTCCCGGCGGCAATCCCGGTGCGCCCTGCCAGCATCTTGAATGTCAGCGCGGTTGTGCCAAGAGTGATCGGCGCGTTGGTGGTCAGGTGCCACAGCGAATCGCCGTTGAGCGTACCCTCCTCCACCATCACCGTCAGGCCCGGTGTGACCTTGGCGCTGACGTTGGCATCGTTGGCCCGAACCCAGTCGCCGTTGGCGACGATCCACAGGCCGTTGTCCTTGGCCAGGGTCTGATTCGGCAGCAGCACACGGTCGCCGGCGATCACCGCCACGCCGTCGATCTGCTGCGCGCCGTTCAACACCACGTTGGCGGTGGCGGCGACGCGAGCCGACTGTTTGCCGTCGAGTTTGCCGAGTTCTTCGGCGAGGTAGCTCATGACCCACGCCCGAGTGGCCTTGACCACCGTGTCATCGATCAGCAGCGTCACCAGTGAGGCATTGCTGGTCTCGAAAATCGAGCGGATGTAGAACTCTTTGCCCGAGCCTGAAGTGGCCAGCACCGGTTTGAACGACTCCGGGTATTTGACGATGGCGTAGAGAATGCCGGTGTCGGTCCAAAGGCCGGCTTCACGCACGTACCAGCCGCCGACGTCCGGCGGGATGGTGACTTCGGCGAGCAGCCAGCTCGGATTCTTCTCGTCCTGGAACAACGCATTGAGCGGTCCGCGCCAGACTTCGCGTTTGAGCGCGGTGGCGGTCGCGGCCGGGTTGTAGACCGCGCCGCCGCCGTCGCCGACGGAAATCTGCGTCAACTTGATCGGTACGCCCGCTGCCTTGCAGGCGGTTTCGTAGGCAATCCCTGCATTGGTGAGCAGGGTGTAATAGTCAGCCATTCAGGCCCCCTGAGGATAAATAGTGGATGTTTCGACGGTGTACAGCGCAGCCGCCATGAAGGCCTCGCCAGATGTCTCGAGCCCTTCGAGGAACACCGGATAAACCGTGGTCAACTCACCGCAGAAGGTCGCGGCGCCGATGACGTGTTTGCCGAAGGCGCTAAGCCCTACCGACACCGACAGCACGTCCCGTTCGCTCTTGGCATCGGCCAGGCGTCGGTCGAGACGGGCGTCGATTTCTTCGCTGTAGGGTTGTTCGCTGAAGGCCCGCACGGAAAAGCTGTAGGGTTCGCCGGGCGGTGTCTGTTCATACCAGGCGCGGACTTCAGGCCTGAGTTGCAAGCCCTTGGCAGCGTTTTCCAGTGCCTTGTGGGTGCCGGCCTGACGCGCGGTTGGCCAGGCCAGTTCGACGGTCAGGCGCTTCTCGGCTTCCGGTGCGTCGGTGCTCCATTCGGCCACGCCGCGATCCGCTGCGAGATACGGCAGGAACGCGAGGGGTGTCGAGCTCGGGTTCATCAGTTCGGGGAACGGCGGCGCGATGCGGTCGAGCAAAGCGCCGAGGCCGATGTCGAGTGCCCGTTCCAGCGCCGAGCTATTGGCCGGCAGCAGGGTCGGTCGCGGTGTCTGATCGGTCATAGCGTCTGCACCTCGACTTCGACCGCCGTGCAGTACGGTGCTTGAAACGCGCTGCACACGATCGGTGTCAGCGGTTCAAGAATCCGCAATTGCACGGCGCCGGCGCTGTGCAGCGTGTAGTCGATCCAGCTCGGGTCGATCCGGCCTTCCAGGCGATGGCAGCTGTCGGCGTAGGCTTGCAGATGTTGCTCGGCGGCGACTTTGGTCAGGCCCGAATCGGGGCCGGAATTGATCTTTGCCACGACGCGGATTTTGTAGCGCTGAATCTCGGCGCCTTTGACCGTGACCTTGTCGGTTTCCGGACAGACATCGGGCCGGGCGAAGTGCTGGCGCACGCCGTCGAGCAGTGCGGCGGACGGTGTGCCGTCGGCGTCGCGGGACAGCACCGTCACCTGCACTTCACCGGGGGCCGTGCGGCGGCCATTGCCATCCTTGACCTGCGCAGCGAGGCCGTCCGGGGCAAAGGTGTAGGTGACGTTGACGACGCCGGCATCGGTGGATTCGACTTTCACCGCCGGCCGTTCGCCGAGGGTGAACACCTCGCGGCGATACTGCATCCGCGACCCCGCCGCCGGCGCATGGGGCGCCAGGTAATAACGCAACCGGGCATCATCGTCGCTCTCGTAAATCGCCGGCACCGGCGGAAACGCTGCCGGGTCGCCCGGGTCGAGCAACTGCCGCTCCAACCCCATGTCCGCGAGCCGCGCATCAAGGTTGCTGCCGGTGGCCCACCACGCCAGCATTTGCTTGATGCGAGCGTTGTATTTGCGTTCGTGGCTTTGCAAGCGAACGCAAAACGCTTCGAGCGCCATCGTCAGCAATTCGCTTTCGTTGTCCAGGCTGGTCTTGAGTTTCGCAGCGCTCTGCGGCGAGCGGGTACCGACGTATTCCAGGACGAAGGTCTTGAACTCGGCCAGCAGATCCTCGAAGGCCTCGACCTTGATCAAAGAGGGTTCGGCCAGTTGGTTCTGGCCCGGGATCAACATGCTCATGTCACGACCTCGAAAGTCTGTTGGCGGTTTTTCCAGGTGCCGGCGAAACGCAGCAGCAGACCGGCGCCCTGACGCGTGGCGACGATCACGCCTGGCTGGAAATCTCCGATGCCGTTCTGCGCGTTGTAGAAAGCCTGCGCAGCGTGACTCTGGGCCAGAAGCAGAACGTCATCGCCCAGGTTTTGCCCCAACAGCGTGGGGATCAACGAACCATAAAGGGGCCTTTTTTGCCGGGTGCCCAGCGGCGTGGTCAGGGCCCGGGTCGCGCGCTGCACGAATTGCAGCCAGTCGTCGACCGTGGCCCCGGTGTCTCTATCGATTCCGATCATGGGAAGCTCTTGATTCAGGGGCTGATGACGCGACCCTGGTGATCCACCAACGGGCCGCTGAAGTGCACGCCCGAGGCGTCGATGGTCAGGCCGACCGCGCCCAGCTGCAGGTTGATCGCTTGCGCTGTCATCGCCAGCCGCGCCGGGCCGATGCTCAGTTCAAGCGATTCTCGGGAGCCGTTGAAGGCGGCCGGACCGTTTTGCCAATGCAGCGTGTGAGTGGCGTCGTCGTAGCCGCTTTCGCTGCCGTCCTGATGGACGCGACGGGTCAACGTCGGCACCGTCGAGGTCGGTGGAAAACGGTCACTGTTCAGGCCGAACAACGCCACGCTTTGCGCGCCGCTTTCGCCGCTGCCGTAGTTGAACAGCAGGCATTGTTCGCCCACCGTCGGGATCCGCGACTCGCTCTGCGCGCCGGCGCTGGGGTTGAAGAACTTGATGGCCGGGGTGAGCAATCCACCGTGGCTGACCTTGCAGGTGTTGCTCGCCGCATCGACCTCCTGACAGATGCCGATGCGGCAATAACTCTCGGCGCGTCGGTGCAGGTCTTCGATCTCGGCCTCCATTTCCGCCAGGCGTTCGATGATCGGGCCCAGTTGCATACGCAGTAATGCGTCGAACATCGGTCAGGCCTCCAGCGTGGTGTATTGGTCGGGATCGTCGATGTCGCTGACTTCCCAGGTGCGGGCGAATTTCGGTGTGCCGAGCGGGTCGTCCAGCAGGGTCGGACCCAGGTACAGGGTCTGATTGAAGGTCAGTGTCCAGGCCTTGTTGGGCTGATCGGCGCGAATCGCCAGTGACGGCAGCCCATCGATATTCATCGGCAGATCGCATTGATCGCCGGGCAGGCCCCAACGATTGTCGGTGATCAGGTTTTTCAGGGCGGCGATCAGGTCACAGGCAGCGAACGCCGTGGCGGAAAGCGCCGGGATGACTTGCAGTGACAGCGTCAGCACATGGGCGATACGCCCGTTGGCAGCGCGTTCTCCTGGTGCATTGCGTTCGATGTCGATCAGCACCCAGGCCTTGTCGCCGGGGGCCGTGAAGTCATCCTGACTGCCGACCTGCACGTTCAGGTCGGCGTTGTTGCGCAAGGCTGTCGCCATTGCCGTGAACAGTTGCGACGGCTGCCGGATCGGTGTAGGCATGCATGACCTCCTTTTCGAATGTCCACGCGCAGTCCCACCGCACAGCGTGCAGCGAGACAGGAAAGTGAAAGGGTTACTGCGGATCGCGCGGGGGAACTTCGCAGACGCCAATGCGCTTGGCGGCCCAGCGTTCGTACAGACCGATGGCCACGTCGGCACCGGCCATGGCCGTCAGGCAGCCAAACGCGCCAGCAGCCCAGATCGACATGCCGGCGGCGTACAGCAGCATGATCGCCGAGACGCCGCAGATCATGCAGGCGCCGGAGCGCAGGGCGAGCCGCCGAAGCAGTGGCCAGCCACGGGCGCCCTCCTTGTCGGCGCGCCACATTTCGCCGGACACCCCGCCCACGACGGCAAGGAGGATGACCAGCCAGATCGGCATGTCAGCCAACGCTTGTTGCTCGGTTGTCATGTCACGCCTCCTTGAAAGTTTGATGTGTGATGTATTTTGGTTTCAAACGATGTCTCTGAAAGCGGGCACTCAAGGAGTGCCCGCAGGCTATCCCTTAAAGAGGTACTACGCTGACCTTGTCAATGAACGCGAAATGAGCATTGGGATTCTGCTCGTTCCAGAAGCTCAGGGTCGTTTGCGAAGTAGTGGCGGTGAAGTCCAGACTTCTGGTTTCCCATACGGTTGCATCACCTGTCGCCACAGGCGTGTCGAAGCTTGTGGTTTGTCCGGCTATCTTGACGTTGATGACACCATTGCCGGTGCGATTCACATACTTCGAGTTACCGGCGCTAAAAGTCAGGCGATACTTTGCGCCCACGACGGTGTTGATGTTTTGCTGAATTCCGCCGCCGTTTTCGTAAACATAGTTGGCAAGATCAACGGCCATTGCGCCATCGGCAGCAACCGAACTGCCGATGGCGGCGCGGACGTTCATGTACTCGACACCGGACAGGAACGTTGTCCAGCCGCTGATGAAGTCAGCCTGAGCGGGTGTATTCAAGATGCAGTCGTTAGCGCAACCGGGGGTTTCAAAGCTTCCATTGACGACCAGTTCGGCCGCAAAGGCGGAACCGCTGGCAGCCAGCAGCGTCAGGGACAACAGCATCGAACCCAGATGAGTTTTGATCGATTTCATTTTTTACCTATAGAGTCGGATAGTCTTGTGCACTTGATTGTGCTCATGTCGCTCACAGGCGATCGCTCGAGACTCGTGGCCTTCACATGATTCAATGTTCCGCAGCGGGAACATTTGATCTGGAGTTCTGTGTACTCACCCACCCGGGCGAGCAGTCGTTTGCAATAGCCGCAACGGCAGTCTTTCAGCATCTGCAAATCCTTTTGATTCTCCGCCTGACTGCGTTTATGCCGTGAAGCTTCGGTGAAGCGGCCTGCGTCAGGTAGGCATTCCAAAAAGCCCGGCAGTCCGCCGGGCTTTTCAGTAATGCGCTCCTTCGCCTTCCTTCAATCCTGTGTACGTGTGAAGGAAGCTGACTTTTCGGCGCTACTGGCGCGGTACGAGTCCATTCAAATTGTTTTTCCGACCGCGGTCCCTGCCCGCCGGATAACTGCTTCTGGTGCTTTACGCTGCACACCCGGGTCAGTTGCCAACCCTCTGAACCGTTGAGGCCGGTTCATCGCTGCCTGTTCTTGTGGAACTAAAGAGCTGTTGTTGCCAGCCGCTTTGTCGAGCGGCTTGGTGGCAAGAATATGCATGGATGCATATACAGTCAATGCGTAAATGCATTTATTTATGCATGAGAAATGCGCGGATGCATGAAACCCCCGCCAATCAAGGGTTGTCCGGTTTTCTAGGGGCGAAAAAAAACCCGCCGTGGGCGGGTTCTATCTGAGAGAGGGATCGTTATCGGGCGTACATGCCCCACCAGAAGACGTGACCGAGGATGACGATCTGCTCGTCCTGCATATCCTGGAAGCTGTAGTCCTCGTCCGGATGCTCGTCGCGATTGAAGCTGCGCAGACGGATACCGGTAGGCAGGCGGTAGAGCTGTTTCACCCGCAATTGACCGTTGTGGTTGATCGCATAAAGGTCGCCATCGATGATGTCGCCGATCCCGCACTTGCCGGCGTTGACACCGACCGTGGCGCCGTCGCGCAGCACCGGCAACATGCTGTTGCCCCGTACGGTCACGCATTTGGCCTGGTCGAACTGCACGCCATTATGGCGCAGGCTGCGCTTGCCAAAGCGCAGGCTGGAGCGCTCGCTCTCTTCGATGACGAATCTTCCTGATCCAGCAGCCAATTCAACCTCGCGAAGGAAGGGCACGGACACCTCGTCGTCATCGACGGGCGTGTCATCGTCCCACAGGCTTATGTCCTTGAGTTCGGAATGCAACTCCTCGCGCCCGCCGCCGGCAACCGGCGCGACATCCGCGCGCCCGCGCAACTGATCGGTGCTCACGGCGAAGTACTCGGCAATCTTCGAAATATGTTTATCCGAAGGATCGACGATCTTCCCGCTGAGAATCCGCGAGAGAGTGGATTGAGGCACGCCGGTGCGACGGTGGAGCTCCGTGGGGGAGATCCCGTGCTGATCGAGCAGTGCTCTTAAGACGGAGGATACGTTGCGTTTTTGCATAACGCGCATAGTGCTTGAAGTTTTTCGGGATGACAAATGCTGATTTGCATAAATCGTGCATAGTCGAGCTTTTTGCGCCATATACCTGTCACCCGGCCGCGATGCCTGCGTCCAACAGACCGCCCATGGTAACCTTGCGCCCATCGCGGAAAAGCCCGGCGACCGCCCCGCTTTTGCCCCACATCTTCCAACGAGTTACCTGACAATCCGATGAATAAAGCCGTCTCCGACCTGTCCTCCCACACTCCGATGATGCAGCAGTACTGGCGCCTGAAGAATCAGCACCCGGACCAGCTGATGTTCTACCGCATGGGCGACTTCTACGAGATCTTCTACGAAGACGCGAAGAAGGCGGCCAAGTTGCTGGACATCACCCTGACCGCCCGCGGGCAGTCGGCAGGGCAGGCAATTCCGATGTGCGGGATTCCGTATCACGCGGCGGAAGGCTATCTGGCGAAACTGGTCAAGCTGGGCGAGTCGGTAGTGATCTGCGAGCAGGTTGGCGACCCGGCCACCAGCAAGGGCCCGGTCGAGCGTCAGGTAGTGCGAATCATCACCCCGGGCACGGTCAGCGATGAGGCATTGCTGGATGAGCGTCGCGACAACCTGATCGCGGCGGTGCTGGGGGACGAGCGCCTGTTCGGCCTCGCGGTACTGGACATCACCAGCGGCAACTTCACCGTGCTGGAAATCAAGGGTTGGGAAAACCTGTTGGCGGAGCTTGAGCGGGTCAACCCGGTCGAGCTGCTGATCCCGGATGACTGGCCAAAGGATCTGCCGGCGGAAAAACGCCGAGGCGTTCGCCGCCGCGCACCGTGGGATTTCGAGCGCGACTCGGCGCTGAAAAGTCTCTGCCAGCAGTTTTCGACCCAGGATCTGAAAGGTTTCGGCTGCGAAACGTTGACCCTGGCCATCGGCGCTGCCGGTTGCCTGCTGGCGTACGCCAAGGAAACCCAGCGTACCGCCCTGCCCCACCTGCGCAGCCTGCGTCATGAACGGCTGGACGACACCGTGGTGCTGGACGGTGCCAGCCGCCGCAACCTCGAACTCGACACCAACCTGGCCGGTGGCCGCGACAACACCCTGCAATCGGTGGTCGACCGTTGCCAGACCGCCATGGGCAGCCGCTTGCTGACCCGCTGGCTGAACCGCCCACTGCGCGATCTCACCGTGCTGCTGGCGCGCCAGACCTCGATCCGTTGCCTGCTCGACGGTTATCGTTTCGAAAAACTGCAACCACAGTTGAAAGAGATCGGTGACATCGAGCGGATTCTCGCCCGGATCGGTCTGCGCAATGCCCGTCCTCGCGACCTCGCCCGTCTGCGTGACGCACTCGGCGCCCTGCCTGAACTGCAAGTGGCGATGACCGACCTCGAAGCGCCGCACCTGCAACATCTGGCAAGCACCACCAGCACCTACCCGGAACTGGCAGCGCTGCTGGAAAAAGCCATTATCGACAATCCACCGGCGGTGATCCGTGATGGCGGCGTGCTGAAAACCGGTTACGACAGCGAACTCGACGAGCTGCAGTCGCTGAGCGAAAACGCCGGACAATTCCTGATCGATCTGGAAGCCCGGGAAAAGGCCCGTACCGGCCTGGCCAACCTGAAAGTCGGTTACAACCGGATTCACGGCTACTTCATCGAATTGCCCAGCAAGCAGGCTGAATCGGCTCCGGCGGACTATATCCGTCGTCAGACCCTGAAGGGCGCAGAGCGCTTCATTACTCCCGAGCTGAAAGAGTTCGAGGACAAGGCACTGTCGGCCAAGAGCCGCGCCCTGGCTCGCGAGAAGATGCTCTATGAGGCGTTGCTGGAAGATTTGATCAGCCAGTTGCCGCCGCTGCAGGACACCGCTGGTGCGCTGGCAGAACTGGATGTGCTGAGCAATCTCGCCGAACGTGCTCTGAATCTCGACCTGAATTGCCCGACCTTCGTCAGCGAACCGTGCATGCGCATCAACCAGGGTCGCCATCCGGTGGTCGAGCAAGTGCTGACCACACCGTTCGTGGCCAACGATCTGAGCCTGGACGACAACACCCGGATGCTGGTGATCACCGGTCCGAACATGGGCGGTAAATCCACCTATATGCGCCAGACCGCGTTGATCGTGCTGTTGGCGCACATCGGCAGCTTCGTGCCAGCGGCCAGCTGCGAACTGTCGCTGGTGGACCGGATTTTCACCCGCATCGGTTCCAGCGACGACCTGGCCGGCGGCCGCTCGACCTTCATGGTGGAAATGAGCGAAACCGCCAACATCCTGCACAACGCCACCGAACGCAGCCTGGTGCTGATGGACGAAGTGGGTCGCGGCACCAGCACGTTCGACGGCTTGTCGCTGGCATGGGCGGCGGCCGAGCGACTGGCGCATTTGCGCGCCTATACTCTATTTGCCACGCACTATTTCGAACTGACCGTGTTGCCGGAAGCCGAGCCGCTAGTTGCCAACGTGCATCTCAACGCGACCGAACACAACGAACGTATCGTGTTCCTGCACCATGTCCTGCCGGGGCCGGCGAGCCAGAGCTATGGCCTGGCCGTGGCGCAACTGGCCGGTGTACCCAGCGAAGTGATCGCGCGAGCCCGCGAGCACTTGAGCCGACTGGAAGACACTGCGCTGCCTCATGAAGCGCCAAAGCCGGCCGTCAAAGGCAAGCCGGCCGCCCCGCAACAGAGCGACATGTTCGCCAGCCTGCCGCACCCGGTACTGGACGAATTGGCCAAGCTGGATCTCGATGACGTGACACCGCGCCGGGCACTCGAAATGTTATATGCACTTAAGAACCGGATCTAAGCACTGAAGAACCGGATATAACGCAAACGGCTTCAAGCTGTTAGAATCTCGCGCGGTTCGGGATGCTGCTGGCTATTTAGCCTGGCTGGCAGACATCGCTCCCGAACCTGGCGACCCCAACCGTGAAGGGGCAACGCTGCCGCCGCCTGAGGAGAAAATTAGAAATGACCTTCGTCGTCACCGACAACTGCATCAAGTGCAAGTACACCGACTGCGTAGAAGTCTGTCCGGTGGACTGCTTTTACGAAGGCCCGAACTTCCTGGTGATTCACCCGGATGAATGCATCGACTGCGCACTGTGCGAACCGGAATGCCCGGCCGTCGCCATTTTCTCCGAGGACGAAGTTCCGGAAGAAATGCAGGAGTTCATTCAGCTGAACGTTGAATTGGCCGAAATCTGGCCGAACATCACCGAGAAGAAAGAATCGCTGCCAGACGCCGAAGAGTGGGATGGTGTCAAAGGCAAGATCAAAGACCTCGAACGCTGATTACCCCCGCGTTCACGCAAAAGGCCTCATGAGGGCCTTTTTGCTTTTCTGCGTTTTGCTTTTCTACAGGCAAAAAAAAGGGGCGGTTTGACCCGCCCACATTTTTTCCCTATTCCCTGTGTTCCTTTTCATCGTCCTGATGAATCGCGTCCTGCGATGTCCATTCCCCTCTTCCGTGAAGGGCGTGTCTATCCGTCGACACAACCCAGATACTAAAGAGTTCCCCGGTTTGGGCAACCGGCCCGTTCCGGTAAAGTCTCGTGTCATAAGCATTTAACATTTGAAAATATTCATATAAATCAAAAACTTGATCACGTCTCCACAGCGCAATGGATGTCTTCCGCAGTGTAAAAATAACGAACACTTACGAAAGAGTAAGCCAGGGCTTACACCGCGAGACTACAAACCCGGGAAATGACGACCGATCGTCAGGTTCCAGGCCGCTCGCCAGAGCCGGCCAACAAAAAGCCCCGAACGGTCGGGGCTTTTTGTTGGCGG
Source organism: Pseudomonas fluorescens (assembly GCF_012974785.1). GTDB lineage: Bacteria > Pseudomonadota > Gammaproteobacteria > Pseudomonadales > Pseudomonadaceae > Aquipseudomonas > Aquipseudomonas fluorescens_BT. The sequence continues at coordinate 1,301,229 of NZ_CP027561.1, read as the reverse complement.
TCATGCAGAACGCTTACTGGAACAGCGACTCGCTCGACAGGCCGTTTTTCTCAAGGATTTCCCGCAGGCGCTTGAGGCCTTCCACCTGGATCTGTCTCACCCGTTCCCGGGTCAGGCCGATCTCCAGGCCTACATCTTCCAGCGTGCTGCTCTCGTGACCGCGCAGACCGAAGCGGCGTACCACCACCTCGCGTTGCTTGTCGGTCAGCTCCGAGAGCCATTGATCGATGCTCTGCGACAGATCGTCATCCTGCAGCAGTTCGCATGGATCGGTCGGACGGTCGTCCGTGAGGGTGTCCAGCAGGGTTTTATCCGAATCCGGACCCAGCGAGACGTCGACCGAAGAAACCCGCTCGTTCAGGCCCAGCATGCGCTTGACTTCGCCCACCGGTTTTTCCAGCAGGTTGGCGATTTCTTCGGGTGAAGGTTCGTGATCGAGTTTTTGCGTCAGCTCCCGTGCCGCCCGCAGGTACACGTTGAGTTCCTTGACCACATGAATCGGCAGCCGGATCGTCCGGGTTTGATTCATGATCGCGCGCTCGATGGTCTGACGGATCCACCAGGTCGCGTAGGTCGAGAAGCGGAAGCCGCGCTCGGGATCGAACTTTTCCACCGCCCGGATCAGCCCGAGGTTGCCCTCTTCGATCAGATCCAGCAGCGACAGCCCCCGGTTGACGTAACGCCGGGCGATCTTGACCACCAGCCGCAGGTTACTTTCAATCATGCGCTTGCGCCCGGCGGGGTCGCCACTTTGCGACAGACGCGCAAAATGAACTTCTTCCTCCGGGGAGAGCAATGGGGAAAAGCCGATTTCGTTGAGGTACAGCTGCGTGGCATCGAGTGCCCGGGTGTAGTCGATGTACTTGTGTTGTTTAAGTGAAGCGGAGTGTTTGGATTTGGCACGAACGGAAGGTGGAGCAGCCCCTTCATCATTCGACATCGAATCCGAATCGATGCCGGTCTCCATCAGGAGAACCTCATCGTCGATGTCAAACTCCGGCACTTCTTTACTGAGAGCCATTGTTATAGTCCTTTGGTGAGTTCGACCCCAAGCTCAAGCGGCGCCTTTATCCTTGGCAACGCTGGAGCCTGTCCCCTCTACGTGAAAGAACAGGCTGGTCTGCAAATCAACGTCTTGGCAGGAACTGCAGCGGATCTACAGGTTTACCTTGTCGGCGAATCTCAAAATGCAGTTTCACCCGGTCTGTACCCGTTGACCCCATTTCGGCAATTGTCTGTCCGACTTTGACCTGCTGCCCCTCCCGTACCAACAGCCGACGGTTGTGTCCGTAAGCACTGACGTAGGTTTCGCTGTGTTTGATGATGACTAATTCGCCGTAGCCCCTTAAGCCACTCCCGGCGTAAACCACAGTCCCATCAGACGCAGCTAAAACAGGCTGTCCCAAATCTCCGGCGATATCAATTCCTTTATTCAAACTACCGTTTGAAGAGAATTTACCAATCAGAATGCCATTAGATGGCCATCCCCAGCCGGTCGGGGCTGGGCCCGGTGGAGGCAATGGAGCCGGTGCCGGCTTGTTGGCGACGGACGGTACAACCGTCGTCGAAGCGGCCCCGGAACCGGTGGTTGTGGTGGTCGTCGTGCCATTCGCCTGGCGCCGGATTATCGTGGTTTTGCTCGACGAAGACGGTGCCGAACCACTGCTGCTGGCCACCGCAGTCGACGTTGAACCCGGGCGCCCATCAAAGCGAATCGTCTGACCCGGGTGGATCGTGTACGGCGTAGGAATATTGTTCCGGGCAGCGAGGGCTTTATAGTCCCAGCCGTAGCGAAACGCGATGGAAAACATCGTGTCACCCGGACGGACTACATACTGTCCGGTCGTCACTGTAGGACGCTGGGCGACCGCGTTGTTGCGATCGACGACCCGAACGTTGTTCGATTTGGTGCTGGAGCAACCGACCAGCAAGGTGCTCAAGACAAGGCCAGTCACCAGGCGCTGAAAGCTCGTGTTACCCATACGCTGCGCAATGACTGTGAGACTCACCCGCCGCTCCCTTTGTGGTGGCTGAAAAATGTGGAATGCCGATTTCGGCCTGTAACGTCGCAAGTATAACGGGCGAATGCGGCTTTACCTTTAATGAAGCGTTATCGCTCGGCGCACACGTTTGCTCATGGACGATGAATTCTGTTTAAACAATCGGTGCCGGTGTAAGACAGGTGCACTCGCAAGGAATTCAGCGCCGAAAAACAAATGCTCAGGCCAGAGGCCCGTTGAGCAATGGCACAAAACGCACCGCCCCGAGGACGTGTCGGGAAAAGCCGTTTTCTTCGCGCACGATCAACATCAATTGCTGAACTTCGCCCGAGCCGACCGGGATGACCATCCGCCCGCCCGGTGCCAGTTGATCGAGCAGCGCCTGCGGCACATCGGTCGCCACTGCGGTGACGATGATGCCGTTGTACGGCGCCAGCGCCGGCCAGCCTTCCCAGCCATCACCCCAGCGGAACACCACGTTACGCAGGTTGAGCTCGACCAGTCGTTCCTTGGCCCGGTCCTGCAGCACCTTGATGCGCTCCACCGAGAACACCCGCTCGACCAGTTGCGACAACACAGCGGTCTGGTAACCGGAACCGGTGCCGATCTCCAGCACCTTGTCCAGCGGCCCCGCCTCGAGCAGCAGCTCGCTCATGCGCGCGACCATATAAGGCTGGGAGATGGTCTGGTTGTGGCCGATCGGCAGCGCGGTGTCTTCATAAGCACGGTGCGCCAGCGCTTCGTCGACGAAGAGATGACGCGGCGTGCGGCGGATCACTTCCAGCACGTTCGCGTTGGACAAGCCTTCTTCATACAGTCGCTGAATCAGGCGTTCACGGGTGCGCTGGGAGGTCATCCCGATACCACTGCGCAACCGGTCGTCGTGTTCACGAGCCATCAGTTGAGCCCCTCCAGCCAGCCGTCGAGACTTCTGAAAGCATCATTGAAGGTGCGATCGAGCTGCAACGGAGTGATGGAAACGTAGCCCTGCATCACCGCGTGGAAATCGGTGCCCGGCCCGCCGTCCTCTGCATCGCCGGCGGCGGCGATCCAGTAACCGGCCTTGCCACGGGGATCGACCACTTTCATCGGCGCTGCCGCACGGGCGCGATGCCCCAGGCGCGTCAACTGAATGCCACGAATGTGATCGATCGGCAGGTTGGGAATGTTCACGTTCAATACCGTACGCGGTGGCAGATCGAGCCCGGCGTGGGCCTCGATCAGTTTGTGCGCAAAGTGGGCGGCCGTGGGCAGATTGTCCACCTGCCGGGAAACCAGCGAGAAGGCAAACGACGGTCGCTCGAGAAAACGGCCCTCGAGGGCTGCCGCCACCGTTCCGGAATACAGCACGTCGTCGCCCAGGTTGGCGCCGAGGTTGATGCCCGAGACCACCATGTCCGGCTGGCGCTCCAGCAGGCCGTTGAGTCCCAGATGTATGCAGTCGGTCGGCGTACCGTTTAGGCTGATGAAGCCATTGGCCAGGTATTGCGGGTGCAGCGGACGATCCAGCGTCAGCGAACTGCTGGCGCCGCTCTTGTCCTGCTCCGGGGCGATAACCACGCATTCGGTGTAATCCGCCAGCGCAGCATAAAGCGCGGCGAGACCGGGTGCGGTTACCCCATCGTCGTTTGAAATCAGAATACGCATGGGCTGTCCGTCTGCCCCACCGGCACCAGATCAACGAGTTCGCGCACCAATACGGTGGCGAAGCATCCGGCCGGGAGGACGAATTCCAGTTGCAGAATGTCAGGCTCGGGATAATGCCACGTCAACCCGCCAATGGGCAGCCGCAGGATACGACGTTCGTGGCTCATACCGGCATTAATCAACCAATCGCGCAGATCCGCCTCGCGTGCGGCAATTGCCTGCTCCAGATCATGGACAGCGCCGGCGGCCGGTGAGTCACCTTCGCCCCACTGCGGGCCGGTCGGATGCAGGTCGAGAATCGCCAGGCGCGGGTCGCTGCATTCGGCAACACCCGCCGGGAAAAAGCTGCGGCTGTCGGTGAACGCCAGCAGATCGCCGACCTGGGCGCGCTGCCAGGTGCCATCGGCAACACGCGCCGCCAGCACCTGGTTGAACAGAAAACTGCGGGCGGTCGACAGCAGGCGCGAACGCACATTGCGCTGCTCCGGCAAAGCCTTGCGCGCTGCCCATGAACGAGCGTCGACCACATTGCCGCCGTCATGGCCGAAACGCTGGGCGCCGAAGTAGTTCGGGATACCTTGTTTGGCAATCTGTTGCAGGCGCTCGTCAATGGCGGCCTTGTCGCCATTGAACTGGGTCAGGCGCAAGGTGAAACCGTTGGCCGAATGCGCGCCGCGTTGCAGCTTGCGTTTGTGGCGGGTGGTTTTGAGGATCTTCAGCGTGTCGTTTTCCGCCGCCGACAGATCCGGGTCGGCCTTGCCCGGCAATTGCACGCTGAACCACTGGCGCGTCAGCGCCTGACGGTCTTTCAGGCCGGCATAGCTGACCGTGCGCAGCGGCACACCGGCGGCCTTGGCAATGCGTCGAGCCGCTTCCTCGGTGTTCAGACCGCGCTTTTCCACCCAGATCCACAGGTGCTCGCCGTCACCGCTGAACGGAATGTCGAGGACTTCATCGACCTGGAAATCTTCGGCGATGGCTTTCAGTACCGCGGTGCCAAGGGCGTCGCCATAGGCCCGCGGGCCCAGCAGTTGCAGTTCGTTCATGCGCGCAACAACAAGGCAACGGAATGCACGGCGATGCCTTCTTCGCGACCGACGAAGCCAAGCTTCTCGGTGGTGGTGGCTTTTACGTTCACTAGATCCAGTTCTACTTGCAGATCCGCGGCAATCAGCGCGCGCATCGATTCGATATGGGGGGCCATTTTCGGGGCCTGGGCAACGATGGTGTTGTCGACGTTGCCGACCTTCCAGCCTTTGGCGTGGATCAGACTGACCACATGACGCAACAGCACACGGCTGTCGGCGCCCTTGAATTGCGGGTCGGTGTCCGGGAAGTGTTTGCCAATGTCACCTAACGCAGCCGCGCCGAGCAAGGCATCGCTCAAGGCGTGCAGCAGGACGTCACCGTCGGAGTGGGCGAGCAGCCCGAAGCCGTGTGCGATTCGCACGCCGCCCAGAGTAATGAAATCGCCTTCAGCGAAACGGTGCACATCATAGCCGTGGCCAATACGCATAAAAAAACGCCCCGATTTTTGTCAGGGCGTGATTCTACCTGCATTAGCCCTTGAGGGCGCGCGCGTGATGCTGCAAGTGGTCGTCAATGAAGCTCGCAATGAAGAAATAGCTGTGGTCATAACCCGGTTGCAGGCGCAACGTCAGCGGATGCCCCGCCTGTTTTGCCGCTTGTTGCAGCGCTTCCGGTTTGAGCTGGGTGGCGAGGAAGTCGTCGCGATCACCCTGATCGGCCAGCAGTGGCAGTTTCTCGTCCGCCTCGGCAATCAGTGCACAGGCATCCCACTCGCGCCACTTCGAACGGTCTTCGCCCAGATAGCGGGAGAACGCCTTTTGCCCCCACGGGCAATCCATAGGGTTGTTGATCGGCGAAAACGCCGACACCGACTGGTAACGCCCCGGATTGCGCAATGCACAAACCAATGCGCCGTGACCGCCCATGGAATGGCCGCTGATGCTGCGTTTGTCCGAGGCCGGGAAATGCGCTTCAACCAGTGAAGGCAATTCCTGCACGACGTAGTCATGCATCCGATAGTGCCGCGACCACGGCTCCTGCGTGGCATTCAGATAGAACCCGGCGCCCAGACCGAAATCCCACGCGCCATCCGGATCCCCCGGAACGTCGGAGCCACGAGGGCTGGTGTCCGGTGCCACAATGATCAACCCCAGCTCGGCCGCCATGCGCATGGCACCGGCCTTCTGCATGAAGTTTTCGTCCGTGCAGGTCAGGCCCGACAGCCAGTACAGCACCGGCAGTTTGCCGCCCTGCTCTGCCTGCGGCGGCAGATACACGGCGAACACCATGTCGCAGCCCAGCACATCGGAGCGATGGCGATAGCGCTTGTGCCAGCCACCGAAACTCTTCTGACAGGAGATGTTTTCCAGACTCATGTAGGACTCCTACGCAGCCACGGCTGCGCATTGCAGCCGTGGCATCGCGATTGATCAGAAATGAATGACGGTGCGGATGCTCTTGCCTTCGTGCATCAGGTCGAAGGCCTTGTTGATGTCTTCCAGCCCCATGGTGTGGGTGATGAAAGTGTCCAGCGGGATCTCGCCGCTTTGCGCCATGTCGACGTAGCTTGGCAATTCGGTACGGCCACGCACGCCGCCGAATGCCGAACCGCGCCAGACGCGACCGGTCACCAGCTGGAACGGACGGGTGGCGATTTCCTGGCCGGCACCGGCAACGCCGATGATCACCGACTCGCCCCAACCTTTATGGCAGCACTCGAGGGCTGCGCGCATCAGTTGCACGTTGCCGATGCATTCGAAGGAGAAGTCGACGCCGCCGTCGGTCATGTCGACGATCACTTCCTGGATAGGACGATCGAAGTCTTTCGGGTTCACGCAGTCGGTGGCACCCAGTTGTTTGGCGATTTCGAATTTGGCCGGGTTGATGTCGATGGCGACGATGCGCGAGGCCTTGGCCTTCACTGCACCAATCACGGCCGACAGACCGATGCCGCCGAGACCGAAGATCGCCACGGTGTCACCCGGTTTGACCTTGGCGGTGTTGATCACCGCACCGATACCGGTGGTCACGCCGCAACCGAGCAGGCAGACCTTTTCCAGCGGGGCATCCTTGGAGATCTTGGCCACGGAGATTTCCGGCAGCACGGTGTACTCGGAGAACGTCGAAGTACCCATGTAGTGGAAAATCGTTTGGCCCTTGTAGGAAAAGCGCGAAGTGCCGTCCGGCATCAGGCCCTTGCCCTGAGTGGCGCGAATCGCCTGACACAGGTTGGTCTTGCCCGACTTGCAGAATTTGCACTGGCCGCATTCCGGGGTGTACAGCGGAATCACGTGGTCGCCGACGGCCACGGAAGTCACGCCTTCGCCGATCGCTTCAACGATTGCGCCGCCTTCATGGCCGAGGATCGACGGGAAAATACCTTCCGGGTCAGCGCCCGACAGGGTGTAGGCGTCAGTGTGGCAAACCCCGGAAGCCACCACGCGCAACAACACTTCACCGGCCTTGGGCATGGCGACATCGACTTCTACGATTTCCAGCGGCTTCTTGGCCTCGAAGGCAACGGCGGCGCGCGACTTGATCATGCTGACTCTCCAGTGAATCCATTGAATAAAAACCAGACAGGGAGTGTAGTCCAGCGCTGCTTGATGAATAATCCGGACAAAAGCAAAACATTATTGCCATACAGGGATAATCCCCATGTCCGAAAACCGCTGGGAAGGCATCGACGAGTTCGTCGCCGTAGCCGAATGCAGCCAGTTCACCGCCGCTGCCGAACGCCTGGGCGTTTCTTCCTCGCACATCAGTCGACAAATCGTACGGCTGGAAGAGCGTTTGCAGACGCGGCTGCTGTATCGCAGCACCCGGCGCGTCACCCTGACCGAAGCTGGCCAGACGTTTTTGCAACATTGCCAGCGCCTGCAGGATGGTCGCGAAGAGGCGCTGCGTGCAGTCGGTGATTTGACCAGCGAACCCAAAGGCATGCTGCGCATGACCTGCGCCGTGGCTTATGGCGAGCGCTTCATCGTGCCGCTGGTGACCCGGTTCATGGGGTATTACCCGCAACTGCGCATTGATATCGAACTGACCAACCGCCAACTCGACCTGGTGCACGAAGGCCTGGACCTGGCGATCCGCCTCGGGCGCCTTCAGGATTCCCGCCTGGTAGCAACTCGACTGGCCCCACGGCGCATGTACCTCTGCGCATCGCCGTCCTACCTCGAACGGTATGGTCGGCCACACAGCTTGTCGGAACTGAGTCGACACAATTGCCTGATCGGCAGCTCGGACATCTGGCAACTTGAACAGAACGGGCGGGAATTTTCCCAGCGGGTGCAGGGAAACTGGCGCTGCAACAGTGGGCAAGCGGTGCTGGATGCGGCGCTACAAGGTGTCGGACTGTGTCAATTGCCGGACTATTACGTGCTGGAACATCTGCACAGCGGCGCGTTGATCTCTTTGCTGGAAGCGCATCAACCGCCGAATACGGCGGTGTGGGCGCTGTATCCGCAGCAGCGGCACTTGTCGCCGAAGGTGCGCAAACTGGTGGATTTTCTCAAGGAAGGTTTGGCCGAGCGGCCGGAGTACCGGATTTAACGACGGTTGGCCCAGCGCTGGCGCAACCATTCCAAGTCTTCCGGACGGGTGACTTTCAGGTTATCCGCACGGCCCTCGATCAGACGCGGCGCCATGCCGGCCCACTCCATCGCCGAGGCTTCATCGGTGATCAGCGCATCGGCCACCAGACTGTCCGCCAGTGCCCGGTGCAAGGCACCCAGGCGAAACATCTGCGGCGTGTAGGCCTGCCAGATCACGCTGCGATCCACGGTTTCCACCACACGACCGTGCTTGTCGACCCGTTTCAGGGTGTCCTTCGCCGGCACAGCCAGCAAACCACCGACCGGATCGTTCGCCAGCTCAGCGAGCAATTTGTCGAGATCGTCACGGCTCAGGTTCGGCCGCGCCGCATCGTGCACCAACACCCAGTCCTCGTCATCAGCACCTTGCGCGTGCAAATGCAGCAAGGCGTTGAGCACGGAGCCGGAACGTTCGGCACCACCGTCGACCCGTTGAATTCGCGGATCGCTGGCGCTGGCCAAGTTCGGCCAATAAGGATCATCAACGGCAAGACTGACCACCAGGCCCTTGAGGCTCGGGTGATCGAGGAAACAGCCGAGGCTGTGTTCAAGAATGGTGCGCCCGCCCAGTTGCAGGTATTGCTTGGGACGGTCCGCGGCCATACGGGCACCGACGCCCGCGGCAGGAATCACGGCCCAGAAGGCCGGCAGAGAATCGATCATTGGGCCAACTGGTAAAGGGTTTCGCCGTCCTTGACCATGCCCAGTTCGTGACGAGCCCGTTCTTCAACGGTCTCCATACCTTTCTTCAACTCGCTGACTTCAGCGTCCATCACCCGATTGCGCTCCAGCAAGGCTTCGTTCTCGGCGTGTTGATCAGCAATCTGCTGATTCAGTTCGGCGACTTGCGCCAGACTGCCATTGCCCACCCACAGGCGGTACTGCAGACCGGCCAGCAGCAAGAGCAAGACGAGAAACAACCAGTAAGGACTGCGCATCGAATATCAGGTATCCAGTGAAAAAAGACAGCCACGCAAAAAACTTTGAAGCATCTGATAGCACGAAGCCTGGAATATCCAGGCTTGTGCATATAAGGCATCAGATTAGTGGCAAATCCATCGCTGTCACGACTTTTCCGACACAATCCGGTGTCTTTTTAACATGTGTGCCTTGCTTCACCAATACGCTTCACTTTTGGCGAGTGACTGTTGCCGTCAAGCAAGGCGCCGCGACGAGTCATAGCGCGCTATGGCGAGGAGCGGCAACGCTGCGTGACGGCAACAGGCGCCGCCAAAATGAAGCAGTATTGGTGAGGCAGGGCACTTAATCAGCCGCGGAACTCGGAGCGACCGTTGTACTTGGCCTTGCCATTCAACTGCTCTTCGATACGCAGCAGTTGGTTGTACTTGGAAACGCGGTCGGAACGGCACAGCGAACCGGTCTTGATCTGGCCAGCCGAAGTGCCCACAGCCAGGTCGGCAATGGTCGAATCTTCGGTTTCGCCCGAACGGTGCGAGATCACGGCGGTGTAACCGGCAGCCTTGGCCATCTGGATGGCTTCCAGGGTTTCGGTCAGGGTGCCGATCTGGTTGAACTTGATCAGGATCGAGTTGGCGATCTTTTTATCGATGCCTTCTTTCAGGATCTTGGTGTTGGTCACGAACAGATCGTCGCCGACCAGTTGGGTCTTCTCGCCGATCTTGTCGGTAAGGATCTTCCAGCCAGCCCAGTCGGACTCGTCCAGACCGTCTTCGATCGAGATGATCGGGTAACGCTCGGTCAGACCTTTGAGGTAGTCGGCGAAACCTTCAGCGGTGAACACCTGGCCTTCGCCGGACAGGTTGTACTTGCCGTCTTCGAAGAATTCGCTGGCTGCGCAGTCCAGAGCCAGGGTCACGTCGGTGCCCAGCTTGTAGCCGGCGTTGGCGACAGCTTCGGAGATCACTTTCAGCGCGTCTTCATTGGAAGCCAGGTTCGGCGCGAAACCGCCTTCGTCACCCACAGCAGTGCTCAGGCCACGGGCCTTCAGAACGGCTTTCAGGTGATGGAAAATCTCGGTGCCCATGCGCAGACCTTCCGAGAAAGACTTGGCGCCAACCGGCTGAACCATGAATTCCTGGATGTCGACGTTGTTGTCGGCGTGTTCGCCGCCGTTGATGATGTTCATCATCGGAACCGGCATCGAGTACACACCCGGGGTGCCGTTCAGGTTGGCGATGTGTGCGTACAGCGGCAGGTCCTGATCCTGTGCAGCCGCCTTGGCCGCAGCCAGGGACACGGCGAGGATGGCGTTGGCGCCCAGGGTCGCTTTGTTTTCGGTACCGTCGAGCTTGATCATCGCGTGATCCAGGGCTTTCTGGTCGCTTGGGTCGGTGCCCAGCAGCAGATCGCGGATCGGACCGTTGATGTTGGCTACCGCCTTGAGCACGCCCTTGCCCAGGTAACGGCTCTTGTCGCCATCACGCAGCTCGAGCGCTTCACGCGAGCCAGTGGATGCACCGGACGGCGCGCAAGCGCTGCCGATGATGCCGTTGTCGAGAAGCACGTCCGCTTCCACGGTGGGATTGCCACGGGAGTCGAGAACTTCACGACCTTTGATGTCGACGATTTTTGCCATTGTTGTAAACACTCCAAAGTTGACGAAAACGACGCAGCTAGAGGAAATCTTTTGACCGTCGGCAAGTGGTGTGCAGCGGGCAGCTTGCAGACGACAACGCTCATACCCGAGGGCATGAGCGACAAATCGTGCGGTACTTTACCGGAGAATTGAGGTTTACGCGGTTTCTACCGTCGGAAAACTCTTCACCAGTTCGTCCAGGGCTTTGAGCTGGGCCAGGAATGGCTCCAGTTTGTCCAGACGCAAGGCGCAAGGGCCGTCGCATTTGGCGTTGTCCGGGTCCGGGTGCGCTTCGAGGAACAGACCCGCCAGCGACTGGCTCATGCCAGCCTTGGCCAGGTCGGTGACCTGGGCGCGGCGACCGCCGGCGGAGTCGGAACGACCGCCAGGCATTTGCAGCGAATGGGTCACGTCGAAGAATACCGGGTACTCGAACTGCTTCATGATGCCGAAGCCGAGCATGTCGACCACGAGGTTGTTGTAACCGAAGCTCGAACCGCGCTCGCAGAGGATCAACTGATCGTTACCCGCTTCCACGCACTTGTTCAGGATGTGTTTCATTTCCTGAGGCGCGAGGAACTGGGCTTTCTTGATGTTGATGACGGCATTGGTCTTGGCCATCGCGACGACCAGATCGGTCTGGCGCGACAGGAAGGCCGGCAGCTGGATGATGTCGCAGACCTCGGCGACGACCGCGGCCTGGTCAGGCTCGTGGACGTCGGTGATGATCGGCACGCCGAAGGCTTGTTTGATGTCCTGGAAGATGCGCATGCCCTCTTCCAGGCCAGGACCGCGATAGGAGGTCACAGAAGAACGGTTGGCCTTGTCGAAGCTGGCCTTGAACACATAAGGGATACCGAGTTTTTCGGTGACCTTCACATACTCTTCGCAAACCTGCATGGCCATGTCACGGCTTTCCAGCACGTTCATGCCGCCGAACAGCACCATGGGTTTGTCGTTGGCAATCTCGATGTCGCCGACGCGGATGATCTTCTGTGCCATCGGGTTACGCCTTCTTCTGGTGTTGAGCCAACGCTGCTTTCACGAAACCGCTGAACAGCGGGTGACCGTCACGCGGAGTCGAGGTGAATTCCGGGTGGAACTGGCAAGCGACGAACCATGGATGATCCGGTGCTTCGACCACTTCAACCAGCGCTGCATCGGAAGAGCGACCGGAGATTTTCAGGCCGGCCTCGATGATCTGCGGCAGCAGGTTGTTGTTCACTTCGTAACGGTGACGGTGACGCTCGACAATCACATCCTTGCCGTAGCAGTCGTGCACCTTGGAGCCGGGTTCGAGCAGGCATTCCTGAGCGCCGAGGCGCATGGTGCCGCCCAGGTCGGACGCTTCGGTACGCACTTCAACAGCACCGGTGGCGTCTTCCCACTCGGTGATCAGACCGACAACCGGATGGCCGCTGGCGCGATCAAACTCGGTGGAGTTTGCGTCTTTCCAGCCCAGCACGTTACGGGCGAACTCGATGACCGCCACTTGCATGCCCAGGCAGATCCCCAGGTACGGAACCTTGTTTTCGCGAGCGTATTGAACGGCAGTGATCTTGCCTTCCACGCCACGCAGACCGAAGCCGCCCGGTACGAGGATCGCGTCGACGCCTTCCAGCAGCGCAGTGCCCTGGTTCTCGATGTCTTCGGAATCGATGTAGCGCAGGTTGACCTTGGTACGGTTGGTGATGCCGGCGTGACTCATCGCTTCGATCAGCGACTTGTAGGCGTCCAGCAGTTCCATGTACTTGCCGACCATCGCGATGGTGACTTCGTGCTCCGGGTTCAGCTTGGCATCGACGACCTTTTCCCACTCGGACAGGTCGGCGCCATTGCATTGCAGGCCGAAACGCTCGACGACGAAATCGTCCAGACCCTGAGCGTGCAGCACGGCCGGGATCTTGTAGATGGTGTCGACGTCTTCCAGGGAGATCACCGCACGCTCTTCAACGTTGGTGAACAGCGCGATCTTGCGGCGCGACGACACATCCACCGGATGGTCGGAGCGGCAGATCAGCACGTCTGGCTGCAGACCGATCGAACGCAGTTCCTTCACGGAGTGCTGGGTCGGCTTGGTTTTGGTTTCGCCCGCGGTGGCGATGTACGGCACCAGAGTCAGGTGCATCAGCATCGCGCGCTTGGAACCGACTTCCACACGCAACTGGCGGATGGCTTCGAGGAACGGTTGCGATTCGATGTCGCCAACGGTACCGCCGATTTCCACCAGGGCCACGTCGGCATCGCCGGCACCCTTGATGATGCGACGCTTGATTTCGTCGGTGATGTGCGGAATCACCTGGATGGTTGCACCCAGGTAGTCACCACGGCGCTCTTTGCGCAGCACGTGCTCGTAGACACGGCCGGTGGTGAAGTTGTTGTTCTGGGTCATGGTCGTGCGGATGAACCGCTCGTAGTGGCCCAGGTCCAGGTCGGTCTCGGCGCCGTCGTGGGTGACGAACACTTCACCGTGCTGGAACGGGCTCATGGTGCCCGGGTCGACGTTGATGTACGGATCCAGCTTCAGCATGGTGACCTTAAGCCCCCGCGCCTCCAGGATGGCCGCCAATGAAGCCGATGCAATGCCTTTCCCCAAAGAAGAAACAACACCGCCCGTGACGAATATGTAGCGCGTCATGAAAAACCCTAGAAGTCTGCGTTAAAGCGGTCCGAGCCGCCGGGGAAAGCGAAGGAAGGCCGAAGCCCCCGATCACCTGCATTAATCACAGTGCACCTTTCAAAAAAACCGCCGCGTTGGGACAGACCGGAAGTGAAAACACCGGTACGTTGCTCGCTACACATTTTTTGGAATCGCCCAGCAAAGACTGCTTGGTAATCGGCAACTCCTGCAATTCAGGCGAATCCACAGAAGTTGTATCAAGAAGGGAGCGTAGTCTACCGGAATGCCCCCTTCATCTCAAACCTTGATCTTCGTCCGAAGGCTGCCAATGCAATCGCCAGCCTTCCAGCGCATTGCCGTCGAGCCCCGGCAGGTTCGCCACGGCGAGCAATTCTTCACCGCGAAACAGCAGCGGCAATCTGCCACGCACGAAGGCCGGCACCGCGCGCTCATTGAGCAGACGCTTGAGATCGCGATGTCCGCGATCCGTCAGATGCATCACTTCACCGCCCTGACGATAGCGGATCTGCAGTGCTCCTGCGGGAGTCTGACCGGTGAACATGACACGCCCGTTATCGGGCAAGCGTAGCGCCAGCGACGGCGCCTGCCAGTCGCCGCAGACCGCCGGCGTACGCAGCCAATGGCCGCTGAGCCACCACAGGCGACCGGCGCTGCGGTGCAACTCGCCATCAGCCAGACGCCAGACCGCCGAAGCATCGTTGCCGGCATCGCGCAGGTCCACCCAACCCGACCAATGGTCGGTGTCCGGCAGTCGCGTATGCGGTTCGAGCCAGTGACTGAGTGCATTTCGCTGGCGCGCAGCCGACAGTCCCGCCATGGCTGCAAGCTCCAGGGATGGCACTCCCAGCCATGCAAACTCGCTGGATGTCATCGCTGACTTCAGATCGATCTGCGCCAACTCATCAAGCAAGCCCTGCGCCTCGCGCAGATGTGCCGCACTGCGGGCCATGCTGGCGTGTGCCTGCGGCCAGCGACCGGTCAGCAGCGGCATGACCTGATGACGCAGGTAGTTGCGCGAGAACTGTCGATCCTGATTCGACGGGTCGTCTACCCAGTGCAGCTGATGTTCCTGCGCATAGGCTTCAAGTTCAGCACGCGTGACGTCGAGCAAGGGCCGAACCAGACTGCCCTGCCCCAGCGCACGCCGGGCTGGCATGCCGGAGAGACCCCGAACCCCGGCACCACGCAGCAGACGGAACAGCAGCGTTTCGGCTTGATCGTCGCGGTGCTGGCCAGTCAGCAACACATCATTGACCCGGGTTGCTGCACTGAACACCGCGTAACGCGCATCCCGCGCCGCGCGCTCCAGGCTGGCACCCTTTGGCACGGTGACGTGAACAACCGTCAATGGCACGCCCACGCCGTCACAGACAGACTGACAATGCTCCGGCCACGCATCCGCCACAGCCTGAAGGCCGTGATGGACATGGATGGCGCTTAGCAACGGAAGGGATTCGGTTTTGGCCAGAGTTGCCAGAAGGTGCAGCAGGACGGTGGAATCGAGGCCACCCGAGAAAGCGATACGCCAATGAGCCGCATCGAGCCAGGGCTTGAGACTGCCCAAAAGCCTGGAAGGTAAATCAATCGAGGGCTGACCCATTTTTCTACCTTTTCACAAACCAAAAGCGGGAGCGGGCTTGCTCGCGAAAGCGGTGAAACAGCCAACACAGTCGTTGAATGTTACATCGCATTCGCGGGCAAGCCCGCTCCCACAGTGTTTTGCGTTGTCAGCCAAAACGGCGTTCGATCAGAGGCCGTAGCTCATCAGACGATCATAACGACGCTTGAGCAGCGCTTCGTTGTCGAACTTCTTCAGCATCGCCAGTTGCGAGCTCAGCTCGGCGCGGATCGATGCTGCGGCAGCGGCCGGATCACGGTGGGCGCCGCCCAGAGGCTCGCTGATCACCTTGTCGACGATGCCCAGGCCTTTCAGACGCTCGGCGGTGATGCCCATCGCTTCAGCGGCATCCGGCGCCTTTTCTGCGGTTTTCCACAGAATCGAAGCGCAGCCTTCCGGCGAGATCACCGCGTAGGTCGAGTACTGCAGCATGTTCAGCTGGTCGCACACACCGATCGCCAGTGCACCGCCGGAACCACCTTCACCAATCACGGTGGCGATGATCGGGGTTTTCAGGCGGGCCATGACGCGCAGGTTCCAGGCAATCGCTTCGCTCTGGTTGCGCTCTTCAGCATCGATGCCAGGGTAGGCGCCCGGGGTGTCGATGAAGGTCAGGATCGGCATCTTGAAACGCTCGGCCATTTCCATCAGGCGGCACGCCTTGCGGTAGCCTTCCGGACGCGGCATGCCGAAGTTGCGGCGTACCTTTTCACGCACTTCACGGCCCTTCTGGTGACCGATCACCATCACTGGCTGGTCTTCCAGACGTGCCACGCCGCCTACAATGGCCGCGTCGTCGGAGAAGTGACGATCACCGTGCAGCTCGTCGAACTCGGTGAAGATGTGCTCGATGTAGTCCAGGGTGTAGGGACGTTTCGGGTGACGTGCCAGACGTGCGATCTGCCAGCTGGTCAGCTTGCCGAAGATGTCTTCGGTGAGCGTCTTGCTCTTGTCCTGCAGGCGGGAGATCTCATCGCCGATATTCAGCGAATTGTCATTACCGACCAAGCGCAACTCTTCGATCTTGGCTTGCAGGTCGGCGATCGGCTGTTCGAAATCCAGGAAATTCGGGTTCATAGGCGTCCGTCTTGGGTCGTGTCCCAATTGAGCTTGGGCCGGCCGGTTGTCTATTCGCGCCCTACCTTAAGGGAGAGGCGCGCTGAGGTCGAGATTAAAAATTCAGGTTGTGGGCAGGCGGCGTGTTCTCACCTGCCGGTCAACGGTATTGGAGGAAGACGTTGTCTCGCCCGAACTGGTCACGCAGGGCTTGAATCAAGGCATCCGCCGGGTCGATCCGCCAGGTCTCGCCAAACTGCAGCAAGGTCTTCGCATCAGGGCTGGTGTACTCCATGGTAATCGGGCACGCCCCGCGGTGACGCTTGAGCAAATCCCCCAACCAGCGTAGCTGATCGCCTTTCAGATCCTGGGTCTGCAACTTCAGGCGCAGGCTCTCGGCCAGGTTGGTGCGCGCATCTTCCATGCTCATCACCCGTTTGACCCGCAGGCGCAGGCCGCCGGAGAAGTCGTCGTTGCTGACCTCGCCTTCGACCACCACCATCGCATCGGTCTGCAACAGCGATTGCGCAGAATGGAACGCATCGGCAAACAGCGACGCCTCGATCCGCCCGGAGCGGTCGTCGAGGGTGATGAAGCCCATCTTGTCGCCCTTTTTGTTCTTCATCACCCGCAGGGCAATGATCATCCCCGCCACGGTCTGGGTGTCCCGGGCCGGTTTCAGATCGATGATGCGCTGGCGGGCGAAACGGCGGATTTCACCTTCGTATTCATCGATCGGGTGACCGGTCAGGTACAGGCCCAAGGTGTCTTTTTCACCTTTGAGCCGCTCCTTGAGGGTCAGCTCTTTCGCCTTGCGGTGGATCGCGTAAACGTCCGCGTCCTCTTCGACGAACAACCCGCCAAACAGGTCGGCATGGCCGCTGTCACGGGTACGGGCAGTCTGCTCGGCCGACTTGATCGCCTCTTCCATCGCCGCCAGCAACACCGCGCGGTTACGGTCGATGTTGGCCTG
The DNA here is from genome assembly GCF_012974785.1 of Pseudomonas fluorescens. Classification (GTDB taxonomy): domain Bacteria; phylum Pseudomonadota; class Gammaproteobacteria; order Pseudomonadales; family Pseudomonadaceae; genus Aquipseudomonas; species Aquipseudomonas fluorescens_BT. Next base: position 1,284,112 of record NZ_CP027561.1, on the reverse strand, counting down.
ATACGCCTTCTGCTCGTCGTGGAAGTACGGGCCGAGGCGATCCAGCGCGCCGCTGCGGATCAGACCGTCCAGCGTGCGCTTGTTGATACGTTTGAGGTCGACCCGGGCGCAGAAGTCGAACAAGTCCTTGAACGGGCCGGCCTGACGAGCCTCGGTGATTGCTTCCACCGGGCCTTCGCCGACGCCTTTGATCGCGCCCAGGCCATACACGATGCGGCCTTCGTCGTTCACCGTGAACTTGAATTCCGACGTGTTCACGTCCGGCGCATCGAGGCGCAGCTTCATCGTGCGCACTTCCTCGATCAAGGTCACGACCTTGTCGGTGTTGTGCATATCCGCCGAAAGCACCGCAGCCATGAACGGCGCCGGGTAGTGAGCTTTCAGCCAGGCGGTCTGGTACGACACCAGACCGTAGGCGGCGGAGTGGGATTTGTTGAAGCCGTAACCGGCGAATTTTTCCACCAGGTCGAAAATGTTACCCGCCAGGTCCGCGTCGATATTGTTCGACGCACAGCCCTCAATGAAACCGCCGCGCTGCTTGGCCATTTCCTCGGGTTTTTTCTTACCCATCGCCCGACGCAGCATGTCCGCACCACCGAGGGTGTAACCGGCCATGACCTGGGCGATCTGCATCACCTGTTCCTGATACAGGATGATGCCGTAGGTCGGCGCCAGCACCGGTTGCAGGCCTTCGTACTGGTAATCCGGGTGCGGATACGCCAGTTCCGCGCGACCATGCTTGCGGTTGATGAAGTCATCCACCATGCCGGACTGCAGCGGGCCCGGACGGAACAGGGCCACCAGTGCGATCAAGTCTTCGAGGCAGTCGGGCTTGAGCTTTTTGATCAGCTCTTTCATGCCGCGGGATTCGAGCTGGAATACCGCGGTGGTTTCAGCTTTTTGCAGCAGTTGATACGTCGGCTTGTCATCCAGCGGGATGAACGCGATGTCCAGCGGCGGCTCGTTGACCTTGGCGCGGTCACGGTTGATGGTTTTCAGTGCCCAGTCGATGATCGTCAGGGTCCGCAGACCGAGGAAGTCGAACTTCACCAGACCGGCCGCCTCCACATCATCCTTGTCGAACTGGGTCACCAGACCGTCGCCGGCCTCGTCGCAATAAATCGGCGAGAAGTCGGTCAGTTTGGTCGGCGCGATCACCACACCACCGGCGTGTTTACCGACGTTACGCACCACGCCTTCGAGCTTGCGCGCCATCTCCCAGATTTCCGCCGCTTCTTCATCCACCTTGATGAAGTCGCGCAGGATTTCTTCCTGCTCGTAGGCTTTTTCCAGGGTCATGCCGACTTCGAACGGAATCATCTTCGACAGGCGATCCGCCAGGCCGAACGACTTGCCTTGGGCCCGCGCCACGTCTCGCACCACAGCCTTCGCCGCCATGGAACCGAAAGTGATGATCTGGCTCACCGCATTGCGGCCGTATTTTTCGGCCACATAATCGATTACCCGGTCGCGACCGTCCATGCAGAAGTCGACGTCGAAGTCCGGCATCGATACCCGTTCCGGGTTGAGGAAACGTTCGAACAGCAGGTCATATTCCAGCGGGTCGAGGTCGGTGATCTTCTGTACATAGGCCACCAGCGATCCGGCACCCGACCCCCGGCCAGGGCCCACCGGCACACCGTTGTTCTTGGCCCACTGGATAAAGTCCATCACGATCAGGAAGTAACCGGGGAACCCCATCTGGATGATGATATCCAGCTCGAAATTCAGCCGGTCGACGTAGACCTGTCGCTTGGCCTCGTAATCTTCAGTGGTGTCCTTGGGCAGCAGTACGCTGAGACGCTCTTCCAGACCGTCAAACGATACCTTGCGGAAATACTCGTCGATGGTCATGCCATCGGGAATCGGATAGTCCGGCAGGAAGTGTTTGCCCAGCTTCACGTCGATGTTGCAGCGCTTGGCGATCTCGACGGTGTTTTCCACCGCATCCGGCAAGTCGCTGAACAGCTCGGCCATTTCCTCGGCGCTTTTCAGGTACTGCTGATCACTGTAGTTCTTCGAACGCCGCGGGTCGTCGAGGGCCCGGCCCTCACCGATGCAGACGCGGGTTTCGTGGGCGGCGAAGTCTTCCTGCTTGATGAAGCGCACATCGTTGGTAGCGACCAGTGGCGCACCGAGCTTCTCGGCCAGGGCCACGGCACCGTGCAGTTGCTCTTCGTCGTTCGGACGGTTGGTACGCTGGATTTCCAGATAAAAACGATCCGGGAACACCGACATCCACTCGCGGGTGAGGGCCTCGGCCTCGGCGGGGTTGCCGCCGATCATGGCCATGCCGATCTCGCCTTCTTTGGCGGCGGACAGCATGATCAGGCCTTCGTTGGCCTCGGCGACCCATTCGCGCTCGATGATGACCATGCCGTTGCGCTGACCGTCGATGAAGCCACGGGAAATCAGCTCGGTGAGGTTGCGATAGCCCTGGGCATTCATGACCAGCAGACTGATCCGGCTCAACGGCCCGTCCGGATCCTTGTTCGACAGCCACAGGTCGGCGCCGCAGATCGGTTTGATTCCCGCGCCCATGGCGTTTTTATAGAACTTGACCAGCGAACACATGTTGTTCTGGTCGGTAACCGCAACGGCCGGCATGCCCATACCGGTCAGGGCCTTGACCAGCGGCTTGATCCGCACCAGCCCGTCGACCAGGGAGTATTCAGTGTGCAGGCGTAGATGAACGAATGAAGCCGGCATAGTGATCCTGTCCAGTTACATAGAAACAACAAGGCCCGGATTGTACCGGGCCCAGAATAAAACATCAGCCTCGCCGCTAAACCGGCGTGAGACCTTCCAGCGCCTCGTAAGCCTGTCGCACCGGGGCAAACGAACGGCGATGAATCGGCGTCGGCCCGAGGCGCACCAGCGCTTCCAGATGAACGGGGGTCGGGTAGCCTTTGTGGCCACCGATGCCATAACCCGGATAAATCAACTCGAACGCCGCCATCTCACGGTCGCGGCTGACCTTGGCCAGAATCGACGCCGCCGCAATGGCCGGAACCTTGCTGTCGCCCTTGACCACCGCTTCGGAACGCATCGGCAGTTTCGGGCAACGGTTGCCGTCGATCATCGCCAGTTTCGGCTGGATGTGCAGGCCGGCCACCGCACGCTGCATCGCCAGCATGGTGGCGTGCAGAATGTTCAGTTCGTCGATCTCTTCGACCTCGGCGCGGGCGATGCACCAGCTCAGCGCCTTTTCGCAGATTTCGTCGTAGAGCTTTTCCCGCCTGGCTTCGGTGAGTTTTTTCGAGTCGTTGAGACCGATAATCGGACGGTTCGGATCGAGGATGACCGCCGCCGTGACGACTGCACCGCACAACGGGCCGCGACCGACTTCATCAACGCCGGCCACCAGTTCTTCGACTTCGGCGACCAGGGTGAAATCCAGGCCCATCTGCATGCTTGTCTTGCTCATCGTTTTTGCCCGATCAGGTTCAGAACGGCGTCAGCCGCCTGATTGGAGGCGTCCAGACGCAGGGTGCGGTGGATTTCGTCGAAGCCACGAGTCTGTTCTTCACCGCCGTCGATCAGCGGCGAAAGGGTCTGGGCCAGTGCCTCGACCGTCGCATCATCCTGCAACAATTCCGGCACCAACAGTCGCTGGGCCAGCAGGTTGGGCAGAGAGACGTACGGGCTCTTGACCATGCGCTTGAGAATCCAGTACGTCAGCGGCGCAAGACGGTAGGCCACGACCATCGGGCGCTTGTACAGCAGCGCCTCAAGGGTCGCCGTACCCGACGCGATCAGGACCGCGTTGCACGCGGCCAACGCCAGGTGGGACTTGCCGTCGAGCAGGGTCACTGGCAGGTCGCGACCGGCCAGCAACGCTTCAAGCTGGGCCCGACGTTCGGGGTTGGCGCACGGCATGACAAAGCGCAGCCCCGGGCGCATGGCACGCAGGCGTTCGGCGGTATCGAGGAACAGCGCACCCAGACGACTGACTTCGCCGCCGCGGCTGCCCGGCATCAAAGCCACCAGCGGGCCGTCAGACAGCCCCAGCTCGGCACGCGCGGACGCACGATCAGCCTCCAGTGGAATGGTATCGGCCAGCGTATGACCGACGAACCGCACCGGCACGCCCTTCTCTTCGTAAAACTTTGCTTCGAACGGCAACAACGTGAGCATCAGGTCGCAGCCTTCGCGGATCTTCAGCACCCGCTTCTGCCGCCAGGCCCATACCGAAGGGCTGACGTAGTGCACGGTCTTGATCCCGGCCTGACGCAGTTTGAGTTCGATATTGAGGTTGAAATCCGGTGCATCAATGCCGATGAAGGCATCCGGTTTTTCGGCGATCAGCGTGGCGATCAGGTCCTTGCGGCGCTTGAGCAACTCGCGCAACCGCCCCAGGACTTCCACCAGCCCCATGACCGACAGACGTTCCATCGGAAAATAGGAGGTCAGGCCTTCGGCCTGCATCAGCGGACCGCCGACTCCGATGAACTCCACCGCAGGATGCTGTGCCTTGAGGGCGCGCATGAGACCGGCGCCCAGAATGTCACCGGAAGCCTCCCCCGCCACCAGCGCAATACGCAGATTGGCCATGGTCAGCGGGTGATGCCGCGGGTCGACGACTGGATGGAGTCACGGAACATCGCGACTTCCGGGAACTGTGCAGACGGCTCGGCCAGTTCGGCCAGCGCCTGTTCGACGGTCAGGCCCTGGCGATACACCGTTTTGTACGCCCGGCGCAGGGCGTGAATGGCGTCTTCGCTGAAACCGCGACGGCGCATGCCCTCGAAGTTCATGCTGCGCGCTTCGGCCGGGTTGCCGAATACGGTAACGAACGCAGGAACGTCCTTGCCGATCGCTGTGCCCATGCCGGAAAAGCTGTGGGCGCCAATGTGGCAATACTGATGCACCAGGGTGAAACCGGACAGAATTGCCCAGTCATCAACGTGCACATGGCCGGCCAACGCAGTGTTGTTGACCAGGATGCAATGGTTGCCGATGACACTGTCGTGACCGATGTGGGCATAGGCCATGATCAGGTTATGGTCGCCCAGCGTGGTTTCGGAACGATCCTGAACCGTGCCACGGTGAATCGTCACGCCTTCTCGGATCACGTTATGGTCGCCGATCACCAGACGGGTGTCTTCGCCCTTGTACTTGAGATCCGGCGTGTCTTCGCCTACCGAGGAAAACTGGTAGATGCGGTTGTGCTTGCCGATTCGGGTTGGACCTTTGAGGATCACGTGAGGCCCGATCACTGTTCCCTCGCCGACTTCCACACCTGCGCCGATGATCGACCACGGGCCGACCTCGACACCCTCGGCCAGTACGGCCGAAGGATCGATGATTGCGCGAGGGTCAATCAAACTCATAGCTTGCGTTCCGCGCAGATGATTTCAGCGGAGCAGACCGGCTTGCCATCGACCGAAGCCTGGCATTCGAACTTCCAGATCTGGCGTTTGCAGCTGATGAACTTGGCTTCGAGGATCAACTGGTCACCCGGCAGCACTGGCTGACGGAAACGCAGTTTGTCGGAACCGACGAAATAGTAGAGGGTGCCATCGGCCGGTTTCACATCGAGCATCTTGAAACCAAGGATCCCGGCAGCCTGAGCCATCGCTTCGATAATCAGCACGCCCGGCATGATCGGGTGGGCCGGGAAGTGACCATTGAAGAACGGTTCGTTGATGCTGACATTCTTGTAGGCGCGAATGCGCTTGCCTTCCGTATCCAACTCCACTACCCGGTCCACCAGCAGGAACGGGTAACGGTGAGGCAGGTATTCGCGAATCTCGTTGATGTCCATCATTTCGGGGGGAAGCCTATGTAAAGATTGGGAGCGCGACTGACGCGCACTCCTCTAGCAAATCAAGGAGGCAGTCCAGAGGCTGTGCACACTTGATATGGAAATGGTATCAGCCTTCAGATGAAGCATTGCCGCCAGGGGTCACTTCCCCTACGCGCTTTTCAAGCTGTTTCAAACGCCGCGCGAGGTCATCGAGCTGACGAATGCGCGCCGCGCTTTTACGCCATTCGGCAGCCGGCTGCATGGCTGTACCGGAAGAGTAGGCACCCGGCTCGGTGATCGAGTGGGTAACCATGGTCATTCCAGTCAGGAAAACGTTGTCACAAATATCGATGTGCCCTACCAGGCCGACACCCCCGGCGAGCATGCAGTGCTTGCCGATTTTGGTGCTGCCCGAAATCCCCACGCACGCGGCCATGGCGGTGTGATCACCGACCTGTACGTTGTGGGCGATCTGAATCTGGTTGTCGAGCTTCACGCCGTTGCCGATCACGGTGTCGGCCAGCGCACCGCGGTCGATGGCGGTATTAACGCCGATCTCCACATCGTCGCCGATGGTCACGCCACCGATCTGGGCGATTTTCTGCCAGATGCCTTTCTCGTTGGCAAAGCCGAAGCCTTCACCGCCGAGCACGGCACCGGACTGAATCACCACTCGCTTGCCGATACGCACATCGTGATACAGCGTCACCCGCGGAGCCAGCCAGCCGCCCTCGCCGATTTCGCTACGGGCACCGACGACGCAATGCGCGCCGAGGGTTACACCGGCCCCAATCCGCGCACCCGCCTCGATCACCACAAAGGGACCGATGCAGGCAGTCGGATCAACGACGGCGTCCGGCGCGATCACCGCACTCGGGTGGATACCGGCAGTGGATTTCGGCTTCGGATCGAACAGGTGGGAAATACGGGCATAAGCCAGGTAAGGATCCGGCACCACCAGTGCATTCCCGGCATAGCCTTCGGCGTCGGCTGCCTTGAGCAACAGCGCTGCGGCTTGGGAGCCGGCCAGGTATTTGCGGTATTGAGGGTTTGCCAGAAAGCTCAACTGAGCTGGGCCAGCCTCCTGCAAGGTGGCTAGCCCAGTAATTTGCTGCTCGGGATCGCCACTCAGGGTGGCGCCGAGGAACTCGGCCAACTGGCCGAGCTTGATAGTCACGGTCATGGGTTACTTCAGCTGATTCATGCGCTCGATAACCTGGCGCGTGATGTCGTACTGAGGTTTGACATCGATGACTGCGCCACGCTCGAACACCAGGTCAAAACCACCTTTCTTGATGACTTCTTCCACTGCGCTATCCAGTTTCGGCTTCAGTTGCTTGAGCATTTCGCGGTCAGCAACGGCCTTGGCTTCGTTCAGCTCCTTGGACTGGAACTGGAAGTCCCGGGCCTTTTGCTTGAATTCCAGCTCCAGACGCTCACGCTCGCCCTGCTGCATCTTGTCGCCACCGGCCATCAGGCGATCCTGAATACCCTTGGCGCTGCTTTCCAGCGTCTTGAGCTTGGTCAGTTGCGGGCCGAACTTCTTCTCGGCATCCACGGCGTACTTCTTCGCCGCATCGGATTCCAGCAGTGCCATTTGATAGTTCAGAACAGCGATTTTCATGTCGGCAAACGCCGGGCCTGCCACCAGTACGGAGGCCAGGAGAACCAATTGAGTCAACTTACGCACGATGCACTCCTACAAAATCCATTGTCGTTATCTTGGGTCAGACGCTTAGAACGTCTGGCCGAGGGAGAATTGGAACACTTGAGTTTCAGCGTTATCCGGTTTCTTGACCGGCGTGGCCAGCGCGAAGCTCAAAGGACCCAGTGCGGTAACCCAGGTCACGCCGACACCGACGGAACTGGCCATGTTGCTGAAGCTGATGTCGTTGCACTGCGTCTTGGACTTGGTGATGCCGTCAGTGTTGAGTGTCTGCTGGCACTTGGAGTCGAAAACGTTACCCACATCCCAGAACACGGAAGTACGCAGCGAACGCTGATCCTTGACGAACGGCATCGGGAACAGGACTTCCACACCACCTTGGATCAGGACGTTGCCACCGAACGGCAGCGGATCCTGGTCCGGGTCTGCGATCGTGCCGACGTTACCGGTCTTATCCTTACCACGGCTAGGCGTACTGCGTGGACCCAAGGTGCTGTCCTTGAAGCCGCGAACCGAGTTGAAACCACCAGCATAGTAGTTTTCATAGAACGGCAAGCCATCGGTCGAACCGTAACCATCACCATAGCCCAGCTCGGTGTGCAGACGCAGGGTGTAGTTCTCGGTGATCGGCTGGAACAGCTGACCACGGTAGTCGAGTTTGTAGAACGACAGGTCGCTGCCCGGAATGGTGCTTTCCAGGGTCAGGCTCTGGGAACGACCACGGGTCGGCAGCACGCCTTTGTTCAGGGTCGATTCAGACCAGCCGGCCGACGCCTTGAAGTTCAGGTACTGGTCGCCTTCGCGGTTCACGAAGTCGAAAATCTCGTCGACGGTGTACTGACCGGTCTTGATCTTGTCCTGTTGCGCGGACAGGCCGAAGGTCAGACGCGAAGTCTCGCTGATCGGGTAACCGACGTTCACGCCGGCACCCAGGCTGTCTACCGCATAGCTTGCTACGTCGACGTCGAGGTCTTTGTAGTCGGTGGTGCGATAGAACGCGTTGTAGCCCAGGCTCACGCCGTCGGCGGTCCAGTAGGGGTCAACGTAGCCGAAGTTGTAGCGGCTCTGGTATTCACTACGGGTGAGGCCGACGCTGACGCGGTTACCGGTACCCAGGAAGTTGTTCTGGGTGATAGAACCACCGAGGATCAGACCGGCGCTCTGGGCAAAACCGACGCTGGCGGTGATCGAACCGGAAGCCTGCTCTTCAACGGCATAGTTCACGTCAACCTGGTCGTCGACACCTGGAACAGCCGGGGTCTCGACGTTGACTTCCTTGAAGAAGCCCAGACGTTCAAGACGGGTCTTGGACTGGTCGATCAGGTAGGTAGAAGCCCAGCCGCCTTCCATCTGGCGCATTTCACGACGCAGCACTTCGTCCTCGGACTTGGTGTTGCCACGGAAGTTGATACGGTTGACGTAGGCACGCTTGCCTGGATCTACAGCGAACAGGATGTCCACGGTGTGGTCATCGTCGTGCGGCTGCGGAACACCGTTGACGTTGGCGAAGGTGTAGCCCTCGTTGCCCAGACGACGGGTAATCAGTTCCGAGGTGGTGGTCATCAGCTTGCGCGAGAAAACCTGACCTTTCTGCACCAGCAGCAGGGACTTGACCTGGTCTTCAGGCACTTTCAGGTCACCACTGAGCTTGACGTCACGAACGGTGTACTTCTCGCCTTCGTTGACGTTGACAGTGATATAGACGTGCTTTTTGTCCGGAGTAATGGAAACCTGGGTCGAAGCGATATCCATGTTGATATAGCCGCGGTCCAGGTAGTAGGAACGCAGACGCTCCAGGTCACCGGAAAGCTTTTCACGGGCGTATTTGTCGTCGTTCTTGAAGAACGACAGCCAGTTGGTGGTTTTCAGCTCGAACAGGTCGACCAGGTCTTCCTCGGGGAAAACCGTGTTGCCCACCACGTTGATATGCTGAATGGCAGCAACGGTGCCTTCGTTGATCTTCACTTTCAGGCCGACACGGTTACGCGGCTGCGATACCACTTCGGTATCGACGGTAGCCGAGTAACGACCTTGCGCAACGTACTGACGTTGCAGCTCGTTACGCACGCCTTCGAGGGTCGCGCGCTGGAAGATCTCGCCTTCGGCCAGACCGGATTGCTTGAGGCCCTTCATCAGGTCTTCGGTGGAGATCGCCTTGTTGCCTTCGATCTCGATGCTTGCGACCGATGGACGTTCGACGACGGTGATCACCAGAACGTTGCCTTCGCGGCCCAGCTGGATATCTTGAAAGAAACCGGTTTTGAACAACGCACGAGTGGATTCCACCAGGCGACGATCATCCGCCTGCTCGCCGACGTTCAACGGCAAGGCACCAAAGACGCTACCCGCGGAGACCCGCTGGAGGCCGTTGACGCGAATATCAGAGATAGTGAAGGACTCGGCGTGAACTTCGGCGATCATCAATACGGTGAGAACCGCAGTTAGCAGCAGACGTTTCATGAAGTCCTTTCTTATTCCAACTGGCAATAAACAAACTGCCGCAAAATGCGGCAGATTCGCAATTCAGCGAAGCGTTACAGACGACCCAGGTCGTTGACCAGAGCAAGCAACATCACCCCGACCACCAAACTGATACCGATCTGTATCCCCCAACCTTGCACCCGATCCGACAAGGGACGACCACGCGCCCACTCGATCAGATAAAACAACAAATGCCCCCCATCCAGTACAGGAATGGGCAGCAAATTCAGAACCCCCAGGCTAATACTCAGATAAGCAAGGAAATTCAGGAAATCAGCAACGCCCGACTGGGCAGAAGCGCCCGCCACTTTAGCAATGGTTATCGGTCCACTCAAGTTTTTTACCGAGAGCTCGCCGAACAGCATTTTCTTCAGTGAATCCAGCGTCAGGACACTCATGGTCCAGGTACGACGGGCACCCTCGCCAATCGCGGCCAAAGGGCCGTAGCTGACCTCGCGAATCATCTCCGGTGGCCAGTCGACGGCCTTCACCCCCGCCCCCAGATAACCGCTTGGCGACTTGCTCTCGCCGCGCGCCGCCAGTGTCACCGGGACGTCGATTTGAGCACCGTCGCGCTCGACGCGCAGCATGATTTTGGTATCAGGACGCGTACGTACCGTATCGACGACCTGCTGCCAGTCATCCAGCGCCTTGCCATCAAGGGCCAGAAGGCGATCACCGGTTTTCAGCCCGGCAGCCTGTGCCGGGCCTTTCGGATCGAGCTCAGCGAGCACTGGCGGCAGCGCAGGGCGCCATGGGCGAATACCCAGGGAGCGAATCGGATCCGGCTCGTCAGCCCCTTTGAGCCAATGATCCAGCGCAAGCTCCCGTGGCGAATCAGCAGTAGAGCCCTGCTCGCGCACCAGCACCTGCAGCGAACCACTTTCCCCCAGGCGACGTACCAATTGCAGATTGACCGCAGCCCAGCCGGACGTCGGCTCGCCGTCGATGGCCACGATTTCCTGGCCCGCACTCAGGCCGGCCTTCGCCGCGATACTGCCGGACTCGACTGCACCGATGACCGGACGCACCTGTTCGCTGCCCAGCATGGCCAGCACCCAGAAGAACACCATGGCCAGCAGAAAGTTGGCAACGGGACCGGCGGCGACGATGGCAATGCGCTGACGAACGGACTTGCGATTGAAAGACTGATGGAGCTGATCGGCCGGCACTTCACCTTCACGCTCATCCAGCATCTTGACGTAGCCGCCCAGCGGAATGGCCGCGACGACGAACTCGGTTCCCTGCTTGTCGTGCCAGCGCAGCAACGGCATGCCGAAGCCCACGGAAAAGCGCAGAACCTTGACGCCACAGCGACGCGCGACCCAGAAGTGGCCGAATTCGTGAAAGGTGACCAGCACACCCAAGGCGATCAGGGTGCCGGCAATCATATAGAGCGCGCTCATCTACTTTCTCCGCAATCCTGTTCCGTTCCGCCTGAAGCCGTGTGCTTTCTTCAGGTCTATCGACCGTGGCGAGTCAGCCATTGACCGGCCAGCGTGCGTGCCGCCGCGTCCGCGGTAAACACCGCATCAAGATCATTCAGCGCAACCACCGGCTCGAGATTCAACACTTCCTCGATGATACTCGCGATTTCGAGGTAGCGAACCCGCCCGTCGAGAAACGCTGCTACCGCCACTTCATTCGCGGCATTGAGCATGGCAGGCGCACTGTTGCCCGCCTCGGCTGCCTGACGTGCCAGTCGCAGGCACGGAAAGCGCTTCTCATCGGGTGCCTCGAAATCCAGTCGCGCGATGGCAAACAGATCCAGTGGAGCCACACCCGAATCAATACGCTCCGGCCAGGCCAACGCATTGGCGATGGGGGTACGCATGTCGGGATTGCCCAACTGCGCCAGCACCGAGCCATCCACATAGTCGACCAGGGAGTGAATCACGCTTTGCGGATGGATCACCACCTCGACTTGCGACGGTCGGGCATCGAACAGCCAGCAGGCCTCGATCAGCTCAAGCCCCTTGTTCATCATGCTGGCTGAATCCACCGAGATCTTGCGCCCCATGGACCAGTTCGGATGAGCACAGGCCTGATCGGGTGAAACATGCGCCAGTTCGGCCATCGGCGTCTGCCGGAAGGGACCGCCAGAGGCTGTCAGTAAAATCCGACGCACACCGACATTGCTCAAACCACGGGAAAAATCCTGCGGCATGCACTGAAAAATCGCATTGTGCTCACTGTCGATTGGCAGCAGGACCGAACCGCTCTTGCGCACGGCTTCCATGAACAAGGCGCCGGACATCACCAGCGCTTCCTTGTTCGCCAAAAGAATTTTCTTGCCCGCCTCGACCGCGGCGAGGGTCGGGCGCAGACCGGCAGCACCGACGATGGCCGCCATCACCGCGTCCACCTCGGGAGCAGCCGCCACCTGACACAGCCCCTCCTCGCCCACCAGCACGCGAGTCGACAGACCGGCAGCACGCAGATCGTCCTGCAAGCCACGCGCCGCTGCGACTTCCGGCACCACCGCGAATTGCGGCACATGGCGCACGCACAGGGCAAACAGCTCGCTCAGGCGCGTGAAACCACTCAGGGCAAAAACCTGATAACGCTCAGGATGACGAGCAATGACATCCAGAGTGCTCAAACCGATCGAACCGGTCGCCCCCAGAACGGTAATCTGCTGTGGGCGACTCACGGTGCCGCCATCCACAGCAATACCGCGAATACCGGGATCGCCGCTGTCAGGCTGTCAATCCGGTCCAGTACACCGCCATGACCCGGCAGCAGATTGCTGCTGTCCTTGATGCCGGACTGACGCTTGAACATGCTTTCCGTCAGATCGCCCACCACGGAGATGAACACGATCAGCGCTGCACCGATCAAGCCCTTGAACAATTGCGCGACCGTCCAGTCACGAAACAGCGCAACCAGCGTGGTAATCACCAGGCTCAGCGCCAGACCGCCGTACACGCCTTCCCAGCTTTTGCCCGGACTGACTTGCGGGGCCAGCTTGCGCTTGCCGAAAGCACGACCAGAGAAATAGGCACCGATATCAGCGCCCCAGACCAGCACCATCACGGCCAGGATCTGAAGGTTACCCAGCTGGTTCTGCTTGATGTAGATCAGCCCTTGCCAGGCCGGCAGGAGAATCAGCAGGCCGATCACCAACTTGCTGGCAGCACTGGCCCAGCGCTCGCTGGAGCGCGGATAGGTCAGCACCAGCCAGGTCGCCACCGCCCACCAGATTACCGAGGCACCGAGCACCCAGGGCGCCAGCCCCGGCAGGATGTACATGACGAACAGCATCAGCGCGACGATTGCCGCATAACCAACGCGAAACGATTGCGCAGCGAAACCGGCCAGGCGCGCCCATTCCCAGGCACCCAGACTGACAACCAGGCCGATGAACAGCGCAAAGCCGGATCCCTCGAGCAGGAAAAAACCGCCCAGTGCGATCGGCAGCAGGATCAGCGCAGTGATGATTCGTTGTTTAAGCATTAAACCCGGGCTCCAGCTTCGATCTGCTCGCTCGTTTTACCGAAACGACGCTGACGCGAAGCGAAATCGGCCAGCGCATTACGCATGGCATCGTGTTTGAAGTCCGGCCAGAACAGGTCGGAGAAGTACAACTCGGCATAGGCCAGTTGCCACAGCAGGAAGTTGCTGATGCGGTGCTCGCCGCCCGTGCGGATACACAGGTCCGGCAACGGCAGATCACCGGTCGCCAGACAGGTTTGCAGCAGATCAGGCGTGATGTCTTCAGGACGCAGATGTCCGGCCTGAACCTCGCGAGCAAGACGCTGCGCAGCCTGCGCGATATCCCACTGACCGCCGTAGTTGGCGGCGATCTGCAGAATGAAGCGATTGCTTCCCGCGGTCATGGCTTCCGCTTCGCGCATGGCAGCCTGCAGCTCGGGATGGAAACGCGAACGGTCGCCAATGATGCGCAGGCTGATGTTGTTGTCGTTGAGCCGCTTGGCCTCGCGACGCAATGCCTTGAAGAACAGATCCATCAAGGCACTGACCTCATCGGCCGGGCGCTGCCAGTTCTCACTGGAAAAGGCGAACAGCGTCAGCACCTCGACCCCGGCCTCGGCACACACCTCGATCACCGCCCGCACAGCATCCACACCCGCTTTATGCCCGGCAACACCCGGCATAAAGCGTTTTTTCGCCCAGCGATTGTTGCCATCCATGATGATCGCGACATGGCGCGGCACCGCGGACGGCGCAGTCTGCTTGGTCTTTTCCATTTAAAGCTCGACCCTTATACGGCCATCAGGTCTTTTTCTTTCTCGGCAAGCTTAGCGTCGATTTCGGCCACGAACTTCTTGGTCAGATCATCGATCTCGCCAGTTGCGCGACGCTCTTCGTCTTCGCTGATTTCCTTTTCCTTGACCAGATCCTTCAGCGAGCTGTTGGCATCGCGACGGATGTTGCGCACGGCAACACGGGCATCTTCAGCCACGTCACGCGCCTGCTTGGTGAAGCCGCGACGGGTTTCTTCGGTCAGGGCCGGCATGCTGATCAGCAGCAGCTCGCCAAGGTTGGTCGGGTTCAGGTTCAGACCCGCACTGCCGATCGCCTTGTCGACCGCGCCCAGCATGTTGCGCTCGAACGCCACGACCTGCAGGGTACGAGCGTCCTTGACGGTGATGTTGGCCACTTGCTTGATCGGGGTGTCGGCACCGTAGTACGGAACCATCACGCCTTCCAGAATGCTTGGGTGCGCCTGGCCGGTACGGATGCGGCCGAAGTTGTGAGACAGGGACTCGACAGACTTCTGCATGCGCTCTTTAGCGTCTTTCTTGATTTCGTTGATCATTGTTGAACTTCCTCGATCAGGGTTCCTTCAGCGCCGCCGTGCACGATGTTCAGCAGGGCGCCGGGCTTGTTCATGTTAAATACGCGCAGCGGCATCTTGTGGTCGCGGCACAGGCAGATGGCCGTCAGATCCATTACGCCCAGCTTGCGATCCAGCACTTCATCGTAAGTCAGATGATCGAACTTCTCGGCATGCGGGTCTTTGAACGGGTCGGCAGTATAGACACCATCGACCTTGGTCGCTTTAAGCACGACATCCGCGTCGATTTCGATGGCACGCAGGCAGGCTGCCGAATCCGTGGTAAAGAACGGATTGCCGGTACCGGCCGCGAAAATCACCACGTCCTTGGAGTTCAGGTGACGCATGGCCTTGCGACGATCATAGTGATCGGTCACACCGACCATGGAAATGGCCGACATCACGATGGCCGAGATATTGGCACGTTCCAGCGCATCGCGCATGGCCAGGGCGTTCATCACAGTGGCCAGCATGCCCATGTGGTCGCCCGTAACCCGATCCATGCCGGCCTTGCTCAGAGCTTCACCGCGGAACAGGTTGCCGCCGCCGATCACCAGACCGACCTGAACGCCGATACCGACCAGTTGGCCGACTTCCAGCGCCATGCGATCCAGCACTTTCGGATCGATCCCGAACTCTTCCGAGCCCATCAGGGCCTCGCCGCTAAGCTTGAGTAGAATGCGTTTATAGCGAGCCTGATAACCACTGCCCTGCTGAGCCATTGCGAATCTCTCCTGCGGCGTATTTAAAAAATTCTTTGCGAGCTGTTTGCAGCTGCGTTCACTCTAGCGTGGCGCTGCTTCAGCGCCATCGGAACATGGCTTTGTAAGTCAGTTCCAAGGGGAAACCAATTAAAAATTGGTAACCCTATCTGAAAAGAGGCTGCGCGCGTGAGCGGGCAGCCTCTTTCGGGCGACAGTTGAAAAACCGTCTTATTGCTTGGCGGCAGCCAGCTGTGCAGCAACTTCTTCAGCGAAGTTGTCGACTGGCTTCTCGATGCCTTCGCCTACTTTGAAGTAAGTGAAGGAAACGATTTCAGCGCCGCCTTTCTTGGCCAGCTCGCCAACCTTGATTTCAGGGTTCTTGACGAACGCCTGCTCAACCAGGCTCGCTTCTGCCAGGAACTTGCTGATACGGCCTTTGACCATGTTCTCAACAATGTTTTCCGGCTTGCCTTTGATTTTTTCTTCGTTCAGCTGCAGGAACACAGCCTTTTCACGCTCGATCGCTTCGTTCGAAACCTGCGAAGGCAGCAGGAATTCAGGGTTGCTTGCAGCAACGTGCATCGCGATGTCTTTGGCCAGCTCAACGTCGCCGCCTTTCAGGACAACGGCAACACCGATCTTGTTGCCGTGCAGGTAGGTGCCGACTACGTCACCTTCCACGCGCACCAGGCGACGGATGTTTACGTTTTCGCCTACTTTGGCAACCAGCGCTTCGCGAGCAGCTTCTTGAGAAGCGATCAGCGGAGCTGCGTCGGTCAGCTTGTCAGCGAATGCTTTGTCAACGCTGGCAGCAACGAAGTTTTTGAAGTCGTCCTGCAGAGCCAGGAAGTCGGTCTGCGAGTTGACTTCGATCAGAACGGCAGCCTTGCCGTCGTCCTTGATGGCGATAGCGCCTTCAGCGGCAACGTTGCCGGCTTTCTTGGCAGCCTTGATCGCGCCCGAAGCACGCATGTCATCAATGGCTTTTTCGATGTCGCCGCCAGCCTTTTCCAGGGCCTTCTTGCAATCCATCATGCCTTCGCCGGTACGCTCGCGCAGTTCTTTGACCAACGCTGCAGTAATTGCTGCCATTTTCAAATTCCTCTTGGATAGGTTTTCAACCATTCCACCCGATCGAACGGGCGTTCAATTCTTCCCGAACCTGTTTGTAGCCGCTGCACGTTACAGATGCTGTAGCTGCGCTGCCGACAGATGGTTTTCGAGGTGGCAAAAAGGGGGCCAAGCCCCCTTTTTGCTTACTGAGTCAACGCCAGGGCGTCAATTACTCAGCTGCAGCCTGAGTTTCTTCAGCTGCGAATTCAACAGTACCGCCAGCAACATTGTTGCGACCACGGATTACTGCGTCAGCCATCGAACCCATGTACAGCTGGATAGCGCGGATTGCGTCATCGTTGCCTGGGATGATGTAGTCAACGCCTTCCGGGCTGCTGTTGGTATCGACAACGCCGATGACCGGGATGCCCAGCTTGTTGGCTTCGGTGATCGCGATGCGCTCGTGGTCAACGTCGATCACGAACAGTGCGTCTGGCAGACCGCCCATGTCCTTGATGCCGCCCAGGGAGCGATCCAGCTTCTCAAGATCACGGGAGCGCATCAGCGCTTCTTTCTTGGTCAGCTTGGCGAAAGTACCGTCTTCGGCTTGTACTTCAAGGTCACGCAGACGCTTGATGGAAGCACGGATGGTCTTGAAGTTGGTCAGCATGCCGCCCAACCAGCGGTGATCGACGTACGGCGAACCGCAACGTGCTGCTTCTTCAGCAACGATCTTGCCAGCGGAACGCTTGGTGCCGACGAACAGAATCTTGTTTTTGCCCTGGGCCAGACGCTCTACGAAAGTCAGAGCTTCGTTGAACATTGGCAGGGTTTTTTCAAGGTTGATGATGTGAATCTTGTTACGCGCGCCGAAAATGTACTTGCCCATTTTCGGATTCCAGTAACGGGTTTGGTGACCGAAGTGCACACCGGCCTTCAGCATATCGCGCATGTTGACTTGGGACATGATAGTTCCTTGATAAGTCGGGTTGGGCCTCCACGTATCCCAATGACCAACCCCCGATCCGAGGATCAAAGGCACCCAGGCCATCGTGTCGACACGTGTGTGGGTTAATGCTCCCGGAGCTATCCCCGGAAAGCGGCGCATTTTATACCACAGCAAGGCCGCAAACGGAACCCGGAATCTTTAATCCCGTCAGGGACATGGATGCCGCCCCCTTGGAATCGGCCTTGCGCGCACTATTGTATAGAGAGAAGCGATGCACGCAGGCGCGGATTTGCGCCTTTGGTCTGTTAGAATCGCGTTTTTCAGGGCTGCCAGGCAAAAACCGCCGCCCTGTCCGTATCAGCAAGCGCCGCCGAGCGCAGAGAGAGCCTGTATGACCGTCACCCTCAAAACTCCCGAGGACATCGCTGGCATGCGTGTCGCCGGCCAACTGGCCGCCGATGTGCTGGAAATGATTGCCGAACACGTCAAGCCGGGCGTGACCACCGATGAGCTGAACCGGATCTGCCACGACTACATCGTCGACGTGCAGAAAGCCATCCCTGCCCCGCTCAACTACAAGGGCTATCCGAAGTCGATCTGCACGTCGATCAACCATGTGGTCTGCCACGGCATCCCGAATGACAAGCCGCTGAAAAACGGCGACACCCTGAACATCGATGTCACGGTGATCAAGGATGGCTACCACGGCGACACCAGCCGCATGTTCCACGTCGGCACCGTACCGGTCTGGGCCGAGCGCCTGTCCCAGGTCACCCAGGAATGCATGTACAAGGCGATCGAAATCGTCAAACCCGGCTGCCGCCTCGGCGACATCGGCGAGATCATCCAGAAGCATGCTGAAAAGAACGGCTTCTCCGTGGTGCGCGAGTTCTGCGGTCACGGCATCGGCAAGGTGTTCCACGAAGAGCCGCAGATCCTGCACTACGGCCGTGCGGGCACGGGCATGGAACTGAAGGCCGGCATGACCTTCACCATCGAACCGATGATCAACCAGGGCAAGGCCGACACCAAGGTGCTGGGCGACGGCTGGACCGCGATCACCAAGGACCGCAAGCTGTCGGCACAGTGGGAGCATACTTTGCTTGTCACTGACACCGGCTACGAGATCTTCACCCTGCGCAGCGACGACACGATCCCGCGCGTATCGGCCTGATCCCGACACTGCTCCCAGCCTATAGAAGGAAAGCCAATCAATGCCGCAGGTGGATCCCGAACTCTTCGACCGCGGCCAGTTCCAGGCTGAACTGGCCCTGAAAGCGAGCCCTATCGCCGCGTTCAAGAAGGCGATCCGCCAGGCCCGTGAAGTGCTCGACGCACGTTTTCGTGCCGGCCGCGATATCCGGCGACTGATCGAAGACCGGGCATGGTTCGTCGACAACATCCTGCAAAAGGCCTGGGACCAGTTCGACTGGAGCGAAGACGCCGACATCGCGCTGGTCGCGGTCGGCGGCTACGGTCGCGGCGAACTGCACCCCTATTCCGACATCGACCTGCTGATCCTGCTGGACAGCGCCGATCACGAAATCTTCCGCGATTCCATCGAACGTTTTCTGACACTGCTGTGGGACATCGGCCTGGAAGTCGGTCAGAGCGTTCGGTCGGTCGACGAATGCGCCGAAGAGGCGCGTGCCGACCTGACGGTCGTCACCAACCTGATGGAAAGCCGCACCATCTGCGGCCCCGAGCGTTTGCGTCAGCGCATGCTCGACGTCACCAGCACCGCCCACATGTGGCCGAGCAAGGAATTCTTCCTGGCCAAGCGTGCCGAACAGAAGGCCCGTCACCACAAGTACAACGATACCGAATACAACCTGGAACCCAACGTCAAAGGCTCGCCCGGTGGTTTGCGGGATATCCAGACGATCCTTTGGGTCGCCCGTCGCCAGTACGGCACCCTGAACCTGCGCGCCCTGGCCGGCGAAGGCTTCCTGGTCGAGAGTGAAAACGCCCTGCTGGCGTCGTCCCAGGAATTCCTGTGGAAAGTGCGCTACGCCCTGCACATGCTGGCCGGCCGCTCAGAAGATCGCCTGCTGTTCGATCATCAGCGCACCATCGCCGGGCTGCTGGGGTTTGAAGGCGACGACGCCAAACAGGCCGTCGAAAACTTCATGCAACAGTATTTCCGCGTCGTGATGAGCATTGCCCAGCTCAGCGACCTGATCATCCAGCACTTCGAGGAAGTCATCCTCGCCCCGGAAGACGAAGCGCCGCCGCAGCCGATCAACTCACGTTTCCAGCTGCACGACGGCTACATCGAGGCACGCAACGACAATGTGTTCCGCCGCACGCCGTTCGCCATGCTCGAGATCTTCGTGCTGATGGCCCAGCAGCCGGAGATCAAAGGTGTGCGCGCCGACACCATTCGTCTGTTGCGGGAAAACCGTCACCTGATCGACGACAACTTCCGCAACGACATCCGCAACACCAGCCTGTTCATCGAGCTGTTCAAGTGCAAGATCGGCATCCACCGCAACCTGCGGCGGATGAACCGCTACGGCATTCTCGGGCGCTACCTGCCGGAATTCGGTTTCATCGTCGGGCAGATGCAGCACGACCTGTTCCACATCTATACGGTCGATGCGCATACGCTGAATCTGATCAAGCACCTGCGCAAGTTGCAGTACACCCAGGTGTCGGAGAAATTCCCGCTGGCCGCCAAGCTCATGGCCAAACTGCCGAAACCCGAGCTCATCTACATGGCGGGCCTGTATCACGACATCGGCAAGGGCCGGCATGGCGATCACTCGGAGATCGGCGCGGTCGATGCCGAGGCGTTCTGCCAGCGCCACCAACTGCCGGTGTGGGACAGCCGCCTGATTGTCTGGCTGGTGCAGAACCACCTGGTGATGTCGACCACCGCCCAGCGCAAGGACTTGTCGGACCCGCAGGTGATCCATGACTTCGCCCTGGCGGTCGGTGATGAGACTCGTCTGGATTACCTGTACGTGCTGACCGTGGCCGACATCAACGCGACCAACCCGACCCTGTGGAACTCCTGGCGCGCCAGCCTGCTGCGCCAGCTCTACACCGAGACCAAGCGCGCCCTGCGCCGCGGCCTGGAAAACCCGGTGGATCGCGAAGAGCAGATCCGCCAGACCCAGAGCGCAGCGCTGGATATTCTGGTGCGCGGCGGCACCGATCCGGACGACGTCGAGCAATTGTGGGCGCAACTGGGCGATGACTATTTCCTGCGCCATACCGCCGGCGATGTGGCCTGGCACAGCGATGCGATTCTCCAGCAGCCGGCCGACGGCGGGCCGCTGGTGCTGATCAAGGAAACCACCCAGCGCGAATTCGAGGGCGGTACGCAGATCTTCATCTATGCCCCGGACCAGCACGATTTCTTTGCCGTGACCGTGGCCGCGATGGACCAGCTCAACCTGAACATTCACGACGCCCGGGTCATCACCTCCAGCAGCCAGTTCACCCTCGACACCTATATCGTGCTCGACACCGATGGCGATTCGATCGGCGACAATCCACTGCGGATCAAGCAGATCCGCGACGGTCTGACCGAAGCTCTGCGCAACCCTGACGACTACCCGACGATCATCCAGCGCCGGGTGCCGCGCCAGCTCAAGCACTTTGCCTTTGCGCCGCAGGTGACGATCCACAACGACGCCCAGCGTCCGGTGACGGTGCTCGAACTCACCGCCCCCGATCGTCCGGGCCTGCTGGCACGGATCGGCGGGATTTTCCTGGAGTTCGACCTGTCGCTGCAGAACGCCAAGATCGCCACGCTGGGCGAGCGGGTGGAAGACGTGTTCTTCATCACCGACGCCCACAATCAGCCGCTGTCCGACCCGCTGCTGTGCAGCCGTTTGCAGGATGCCATCGTCGAGCAGCTCAGCGTCAATCAGGAACCCGATATCAACCTGTCGCGCATCAGCATTTGACTGAGCGCCCGGATTCAACCGCTTTGCACGAGATCCCGCACCGATGAACAACGCTCTGACCCAGTTGCAGCCCTACCCGTTCGAAAAGCTCCGCGCCCTGCTCGGCAGCGTCACGCCGAACCCGGACAAGCGCCCGATCGCGCTGTCCATCGGCGAGCCGAAACACCGCTCGCCAAGCTTTGTCGCCGAGGCGCTGGCGAACAATCTGGATCAGATGGCGGTGTACCCGACCACCCTTGGCATTCCGGCCCTGCGCGAAGCCATTGCCGCCTGGTGCGAACGTCGCTTCAACGTGCCGAGCGGCTGGATCGACCCGGCGCGCAACGTGCTGCCGGTCAACGGCACCCGTGAAGCGCTGTTCGCTTTCACCCAGACCGTGGTCAACCGCGGCGACGATGCATTGGTGGTCAGCCCGAACCCGTTCTATCAGATCTACGAAGGCGCAGCGTTCCTCGCCGGTGCCAAACCGCACTACTTGCCATGCCTGGACGAGAACGGCTTCAACCCGGACTTCGACGCGGTTTCGCCGGACATCTGGAAGCGCTGCCAGATCCTGTTCCTGTGCTCGCCGGGCAACCCGACCGGCGCGCTGATTCCGGTCGACGTGCTGAAAAAACTGATCGCCCTGGCCGACGAATACGACTTTGTGATCGCCGCCGACGAGTGCTACAGCGAGCTGTACTTCGACGAGCAGACCCCGCCGCCGGGCCTGCTCAGCGCTTGCGCCGAACTGGGTCGCAAGGACTTCAAGCGCTGCGTGGTGTTCCACAGCCTGTCCAAGCGTTCGAACCTGCCGGGCCTGCGCTCCGGTTTTGTTGCCGGCGATGCCGACATCCTCAAGGGCTTCCTGCTGTATCGCACCTACCACGGCTGCGCGATGCCGGTTCAGACGCAACTGGCCAGTGTTGCCGCATGGAACGACGAAGTGCATGTACGTGCCAACCGTGCGCTGTATCGGGAGAAGTTCGATGCCGTGCTGGCGATCCTCAGCCCCGTGATGGATGTACAGCGTCCGGATGGCAGCTTCTACCTGTGGCCAAACGTGCAAGGTGATGACGCAGCATTCTGCCGTGATCTGTTTGCCGAGGAACATGTAACTGTGGTGCCGGGTTCGTACCTGTCCCGGGATGTCGACGGGGTCAACCCCGGTGCAGGCCGCGTGCGCATGGCGCTGGTCGCGCCGCTGGCGGAGTGTGTGGAAGCGGCCGAACGCATCCGCGATTTCGTCCTGCGTCACAAGTAATGGCTGAACGTCCGTGCCGGGCAATCCGGCACGGGCACTTCATACATCAGGTTACAGATCCTCCAACTATTTACTCCACTTCCCTGTCGGCCAGACGTTAGTCTTGAACCGCGCACAATCGCGCGCTCAACTGCATTCAAAACTTTAAACTTCAAGGAAGAAGTCGACATGGACACTCTATTGGATTGCCAGCTCGTTCAGTGGCCCGATGATCAAGCCGCCTACACCGCAGCCATCAATGAAAACCCCGCCAATGCCGGTACAAGTTCCGGTACTCGACGTAAACGCTCCATCGTTCACTATTCAAAACTCTGGGCCAACGGGCGAACCCTGAAAGTGGCTTTCATGGATTCACCGGATGCCGACCACAAACAAAAGATTATCGCGGCTGCCAGCCAATGGTTACCGTACATCAACCTTAAATTTGAATTTGTCGATGATTTGAAAGGCGACATCCGGATCGCAACAAAAAACAATAACAACAGCTCGATGCTGGGCACTGACGCCTTGTTGATCCACCCCGACCACCCCACCATGAATCTTGGAGTGAAGCCGCAGCACGAAGACTTCGAGGTCATCGTGATCCACGAATTCGGCCACGCACTGGGCGCGATGCATGAGCACCAGCACCCCAGGGCCAATATTCCGTGGGATAAGCCAAAAGTATACGAGTTCTATAAAACCCGTGAAATGAATCCCCTGACCGAAGAACAGGTGGACAGGAATCTGTTCGCATCTTTCGACACACTGGACGCGATCTACACTTCCTACGATCGAAAATCGATCATGCATCATCCTGTGGCAAATACATTGACTGTGGGCAACTGGGAAATACCGATCAATCGACGAATCAGTAAAAAAGACAAACGGCTCATGCGACTGCTTTACCCGAAACAATAAAAACACCTGTAGTACATCGTTCGCGAGGTGCAACACCTCGCGAACTTTCAACATCACGAAATACCCTTCAACTTCATTCATTCCGCACTCTACATTAACTTATGGCCGCCCCTGCCTTCCGGCTCAACCTGCCCGGAATAAACAGCAGCCCACTGAATCAATATAAGTACGGATAGATAACATGAACGCCACAACACTTTGCCTGACAGAAAAACCGGTGTCTTTCCACCGCGCCCATGAAGTTGCCATCGCCGAAAATCCTGCCAATGCAGGAAACTCGGTATCCGCTCGTAAAAAACGAGCCGTCGGGAAACACACTTACTTCTGGGCGCCAGGCCGGAGCTTGCGTATCGCCTTCCTGAGTGGGGATCAAGCATTCAAGGACGCCGTCAAAGCCGCGGCCAACAACTGGCTGCCCCATATCAACCTGACGTTCAATTTTGTAGAGGGTGAGTCAGGGGATATCCGTATCAGCAGCGAACCCGGCATTTACTGGTCGATGATCGGAACCAACGCGCTGCTGATCGACGAAGGCCCGACCATGCGGCTGTCGCCTGACTTGCGCACCCCGGCATTTTTCGCCGCCAATGTCATGCACGAGTTCGGACATGCGCTGGGGGCCGAACATGAGCACCTTCATCCGGCGTCAAACATTCCGTGGAACAAGCCTGCGGTTTACGCCGCGCACGGGGTGGCCGAAGACGCCGATGAGGGCGATTACGCACGTCGATCTGTCGATGAACGCTACTTCAACCTGCTCGACGCCAGCGATTTCGACTACACGCCTTACGATCCGAAGTCGATCATGCATTACGCCGTGCGCCAGAACTGGACCCTTGGCGACTTCAAGATTGATCTGAATCTGGTGCTCAGCGACAAGGACAAGGCGTTCATGGCGAAGGCCTATCCGTTCCCTGCGGCACAAACGGCGTAACCGCATGGGACAGGTCGACGCGATTATTTGACCTGCCCCAGATTCGCCTCACTCAAATCCAGCTCCCCCAACACTTCACGCAACACGTCATCGCCAATCTGGTGCTGACGACTCAGGCTGTACAACTCAAGGCGTTGCGCGCGCAGCGCTTTGAGGCGCAAACGGCGTTCGAGCAGATCCATCTGGAATGCCAGCGCCTGAGCTTCGGCCGAATCGTTGAACACCTCCAGTTGATGGCGATACTCGGACATGATCCGCGCCTTGAGCTCCGCCGACAACGCCGCTTGCGCAGCGTCCTGCGGGGTGACCTCTTCGATCTCCAGCGCATGAATCGCCGCTTCGGCGGTCTTGCGCCAGGCGTCGTGGACTTCCTGGCGGCGCTTGTCGTCGGGGCTTTTCTGGATTCCGCGCAGCAGCAACGGCAAGGCGATGCAGGCTGCCACCAGCGACATCAGGATCACCCCGGCGGCGATGAAGATCAGCAGATCACGTTCCGGAAAGGCCTCGCTGCCCATCAGCATCGGCACCGACATCACGCCCGCCAGGGTGACTGCACCGCGCACCCCGCCGACGGTCAGCAGCCAGCAGGAACGAGCGGTCGGCACCTGCGTCAGCTCGCCCTTGCCGCGTAACCGTCGCAACAGCACCGACAGACGCCAGATGCTTTGGACCCAGATGAAGCGAAGCAGCACCAGCGCCAGGAAAATAGCCATCACGTCGAGGCAGCGGTAAAGCAGCGTCGGCCACAACGACGTTTCGTGGCTGACCACCGCTTTGATGATGTCCGGCAATTGCAGGCCGAGCAGCAGGAAGATCAATCCGTTGAAGGCAAACTCCAGCAGCGACCACACGCTGCGATTGAGCAGGCGGGTGCTGGTCTGGCGCGGCAGCAGATCAAGCCAGCTCTGCATCATCCCCGCTGCCACCGCCGAGAGAATGCCCGAGGCGCCGAGTCGCTCGGCCAATACGTAAGCGGCAAACGGCAGCAGCAACATGAACACCACATGAGTGGCGGGATCGTCCCAGCCCCGGGCGATCATCCAGGCGCGCAAGCGGCCCACCAGCCAGCTCAGTGCAACACCGACCGCCAGCCCGCCAACCGCCACCAGCACAAACGTCAGGCTCGCATTGGCCAGCGAGAATGCACCGGTGACCGCCGCCGCCAGCGCGAACTTGAAGGTCACCAGACCCGATGCATCATTCATCAACGCTTCGCCTTGCAGCATGTGCATCAACGGTGTCGGCAAGCGGTTCTGCGAAATCGCCGACACAGCCACGGCGTCGGTCGGCGACAGTACCGCCGCCAGCGCGAACGCCACCGGCAATGGAATCGTCGGCAGCAGCCAGTGAATGAAATAGCCGGCACCGACCACGGTGAACAGCACCAGCCCGACCGCCAGCGTCAGCACCGGCCCGCGCAGACGCCACAATTCGCGTTTGGGCATGCGCCAGCCATCAGAGAACAACAGCGGCGGCAGGAACAGAAACAGGAACAGTTCGGGATCCAGAGCCACATGCAGGCCAAGAGTCGGCCAGGCCAGCAAGGCTCCGGCGGCGATCTGCACCAATGGCAGCGGCAACGGGATGACCCGTCCGACCAGACGCGAGACGCTGACCAGCATCAGCAGGATCAGGACGGTATAAGCGGTTTGCATAAAGCGGAAATCCCGGACAATCGACAGCGTTGAACTGCCATATTAGCCGCTTAGGCTCTGCGTGACCGTTGCACCTATGTCGCAGCCCCCGTCCGGGAAATCAACCTCGGCCGCCGCGAAACGGTTTGGTCATGGCATAATCCGACACCATTTTTTTTCAGCACCTGTAAAGGGGGCGATTCCTTGACCGTTTCAAGCAAAACGTTGCACCTTTTCGGCATCAAAGCCTGCGACACCATGAAGAAGGCGCGCACCTGGCTCGATGAACACGCTGTCAGCTACGACTTCCACGATTACAAGACTGCCGGCATTGATCGCGAGCACCTGACCCAATGGTGCGACGAGCATGGCTGGCAAACGGTGTTGAACCGTGCGGGCACGACCTTTCGCAAACTCGACGACGAACGCAAAGCCGATCTCGACCAGTCGAAAGCCATCGAACTGATGCTCGCTCAACCCTCGATGATCAAGCGCCCGGTGCTCGATCTCGGTGACCGAACCCTGATTGGCTTCAAGCCAGATATCTACGCGGCCGCCCTCAAGTAAGCAGCCCGTCACTTTTTGTAGAGGTATTCACATGTCCAACTCTCTGTTCAGTATCGCCTTCGGCGTCGGCACCCAGAACCGTCAAGGGGCGTGGCTTGAAGTGTTCTACGCCCAGCCGCTGTTGAATCCTTCGGCCGAACTCGTCGCCGCTGTTGCACCGATCCTCGGCTACACCGAAGGCAACCAGGCCATCACCTTCACCACCGCACAAGCCGCCCAACTGGCTGAAGCCGTGAAAGGCATCGATGCGGTACAGGGCAAGTTGCTGACCCGTCTGGCCGAAAGCCACAAGCCGCTGGTCGCCACCCTGCTGGCCGAAGACGCGCAACTGACTTCGACCCCTGAGGCGTACCTCAAACTGCACCTGCTGTCCCATCGTCTGGTCAAGCCTCACGGCGTAAGCCTGGCCGGGATCTTCCCGCTGCTGCCGAACGTGGCCTGGACCAGCCAGGGCGCCATCGACCTGAGCGAACTGGCCGAGCTGCAACTCGAAGCCCGTCTGCGCGGCGAGCTGCTGGAAGTGTTCTCGGTGGACAAGTTCCCGAAAATGACCGACTACGTGGTACCGGCCGGCGTGCGTATCGCTGACGCCGCACGTCTGCGTCTGGGCGCCTATGTGGGCGAAGGCACCACCGTGATGCACGAAGGTTTCGTCAACTTCAACGCCGGCACCGAAGGTCCGGGCATGATCGAAGGCCGCGTCTCCGCTGGCGTGTTTGTCGGCAAGGGTTCGGACCTGGGCGGCGGTTGCTCGACCATGGGCACCCTGTCGGGTGGCGGCAACATCGTGATCAAGGTTGGCGAAGGCTGCCTGATCGGCGCCAACGCCGGTATCGGTATCCCGTTGGGCGACCGCAACACCGTCGAGTCGGGCCTGTACGTGACGGCCGGCACCAAGGTGGCTCTGCTGGACGAGCACAACAACCTGGTCAAAGTGGTCAAGGCCCGTGAACTGGCCGGCCAGACTGACCTGCTGTTCCGTCGCAATTCGGAAACCGGTGCCGTGGAATGCAAGACCCACAAATCGGCGATCGAACTGAACGAAGCGCTGCACGCTCACAACTAAGCGCCGCTGTGACCTCCAGTGGGAGCGGGCTTGCTCGCGAAGACGGTGTGTCAGTCACCCTTGATTTCGACTGACACGACGCATTCGCGAGCAAGCCCGCTCCCACAAGGTTCGGTGTATATCCGCCCAAGTTCACAGGGCTGAACAGATGATGATTCCCTCCCCCTGGCGCGCCGACTTCCCGGCCATCGCCGCCCTGCAACGGCAAGACCAGACCTATCTGGACAACGCCGCCACCACGCAAAAACCCCAGGCTCTGCTCGACGCGCTGGCGCATTACTACGCCAATGGCGCGGCCAACGTGCACCGTGCCCAGCACCTGCCCGGCGCCCACGCCACGCAGGCGTTCGAGGACAGTCGCCTGAAGGTTGCCCAGTGGCTGAATGCCGGTGACAGCGGGCAGATCATCTTCACCCACGGCGCCACCAGTGCGCTGAATCTGCTGGCCTATGGCCTGGAACCTCTTTTCCATCCGGGCGATGAAATTGTCATCAGCGCCCTGGAGCATCACGCCAATCTGCTGCCGTGGCAGCAACTGGCACAACGTCGCGACCTGAAACTGGTGATACTGCCGCTGTACGATGACGGCGTGATCGACCTCGCTGCTGCCGTTCACCTGATCGGCCCGCGCACCCGCTTGCTGGCGGTCAGCCAGTTGTCCAACGTGCTTGGCGCGTGGCAACCGTTGCCGGCCCTGCTGGCGATGGCCAAGGCACAAAATGCGTTGACCGTCGTCGATGGCGCTCAAGGCGTGGTCCACGGCCGGCATGACGTGCAGGCACTGGGTTGCGACTTTTACGTGTTTTCCAGCCACAAACTGTACGGCCCCGATGGCCTCGGCGTGCTGTTCGGGCGCAACAGCGCACTTGAGCAACTGCGGCCGTGGCAGTTCGGCGGCGAAATGGTACTGGAAGCCAATTATCACGAATCCCGTTTCCGCCCTGCTCCACTGGGTTTCGAAGCGGGCACGCCGCCGATTGCCAGCGTGATCGGCCTCGGTGCGACCCTCGACTATCTGGCCGGTCTGGATCAGGACGCGGTGGCCGCCCACGAAGCGGCGCTGCACGATTACCTGTTGCGTGGTCTCGCCGCCCGCAACGGCATTCGTCTGTTGGGCAAACCGCAACTGGCGCTGGCCAGTTTTGTCGTCGAAGGCGTACACAACGCCGATCTCGCGCACTTGCTGACCGAACAGGGCATCGCTGTACGTGCCGGGCACCACTGCGCGATGCCGCTGCTCAAGCGATTCGAACTGGCCGGGGCGATTCGCGTGTCGCTGGCGCTGTACAACGATTCCGAAGATCTGGAGCGTTTCTTTGAAGCGCTGGATCAGGCGCTGGAGCTATTGCGATGAGCCTGCCGGTCGAGGCCGCCGAAGCGCTGCAAACGTTTCAGAACGCCGCGGGCTGGGAACAGCGGGCGCGGCTGTTGATGCAGTTGGGTGATCGCCTGCCGCCGTTGAGCGATGCGGACAAATGCGAGGCCAACCGTGTGCACGGCTGTGAAAGTCAGGTGTGGCTGGTTGGCGAATTGCGCGACGGTCACTGGCAGTTCGCGGCGAGCAGCGATGCGCGGATGATTCGCGGATTGGTGGCGTTGCTGCTGTTGCGGGTCAACGGCTTGTCTGCCGCTGAGTTGCAGCAAATCGATCTGCCGGACTGGTTCAATCAACTGGGGCTGTCGCGGCAGTTGTCGCCGTCGCGCAGCAACGGCTTGAATGCCGTGCTGCAGCGGATGAACGAGCTGGCGCAGTAAAAGGGCTGCTGCGCAGCCCTGGGCTTCACGCCTAAGACTTGACCCGATCCGCCGGGCGCCGAACACCCGCCACAATCTTGTCCACGGCCTTGGTCGCCGCGACCATGCCGAATGTCGCCGTCACCATCATCACCGCGCCAAACCCGCCGGCGCAGTCCAGCTTCACGCCATCGCCGACAAAACTCTTCTGCAGGCAGATGCTGCCGTCCGGTTTCGGGTAACGCAATTGTTCGGTGGAGAACACGCACGGCACGCTGTAGTGACGGGTCACAGTGCGCGAGAAGCCGTAATCGCGACGCAGAGTGGAGCGCACTTTCGAGGCCAGAGGATCATTGAAAGTACGGTTGAGGTCGCAGACCTGAATCAGCGTCGGATCGATCTGCCCGCCGGCGCCGCCGGTGGTGATGATCTGGATCTTGCGGCGCTTGCACCAGGCGATCAGCGCGGCTTTTGCGTTGACGGCGTCAATGCAGTCGATCACGCAGTCGATGTTCGGCGTGATGTATTCGGCCATGGTGTCGCGGGTGACGAAGTCCGCCACCGCGTGCACCTTGCAGTCCGGGTTGATCCCGCGCAGACGCTCGGCCATCACCTCGACCTTGGGCTTGCCGACGGTGCTGTCCAGCGCGTGCAACTGGCGGTTGGCGTTGCTGACGCAGACGTCGTCGAGGTCGAACAGCGAAATCTCGCCGACCCCGCAACGGGCCATGGCTTCCGCCGCCCAGGAACCGACGCCGCCAACGCCGACAATCGCCACATGGGCTGCACGCAGGCGCTCGAGGCCCTCGATTCCATACAAACGGGCGATGCCTGCAAACCGCGGATCTTCTGTACTCATGACCATTACCCCAAAAACCGGCGCGCATTATAGGGCCGTCGGCGGCCAAGAGCACCTTTGCGCTATGAACGGCGAACCTGCCTGCTTTAATTAAAGCTGCACGTAACAAAGATTTGCCTTACATGCTGAAACGAAAGAACTTAAGTCGGGTTGGATTGCCCAACGTCCGGCATTTCCCTGTCTGTTGTAGGACTCGGCGAACTGCCGGTGTAGGATGCGCGCCCTCAGGCGTCAACCAGCCGACCCTTCGTTCCACAGACCTTGGAACCCGACACAGCTATGTCATCGCGTAAATTTGGACTCAACCTGGTGGTGGTTCTGGCAATCGCCGCCCTGTTCACCGGTTTCTGGGCGCTGATCAACCGCCCCGTCTCCGCGCCGAACTGGCCGGAGCAGATCTCCGGTTTCTCCTATTCACCGTTCCAGCAAGGACAGTTCCCGCAGAAGGATCAGTATCCGTCCGACGATGAAATGCGCCGCGACCTGGAGATCATGAGCAAGCTGACGGACAACATCCGCATCTACTCGGTCGACGGCTCCCTGCAGGACATCCCGAAACTGGCCGAAGAATTCGGCCTGCGCGTGACGCTGGGGATCTGGATCAGCCCTGACCAGGAGCGCAACGAGCGGGAAATCACCCGCGCCATCGAACTGGCCAACACTTCGCGCAGTGTGGTTCGCGTAGTGGTCGGTAACGAAGCGATCTTCCGCAAGGAAATCACTGCCCAGGAACTCAGCGTGCTGCTCGACCGCGTGCGCGCGGCCGTGAAAGTACCGGTGACCACCTCCGAACAGTGGCACGTCTGGGAAGAGCACCCGGAGCTGGCCAAGCACGTCGACCTGATCGCCGCGCACGTTCTGCCTTACTGGGAATTCATTCCAGTGGACAAGGCCGGGCAGTTCGTTTTCGACCGCGCCCGCGACCTGAAAAAGATGTTCCCGAAAAAGCCGCTGCTGCTGTCCGAAGTGGGCTGGCCGAGCAACGGCCGCATGCGCGGTGGTGCCGATGCTTCGCCGGCGGATCAGGCCATCTACCTGCGCACGCTGGTCAACAAACTCAACCGTCAGGGCTTCAACTACTTCGTGATCGAAGCGTTTGACCAGCCGTGGAAGGCCAGCGACGAAGGTTCGGTCGGCGCCTACTGGGGCGTGTTCAACGCCGCGCGCCAGCAGAAATTCAACTTCGAAGGCCCGGTGGTGGCGATCCCGCAATGGCGCGTGCTGGCCATTGGCTCGGTAGTGCTGGCGCTGTTGTCGCTGACCCTGCTGATGATCGACGGCTCGGCCCTGCGCCAGCGCGGTCGTACCTTCCTGACCTTTATCGCGTTCCTGTGTGGTTCGGTGCTGGTGTGGATCGGTTACGACTACAGCCAGCAATACAGCACGTGGTTCAGCCTGACGGTGGGTTTCCTACTGGCGCTCGGTGCGCTCGGGGTATTCATCGTGTTGCTGACCGAGGCTCACGAACTGGCCGAGGCGGTGTGGATTCACAAGCGTCGCCGTGAATTCCTGCCGGTGGTCGGCGACTCGAACTACCGCCCGAAGGTCTCGATTCACGTGCCTTGCTACAACGAGCCGCCGGAGATGGTCAAACAGACCCTCGACGCCCTGGCCAACCTCGACTATCCGGACTTCGAAGTCCTGATCATCGACAATAACACCAAGGACCCGGCGGTCTGGGAACCGGTGCGCGACTACTGCGAAACCCTCGGTCCACGCTTCAAGTTCTTCCACGTCTCGCCCCTGGCCGGTTTCAAGGGCGGCGCGCTGAACTACCTGATCCCGCACACCGCCAAGGACGCCGAAGTGATCGCGGTGATCGACTCCGACTACTGCGTGCACCCCAACTGGCTCAAACACATGGTGCCGCACTTCGCCGATCCGAAAATCGCCGTGGTGCAGTCGCCGCAGGATTACCGCGATCAGAACGAAAGCACCTTCAAGAAGCTCTGCTACGCCGAATACAAAGGCTTCTTCCACATCGGCATGGTCACCCGCAACGACCGCGACGCGATCATCCAGCACGGCACCATGACCATGACCCGTCGCTCGGTTCTGGAAGAACTGGGCTGGGCCGACTGGTGCATCTGTGAAGACGCCGAACTCGGACTTCGCGTGTTCGAGAAAGGCCTGTCGGCTGCGTATTACCACGACAGTTACGGCAAGGGTCTGATGCCGGACACCTTCATCGACTTCAAGAAGCAGCGTTTCCGCTGGGCCTACGGTGCGATCCAGATCATCAAGCGTCACACCCGCAGCCTGCTGCGCGGCAAGGACACCGAGCTGACTCGCGGCCAGCGTTACCACTTCCTCGCGGGCTGGCTGCCGTGGGTCGCGGACGGCATGAACATCTTCTTCACCGTTGGCGCGCTGTTGTGGTCGGCGGCGATGATCATCGTGCCGCAACGGGTCGATCCGCCGCTGCTGATCTTTGCGATCCCGCCGCTGGCGCTGTTCGTGTTCAAGGTCGGCAAGATCATCTTCCTCTACCGTCGCGCCGTGGGCGTGAACCTCAAGGATGCATTCTGCGCGGCACTGGCCGGTCTGGCGTTGTCGCACACCATCGCCAAAGCGGTGCTGTACGGCTTCTTCACCAGCAGCATTCCGTTCTTCCGCACCCCGAAAAACGCCGACAACCATGGCTTCTGGGTGGCGATTTCCGAGGCCCGGGAAGAGCTGTTCATCATGCTGCTGTTATGGGGCGCGGCGCTGGGGATCTTCCTGGTGCAGGGCATTCCGAGCAACGACATGCGCTTCTGGGTGGCCATGTTGCTGGTGCAGTCGCTGCCGTACGTAGCGGCGCTGATCATGGCGTTCCTGTCGTCGCTGCCAAAACCTTCGGCGACGCCTGAACCGGCACCTGTCGTCTAATTCCTCGACCAAGCACTAAACGGCGGCCAATGGTCGCCGTTTTGCTTTAAGATAACCGCCATTTTGCGCGCCTTGCCCCCCAGCTTTCGGAGTTTTCCATGACGGCCCACGCCGACCTTTCGCCGACCCTCCAACTCGCCATCGACCTGATCCGCCGTCCGTCCGTGACGCCGGTCGACGCCGATTGCCAGAAGCAGATGATGCAGCGCCTGGGCGATGCCGGTTTCCAGCTGGAACCGATGCGCATCGAAGATGTGGATAACTTCTGGGCGACTCACGGCAAAGGCGACGGCCCGGTCCTGTGCTTCGCCGGCCACACCGACGTGGTGCCGACCGGCCCGGTGACCGCCTGGCAGATCGACCCGTTCAACGCGGTGATCGACGAGCACGGCATGCTCTGCGGGCGCGGCGCGGCGGACATGAAAGGCAGCCTGGCCTCGATGACTGTGGCGGCCGAGCGCTTCGTCGCCGATTACCCGGATCACAAGGGCAAGGTCGCGTTCCTGATCACCAGCGACGAAGAAGGCCCGGCCCATCACGGCACCAAGGCCGTGGTCGAGCGTCTGGCCGCCCGTAACGAGCGTCTGGACTGGTGCATCGTCGGCGAACCGTCGAGCACCACGCTGGTGGGCGACGTGGTGAAGAACGGTCGCCGCGGCTCCCTCGGCGCCAAACTGACTGTGCGCGGCGTGCAGGGACACGTGGCCTATCCGCACCTGGCGAAGAACCCGATCCACCTCGCTGCCCCGGCTCTGGCCGAACTGGCCGCCGAGCACTGGGATCACGGCAACGATTTCTTCCCGCCGACCAGTTTCCAGATTTCCAACGTCAATTCCGGCACCGGCGCGACCAACGTGATTCCGGGCGATCTGGTGGCGTTGTTCAACTTCCGTTTCTCCACCGAATCGACGGTTGAAGGCCTGCAGAAACGCGTGGCCGACATTCTCGACAAGCACGGCCTGGACTGGCACATCGACTGGGCGCTGTCCGGTCTGCCGTTCCTCACCGAGCCAGGCGCGCTGCTCGACGCGGTGTCGTCGAGCATCAAGGACATCACCGGTCGCGAGACCAAAGCGTCCACCAGCGGCGGTACCTCCGACGGTCGTTTCATCGCGACCATGGGCACTCAGGTTGTTGAACTGGGCCCGGTCAACGCGACCATCCACCAGGTCAACGAGCGCGTGCTGGCGGCCGATCTCGACGTACTGACCGAGATTTACTACCAGACTCTGATCAAGTTGCTTGCCTGATGCTCGCGTGCCCGATCTGCAGTGAACCGCTGAACGCGGTGGACAACGGCGTGGTCTGCCCCGCCGGCCACCGCTTCGACCGCGCGCGCCAGGGTTACCTGAACCTGTTGCCGGTGCAGCACAAGAACAGCCGCGACCCTGGCGACAATCAGGCGATGGTCGAGGCCCGCCGCGACTTTTTGAACGCCGGGCATTACGCCCCGGTGGCCAAGCGCCTGGCGGAGCTGGCGGCGGGTTATGCGCCGGCGCGCTGGGTCGATATCGGTTGTGGCGAGGGTTACTACACCGCGCAGATCGCCGAGGCCTTGCCGGACGCCGACGGCTACGCGCTGGACATCTCGAAGGAAGCGGTCAAGCGCGCCTGCAAACGCAATCCGGCGCTGACCTGGTTGATTGCGAGCATGGCCCGGGTGCCACTGGCCTCCGGCAGCTGCCAGTTTCTGGCCAGCGTTTTCAGTCCGCTGGATTGGGAAGAAGCCAAGCGCCTGCTCAGTGTCGGCGGCGGCCTGATGAAAGTCGGCCCGACCAGCGGCCACCTGATGGAACTGCGCGAACGCCTGTACGACGAAGTGCGCGAATACACCGACGACAAGCATCTGGCGCTGGTGCCGGAAGGCATGGCGCTGGCCCACAGTGAAACGCTGGAATTCAAACTGACGCTGGACAAGCCCGAGGATCGCGCCAACCTGCTGGCGATGACACCTCACGGCTGGCGCGCCAGTGCCGAACGCCGCAGGGCAGTGATCGAGCAGGCCGAGCCGTTCGTGACCACCGTGTCGATGCGCTACGATTATTTCGTTCTTCAATAACTTTTGGACTCGGGCAAGTAGCCCGGGGCCGGCTAAATCCGCGAATGGATTTTTCAGACCCGCAGTGAGGACATCCATGCGCCAACCGGACATCGAGATTTACCTGAAAGACGCCGACGTCGACCACAAGGCCATTTCCACCTGGTTGGGCGCAGCCCTTGGCCCGTGCAGCGACTGGGTACAAAAAGGCCAGACCTGGAAGTGCAAGGCCGGCAACATCCCGGTGACCTGGCTGCCGAAAGCCGTGGGCAAGTGGAACAGCCTGTACCTGGAAAGCGACCAGACGCCATGGGACGACGACATCGCTTGCGCCCGCGCCGCCTTTGCCGCGCTGAACGTTGAGGTGCGCTGCGCGCCGGGGACGTGGGTCGAGGAAGAAGGTGAGGAAACGGCGGATCGCTGGATTCGGATCAGCGCCGATGGTGAAGAAGAGATCACCTGGAAAACTGCGTAAAACCGGCGACACAGAACCAATGTGAGAGCGGGCTTGCTCGCGAATGCGATGTACCAGTCGATATCAATGCTGACTGACACACCGCATTCGCGAGCAAGTCGAAGCGTCGAACCGCCGCTCCCACAATGATTTTTGGTGTTCTGAAGATTTGCGTTACAAGCCTACAACGTCTTCAGCCTGCAAGCCCTTCTGCCCTTCCACCACCGCGTATTCAACCTGCTGACCCTCGGTCAGCGAACGGTGGCCTTCACCGCGGATCGCGCGGTAGTGCACGAATACGTCCACCCCGTCTTCGCGCTGAATGAAGCCGTAGCCCTTGGCGTCGTTGAACCACTTCACGTTGCCGGTTTCACGTGTTGCCATCTGTTCATACTCCTTTTTTATTATTGAACAGGCTTTTCGCAGGAAAGCCTTTGAGGAACGTCAGCCTGCGTCCGACGTCCATAAAAGGGCCCCGGCGACAGATCGCCGAGTATATGACAGGCGGCAAAACTCTCAACAGGAGATTACTTCGCCGCTTTTTTGCCGATTTTCGAGTAATCCGGCAAACTGTCGCCCTCCCGAGCAAACGCTCGGTTTATCCACTCACGCAGAAGCCGTATGACCCGTTCCCCGTTCCGCCGTCTTGTGTTTGGCACCTTGCGCCGACTGTTGTATCTCTGGGTTCGCTCCGAGACGATCAACCAGTCGTCGTTCACCCTCAACCTCGACCGCAGTCGTCCGGTGTTCTACGTCCTGCAAAACCCATCGCTGACCGATCTGGCGGTGGTCGATACCGAATGCACCAAGGCCGGACTGCCGCGCCCGGTGCTGCCGGTGTCAGTCGGAAATCTGTTGGAGCCGGCGGCGTTCTTCTACCTGACGCCGGACCCGGACTGGCTCGGTCGCCAGGACAAGCGCGGTGCGCCGCCGACCCTGACTCGCTTGGTCAGCGCGCTCACCCAGAACGCCGCCGAAGACGCACAGATCATTCCGGTCAGCGTGTTCTGGGGCCAGTCGCCTGACAGCGAAAACAGCCCGTGGAAGCTGCTGTTCGCCGACAGCTGGGCGGTCACCGGGCGTCTGCGTCGCCTGTTGAGCGTGATTGTCCTCGGGCGCAAGACCCGCGTGCAGTTTTCCGCGCCTATCCACCTGCGCGAACTGATCGAGCACAACAAGGGCCACGAGCGCACCGTGCGCATGGCCCAGCGGATCCTGCGGGTGCACTTTCGCAACCTCAAGGCTGCCGTGATCGGACCGGACATTTCCCACCGCCGCAACCTGGTCAAAGGCCTGCTCAACCAGCCACTGGTCAAGCAAGCGATCCTCGACGAAGCCGAACGCGAAAACATCTCCCTGGAAAAAGCCAAGGCCCAGGCCCTGCGCTACGGCAACGAAATTGCCTCGGACTACACCTACACCGCAATCCGTTTTCTGGAAGTGGTACTGAGCTGGTTCTGGAACAAGATCTACGACGGGATCAAGGTCAACCACATCGAAGGCGTGCAGAAGGTCGCCCAGGGTCACGAAGTGATCTACGTGCCGTGCCACCGCAGCCACATCGACTATCTGCTGCTGTCCTACTTGCTGTTCCGCAACGGCCTGACCCCGCCGCACATCGCCGCCGGGATCAACCTCAACATGCCGGTGATCGGCAGTCTGCTGCGCCGTGGCGGGGCGTTTTTCATGCGCCGCACGTTCAAGGGCAATCCGCTGTACACCTCGGTGTTCAACGAATACCTGCACACGCTGTTCACCAAAGGTTTCCCGGTCGAGTACTTCGTCGAAGGCGGTCGCTCCCGCACCGGGCGTATGCTGCAACCGAAAACCGGGATGCTCGCGATCACCATGCGCAGCTTCCTGCGGTCGTCGCGGATGCCGATCGTGTTCGTGCCGGTGTACATCGGTTATGAGCGCGTGCTCGAAGGCCGCACCTACCTCGGCGAACTGCGCGGCGCGAGCAAGAAGAAGGAATCGATCTTCGACATCTTCAAAGTCATCGGCGCGCTCAAGCAGCGCTTCGGCCAGGTGGCGGTGAACTTCGGCGAGCCAATCAAACTGGCGGAATTCCTCGACAGCGAACAGCCGGGCTGGCGCCAGCAGGAACTGGGCCCGCAGTTCAAACCGGCCTGGCTCAACGAAACCACCAATCGCCTGGGCGAAAAAGTCGCGCAGCATCTGAACGAAGCGGCGGCGATCAACCCGGTCAACCTGGTGGCGCTGGCGTTGCTGTCGACCACCCGCCTGGCACTCGATGACCGGGCCATGGCGCGGGTGCTGGATCTGTACCTGGCGCTGCTGCGCAAGGTTCCGTACTCGCCGCACACCACCTTGCCGGAAGGCGATGGCCGGGCGCTGATCGAGCATGTGAAGGACATGGACCTGCTGTCCGAGCAGAACGATGCGCTGGGCAAGATTCTGTATCTGGACGAGCAGAACGCCGTCCTGATGACCTACTACCGCAACAACGTGCTGCACATCTTTGCCCTGCCGGCGTTGCTGGCGAGTTTCTTCCAGAGCACTTCGCGCATGAGCCGCGAGCAGATCCTGCGCTACACCCGCGCACTGTATCCGTACCTGCAATCGGAGCTGTTCATCCGCTGGACCCTGGACGAACTGGATGCGGTGATCGATCAGTGGCTGGAAGCGTTCGTCGAACAGGGTCTGCTGCGTTTCGAGAAAGACGTCTACCTGCGCCCGGCACCGAGCTCACGACATTTCGTGCTGCTGACCCTGCTGTCGAAAAGCATCGCCCAGACCCTGCAACGCTTCTACATGACCGTATCGTTGCTGCTCAATGCCGGGCAGAACAGCATCAGCGCCGAAGAACTGGAAGACCTGTGCACGGTCATGGCCCAGCGCCTGTCGATCCTGCATGGCCTCAACGCCCCGGAATTCTTCGACAAGAGCCTGTTCCGCCACTTCATCCAGACCCTGCTCGACCTCGACGTGCTGCGTCGCGACGAAGCCGGCAAATTGAGCTATCACGAACTGCTCGGCGAACTGGCCGAAGGTGCAGCGAAACGGGTACTGCCGGCGGAGATTCGATTGTCGATCCGTCAGGTAGCGTTGCATCGTAGTGAAGATGCAGCGGAAACGGCATCCACCCCGCCCCGCTGAAACTTGAAGACAACTAACCGGCGGACCGGATCGTTTTCCGGTTAGTTGTTTTATGAATTAATGGGCTCTTTTAATCGATAAGGAAATCGATATGAGCCAGTTGAATGAATCCCCCCATACCATCAATGTAACGTTCAGTCTTCCACCCGACTTCAACGCCCCTCTCGACGGAAACAATGAAACCGTCGTCGATGTTCAACTGATCAATACACGGCAAACGACAAGCGTCAAACACTGGAGATATCCTTCCATCGTCGACGGTCAGTGGAACTTCCGGTTTCCCCACCGACTCACTGATGTCAGCGTTAAATATCGTGTCACCGTCCAGCTCTTTCACAACGGACAACCCTTGCTGCTGGAGCAGGAACATTTCGTCATTGTTCATCAGGCACCCCACCGTCAGACGCTGCATTTGAGTCCGATCGGTTACTTGTATGTTGAAGTGCAGGAACCCGAAATGATTCCACCCGAACAGGCAATCACTATCAGCCTGCATGAAAAAGAAAGTCCCGATGTCGAACTGGCGCGCGTTTCTCACGATGAGGAAACTGCCATTTCGTTTTATCTTAAATATGATCCAGCGCATGTTGTGCCGGGCAAACGGTATGCACTGACGGGGATAGAAAACAGGTATCACCAACGGCTGTCCGTATTTCCTGAAGCTATCGAACTTGTACCCGCGACACGTCCGCCCCAATCGCGCCTGTTGCGGGCAATCGAGCAGTGGCTGAATGAACCGTTACGTTTGTTCACTGACTCGTTATCCAAAATCCGCTAGATTTCCTTGGGCACCCCTCTGGCGCCCAAGTCTTTTGAGGTCCCCATGAAAAAACTTTCTCTTCTCGCCGCCGCCACCGTGTTGAGTGCTTGCCAGTCCACCACTCCAAGCGGCAAAGCGAGCCTCGACGGCGAAGTGTTCTACCTGCAACGCATCGCCCTGCCGCCAAGCGCGACCTTGAGTGTGAGCCTTCAGGACGTTTCGCTGGCCGATGCGCCCGCGGTAGTGCTCGACGAACAGAAAGGCCCGATCAAGGGACAAGTGCCGCTGCCGTTCCATTTGAGCTACGATCGGACCCAGGTCAAACCCGGCCACCGCTACTCGGTCAGCGCACGCATCGAGGTCAACGGCGAGTTGATGTTCATCACCACCGAAAACCATGCCGTGCA
Source organism: Pseudomonas fluorescens (assembly GCF_012974785.1). Lineage (GTDB taxonomy): Bacteria > Pseudomonadota > Gammaproteobacteria > Pseudomonadales > Pseudomonadaceae > Aquipseudomonas > Aquipseudomonas fluorescens_BT. The sequence continues at coordinate 1,244,205 of NZ_CP027561.1, read as the reverse complement.
GCTTGATGGCAAGGATCCTCAGCCGCTGAAAGTCCGCGTCGACGCCGCCCGCTAAATCTTTTGAACAAGGAAGCTTTCATGCTCCGCCCTACCCTACGCTTCGCCGGCCTGTGCGCGGGCCTGATGATCTCCGCCAGCGCACTGGCCCTGTCCCTCGGCGACCTGTCGCAAGGCGACGCCACCGGCGGCCTCAAGGATGCCCTGACCCAAGGCGCGCAACTGGCCGTCAAACAACTCGGCACCCCGGGCGGCTTCAGCAACAACCCGGACGTGAAAATCGAACTGCCGGGCAAACTCGGCAAAGTCGCCGGCAAGATGAAAGCGTTCGGCATGGGCGCCCAGGTCGACGAACTGGAAACCGCCATGAACAAGGCCGCGGAAACCGCCGTGACCCAGGCCCAGCCGATCCTCGTCGACGCCGTGAAGAAAATGAGCGTGGCCGACGCCAAAGGCATCCTCAGCGGCGGTAACGACTCCGCCACCCAATACCTGGACAAATCCAGCCGCGAACAGATCCGCGCGAGGTTTCTGCCGATCGTCAAACAGGCGACCGACAAGGTAGGCGTGGCGCAGAAGTACAACGCGTTCGCCGGCCAGGCTGCGACGTTGGGCGTGGTCGACTCCAAGAGCGCCAACATCGAAAGCTACGTGACCGAACAAGCACTGAACGGCCTGTTCGAGATGATCGGCAAACAGGAAGAAACCATCCGCAAGAACCCGGCCGCTGCAGCGACCAGTCTGGCGAAGAAGGTGTTTGGCAGCCTCTAGGCCAACGCTGCACGGGAGCGAGACAACTCGCTCCCGTCCTTCAACACACTGGCTGGACTGCGTAAAAAGAACACCCACTCGCTGCCCATTTTCCTTTTCTCGAAGACCTGCAACTCGACCAGCCCGTTTAACGCTGACATCGCGGTGCTGCAAGAACAACCCAAGTGTTCACTCACGTTGCTCGCCGTAAACTCCTTCGCCACTCCGCTCTTGGCCACCTGATACAGCGCCCGCTGCCTTTGCGTCAGCCGCTCGAAAAAAACCGACGCCATCAGCCAGCGCTCAAAGTCTTCCGTGTACGCCAGGCTTTTGCGGTAGACATCCGTGAAGCGACTGACTGCACGCTGAATCACCGAACACTGAAACTCGATGAAATACGTCAGATCCAGCTCATCGGCCTCGCTATGCAAATACGACCGCCCGTACTTCACCGGCGCATTGCGCAGCAAAGGACTGATCGCAATGTAGCGAAATGCCGAAAATTCGTGCTTGAACATGAACCAGTAGAACAACGCCCTCGCAACCCGTCCGTTGCCATCGCGAAACGGATGTTCGTAGCCCAGAGAAAAATGCAGCGTGATCGCCTTGATCAACGGGTGCAGGAAGTCCTTTTCCTGAGGTGAGCCGAGTGGCTGATTGATCCAGCGTACGAGTCTCTGCAAACGCATCACCACTCCGACAGCGGGCGGCGGTGTATGCACCGTGTTGCCCTCGCCATCCTGTACCACCACTTCATCGTTCGTCCTGAAAAAACCGGGACTGTATTGCTCGTCATTGATCCCCTCGACGCCCACCCGATGCATTGCCGCGATCAAGTCGACACTCAAGGGTTGGTAACGGTTTTCCCAGGCGAAATTCATCATCCTGTAATTGCCCATGACCATGCGCTCATCCGGCGTGCGCGGCTGCCGTTGATACTTGAGCATGTCCTTGGCAACTCGCGTGGTCGTTGCCGCACCTTCCAACTGGCTGCTGGCGATCACTTCGTCTTCGATCAGATCATTGAGCAAATAACTGAAATGCGACCGTTCGCCGATCTGCCCGGTCATGCATTCCAGCGAAGCGGAAGTCGTCTGCAGATCGACGGCCGAAAGGGTTTTCCGGGCCGAGGGTGTCAGCAAATACTTGCCCCACTGCGGCGGCTCACCCAATGGCAGGAGATTGATGTACTGCGCAGCCCTCGCCCTCTTCACCAGCGCCCAACACAAACGAGCGTCCAGCCCCGGCGCCCAGCGATGGCGCAAATCCTCGAAAGGCAAATAACGCCCCCGATCATCGAGGGGCTTGAGCAGCGCCAGATAATCCACCAGATGCTGCTTGTGCGGCGCCCGCGCCAACAAGTCGAACACCGGATCGGACCGTCCTTTCAATACCGGCGGCTTCTTCACAAAAAACCTCCCGATCACTCATAAAAACAGAGAACCGAGTACAACACCCCAGACCGGACCGCCTCAATATCAGAGAATTCTGAAAAAGCTGTAGGAGCCCCACAGCATGTGGCGCAGCCGCCCCACTCAACACAATGAGCGTTAGCTCGAGTAAAGCTTTTGACGTACCGGCCCGTTGAGAGGCTGAGTGGAGGGATTTATCCGGGGGTGGGCGCGAAGCGCCGTTTGGCGAAGCCAAACACATCGAGAGGAGGTGCAGCGAAGCAAACCGTAGGCGATGCCCCGGATGAATCCCGGAGCGAAGGAACACCGAGCCAAAGCGAGGTGCCGAACGCCGGGCCCAGCGTTTTTGGTTACTTTTTTGGCGTTTGAAAAAAGTGACTCGCCGTAAGGGCGAAACCGCCAGCGGCAACACCCGAAGCAACGGATATTCACAAAAAGCACCCAGAGCATGGCCGGCCCAAAGGCCGCCACGCTCAAACAAAATCAAACCTCCTTGCGAACCCGGAACCAAGCCGCATACAACGCCGGCAAAAACAAAAGCGTCAGAGCAGTCGCCACAATCAACCCCCCCATGATCGCCACCGCCATCGGCCCGAAAAACACACTGCGTGACAGCGGAATCATCGCCAGCACCGCCGCCAGTGCCGTCAACACAATCGGCCGGAACCGACGCACGGTCGCCTCGATGATCGCCTGCCAGGGCTTGAGCCCCGCCGCAATATCCTGCTCGATCTGATCCACCAGAATCACCGAGTTGCGCATGATCATCCCCGACAGCGCGATGGTCCCGAGCATCGCCACAAACCCGAACGGCTGACGGAACACCAGCAGAAACAGCGTCACCCCGATCAACCCCAGCGGCGCCGTCAGAAACACCATCGCCGTGCGCGAGAAACTGCGCAGCTGCACCATCAGCAACGTCAGCACCACGACAATGAACATCGGCACCCCGGCGTTCACCGACTTCTGCCCCCGCTCCGAATCCTCCACCGTACCGCCGACATCCAGCAGATAACCGTCCGGCAATTCGGCGCGGATCGGATCAAGCGTCGGCATGATCTGCTTCACCAGCGTCGCCGGTTGCTCCTTGCCATAGATATCTGCGCGCACGGTTACGTTCGGCAGACGATTGCGGTGCCAGATGATGCCTTCCTCGAAGCCATATTCCAGCGTCGCAATCTGCGACAGCGCAACGCTGCGACCGTTATCGGTCGGCACCGCCAGACTCGGTAGCAGCGACAGTTCGGTGCGCTCATGCACGGTGCCGCGCAGGAGGATTTCGATCAGCTCGTTATCTTCGCGGTACTGGCTGACGCTGGAACCGGTCAGCGAACTCTGGAGGAACTTCGCCAGATTCGCCGTGCTCACCCCCAGGGCCCGGGCGCGATCCTGATCGATGTTCAGGTACACGACCTTGCTCGGCTCTTCCCAGTCCAGATGCACGTTCACCACATGCGGGTTCTCGCGCACCTTGGCCGCGACCTTGCGCGCCAGAGCCCGGACCTCCTCAATGTGCTCGCCGGTGACGCGGAACTGCACCGGATAGCCAACCGGAGGACCGTTCTCCAGCCGCGTGACCCGCGAGCGCAGGGCCGGGAACTGCTCGTTCAAGGTGTCGATCAGCCACGTGCGCAGCGCTTCGCGCTCCTCGATGGTTTTCGCCAACACCACGAACTGGGCGAAGCTCGCCGCCGGCAGTTGCTGATCCAGCGGCAGGTAGAAACGTGGCGATCCGGTGCCGACGTAGGCCACGTAATTGTCGATGCCGGCATGATCCTTGAGCATCGCTTCCAGCCGTTTGACCTCGGCGGTGGTGTTGGCCAGCGAAGCGCCTTCGGCAAGCTTCAGATCGACCATCAATTCCAGTCGCCCGGAAGCCGGGAAGAACTGCTGCGGCACGAACCGGAACAACGCCACCGAAGCCACGAACAGCAGCACAGTGAGCACGATCACGGTTTTGCGCCGACGTACGCACCACTCCACCAGACGCCGTACCCGTTGGTAGAACGGCGTGCCGTAAGGATCGGTCTGGCCGTCAGCCGTGCCGTGTTTGGCCGCGTGAATTTTCGCCAGATCCGGCAGGAGCTTTTCCCCCAGATACGGCACGAACACCACCGCTGCTACCCAGGATGCGAGCAAGGCGATGGTCACCACTTGGAAGATCGAGCGGGTGTATTCGCCGGTACCGGATTGCGCCGTGGCGATCGGCAGGAAGCCTGCGGCAGTGATCAGCGTACCGGTAAGCATCGGAAACGCAGTGCTGGTCCAGGCGTAACTGGCCGCCTTGATCCGGTCGAAGCCCTGCTCCATTTTGATCGCCATCATTTCCACGGCGATGATCGCGTCATCCACCAGCAAGCCCAGTGCGAGCACCAGCGCGCCGAGGGAAATCTTGTGCAGGCCGATGCCGAGGTAATACATGCAGGCGAACGTCATCGCCAGCACCAGCGGAATGGTCAGCGCCACCACCATGCCGGTGCGCACGCCGAGGGAGAAGAAGCTCACCAGCAACACGATAGCCAACGCTTCGACCAGCACCTGGACGAATTCGCCGACACCGGTTTTCACTGCCGCCGGCTGGTCGGAGACCTTGCGCAATTGCATGCCGGCCGGCAGGTTCTTCTGGATCCGGGCGAATTCGATTTCCAGAGCCTTGCCCAGCACCAGAATGTCGCCGCCGTCCTTCATCGCCACCGCAAGACCGATGGCGTCTTCGCCCATGAAGCGCATGCGCGGCGCCGGAGGATCGTTGAAACCACGCCGCACGTCAGCAACATCGGAGATGCGGAACGTACGATCACCGACCCGGATCGGGAAGTTCTTGATTTCGTCGACTGTCTGAAAATTCCCCGAAACCCGTAGCTGCAAACGCTCGCTGCCGGTTTCGAAGAAGCCGGCAGTGGACACCGCGTTCTGTTCCTCCAGCGCCTGCTGCACCGCTGCCAGCGGCAAGCCGAGCGTGGCGAGTTTGACGTTGGACAGTTCGACCCAGATTTTCTCGTCCTGCAAACCGAGCAGGTCGACCTTGCCCACGTCCTTGACCCGTTGCAGCTGGATCTGGATGCGGTCGGCGTAGTCCTTGAGCACCGCGTAGTCAAAACCGTCGCCGGTCAGCGCATAGATATTGCCGAAGGTGGTGCCGAACTCATCGTTGAAAAACGGCCCCTGAATCCCCGGTGGCAAGGTCTGGCGAATGTCGCTGACTTTCTTGCGCACCTGATACCAGAGATCCGGAATCTCCACCGAATGCATGGAGTCGCGGGCAATGAAGGTGACCTGGGATTCACCGGGGCGCGAGAACGAAACAATCCGCTCGTACTCGCCGGTTTCCATCAGCTTCTTTTCGATGCGCTCGGTGACCTGACGGGAGACTTCCTGCGCCGTAGCGCCGGGCCAACGGGTCTGGATGACCATGGCCTTGAAGGTGAACGGCGGGTCTTCGCTCTGGCCGAGCTTGGTGTAGGACAAGGCGCCGACAATCGCCAGCAGAAGCATCAGGAACAGTACGATCTGGCGATTACGCAACGCCCATTCGGAAAGGTTGAAGCGCATCGGGACTTACTCCTTGTCCGCCAGATTGACCACGCGGTTGGAACGATCTACCGGACGCACCTGCTGCCCTTCCAGCAGCACATGCACGCCGGCGGCCACCACCCAGTCGCTGGCGTTGAGGCCTTCGAGCACCGGCACGGTTTTCTCACCGAACGGGCCGACGCGCACCGGCGTCTTTTTCAGGGTGTTGTTGGCGCTGACGACCCAGACGTAGGTCGCGCCGTTTTCGGCCGTCAGCGCCGAAAGCGGTACCGACAGCGGGATGACATCGGCGGTCTGCACGAAGACCCTGGCGCTCTGGCCCAGTTCCGCCGGGACTTTGCCGGCGGTGAATGAAATGCGCGCAGCGAAGGTGCGGGATTTCGGATCGGCGGCCGGCGACAGCTCGCGGATCTGCCCGGCAAAGCGCTGGTTCTGTTGAGTCCACAGCTCCACCGAAACCGGCTGGCCGACCTTGAAGCGGCCGAAGCTTTGCTCCGGCAGGCTGATCAGCACTTCACGTTCACCATCGGTGGCGAGGGTGAAAACGGTCTGCCCGGCGGCGACCACTTGCCCGACTTCCACCGAACGCTTGGCCACCACGCCATCCTGGGGCGCACGCAGCACGGCGTAACTGGCCTGATTGGTCGAGACGTTGAATTCGGCTTTGATCTGTTTGAGGCGGGCTTCGCCGGAACGGTAGAGATTCTCGGCGTTGTCATAGGCCGAGCGGCTGACCATCTGCCGTTCCATCAGGGTCTTGTAACGATCACGCTCGGCACGCACCAGATTCAGATTGGCTTCGGCGGCGGTGACCTGGGCGCGGGTGGCTTCCAGTTGCAGGCGTACGTCTTGCGGATCAAGTTCGGCCAAGGGCTGATCGGCCTTCACCCGCTGGCCTTCCTCGACCAGTCGTCGGCTGACTTTGCCACCGATGCGGAACGCCAGATCGGGCTCGTAACGAGCGCGAACCTCGCCCGGATAGCTTTCCATCGCCTGCGCCGAAGGCTCTGGCTGTACCACCATGGCCGGTCGCACGCTGACTGGCGTCACCTCTTCCTTGCCACATGCCGACAATAAAAACACCAGACTGACTGGCACCGCAAAGGACAACGCATGGCGGAACATGGTGAAGGACCTTTCGCTAAGGAGGCTTGGAATAATTATACTGGCCGGTATGTTATTAATAGCAAACTCACCAGTCCAGTATTAAAAGCGAAGAATGTCGAACAATCTTTCCACTCCAAACGGCCCCGGCCGCCCGAAGGATCCGGCCAAGCGCCAGGCAATTCTCGAAGCGGCGAAAATCCTGTTCCTCAGTCACGGCTACGCCAACACCAGCATGGATGCGGTGGCCGCCGAAGCTGGCGTGTCAAAGCTGACGGTCTACAGCCATTTCAATGACAAGGAGACGCTGTTCTCCGCCGCCGTGGTGGCCAAATGCGAGGAGCAGTTGCCGCCGCTGTTCTTCGAATTGCCGGACGGCATCGCGGTGGAAAATGTGTTGCTGAACATTGCGCGAGGCTTTCATCACCTGATCAACAGCGATGAGTCGGTGAACCTGCATCGCCTGATCATGGCCTTGGGCAGTCAGGATCCCAACCTGTCACTGATCTTCTTCGAGGCCGGCCCTCAGCGCATGGTGCAGGGGATGGAACGTTTGCTGCGGCGGATTCACGAAACCGGCGTGCTGAGCATCGACAACCCGCACAACGCCGCCGAGCACTTCTTCTGCCTGATCAAGGGCGCGGGTAATTTCCGCCTGTTGTACGGCTGCGGTGAGCCGCTGACCGGCGAGGCGGCGGAAAGTCATGTGCAGGAAGTGGTCGGGCTGTTCATGCGGGCGTATCGCCCCTAGAAATTTGGAGTTTGGACTGGCCCCATCGCGAGCAAGCCCGCTCCCACATTTGAAATGCATTCCAATGTGGGAGCGGGCTTGCTCGCGAAGGGCAACAACTCGGCCTCAGGCCTTGAGCGCTTTCTTCGGATAGATATCGTAGCGGCTGGATTTGCCATCCAGCGCATGGCTCGGTTTCGGCCCTTCGATGCACGGCGCCTTGCGCGGGCGCTTGACCACCACCCGGTGCGTGGCCAGTGCCAACGCCGCTTCCAGCAAGGCCGGGGCATCCGGATCGTCGCCCACCAACGGACGGAACAGGCGCATTTCCTTCTTAACCAGCGCAGTTTTCTCACGATGCGGGAACATCGGGTCGAGGTAGATCACCTGCGGCGGCTCGCCCTCCCAATTGCGCATCACGTCGATGGAGTTGCCCTTGAGCAGCTTCATCCGCGCCACGATCGGCGCCACATCGAAGTCTTCCGCCGCTCGGGCCAGACCATCCTCCAGCAAGGCACCGATCAGCGGCTGACGCTCGATCAGGCTCATCTCGCAGCCGAGACTGGCCAGCACGAACGCATCCTTGCCCAGCCCCGCCGTGGCATCCAGCACCCGCGGACGCACGCCCTGGGCGATACCGACAGCCTTGGCGATCATCTGACCACTGCCACCGCCATACAACCGACGATGGGCCGCGCCACCCTCGACAAAGTCCACCCGCACCGGCCCCGGGGCATCCGGCCCCAGCTGTTGCAACTGCAAGCCCTGCTCGCCAACCTGCAAGGCGAATTCGCCGTCGGCCACCTGCAACGGCAGATTCAGGCGCTCGGCCCACTGCTCGGCCTGCGCTTCGAACGCCGGGCCGAGAGCCTGGACATGGATGCGGCAGGCCGCGGGTTGCTCAATCATGGAAAACACGCTCAAAAAAGTTAAGGATCGGCAAAAACCGCCGATAACCCAATCAACGCGCATTTTGCCAGAGCTGAGCGTCGACCGAAAAAAATGTCAGGCATTCTTCCCACATCGATTGGCTACATTTCGCCCAAAGGCGATTTCAGCCGTCATAACACTCAAGCATTGGGCGGCATCAGCCACCTGTGGCAGGATTTCTTCGCCCAGGCACTGACCGAACAATCGAGTGATGTGGTGCCGGCCTGTGGCACCTTCCCACCGGTCGATCTTGAAAGCCCTGAAGAACCCACCATCGGCAGCGAGCTGCACGCCCACATCATCGACCAGCGCGAATGCGATGTGGTGGAAACCGAGGTGCGTCCGCCGGAGCCGCTGTTCCTGCCGATCGCCGAAATCGACATGACACTGGCCGAGCCGTACCCTCCGTTCCCGCCGGAAGAAATCAAGACTCAGCAAAAGCAGCAGGATTTCGACAGCAGCTGGGTTCGTCCGGTCGTGATCAACAACGGCCAGCCGATTCCGGAACCGGGCCCTGCCCCGCAGAAAAAACCGCTGTACCTGCCGATTGCCGAGTTCGATCTGGATCTGCTGCAGCCTTACCCGCCGTTCCCGCCGGAAGCCATCGTCGAGCAGCAGAAAGCCCTGGACTTCGATAACGGCTGGGTGCGCCCGATCGTTCAGCAGAACCTGCGCATCGCCGCCTGATTGCTCCCTGCTTCAGCCCTTGAAAAACTGATTGGCTTTCGCGTACGACATCGACCGCGAGGTGAAACCGAACGTGCCCGACTGCTGGATTTCCTCGGCAGCCCGGAAAAACTCGCCGAACGCCGCCAGTGCCAGCGCCGAACCGGTGCTGATGCGCTTCACGCCCATTTCTTCCAACTGCTGCACGGTGAGTTTCAAGCCGCCGGACATCAACACATTGACCGGTTTCGGCGCCACTGCGCGTACCACCGCCAACACCTCTTCAGCCGTCCTCAGACCTGGAGCATAAAGCACATCGGCGCCTGCTTCGGCGAACGCCTGCAAGCGGCGAATGGTGTCGTTGATATCCGGATTGCCGTGCAGGTAGTTTTCCGCACGAGCCGTCAGCGTGAAGGGAAACGGCAACGTGCGCACTGCGCTGACGGCGGCTTCGATCCGCGCCACAGCGTGGTCGAAGCAGTAGATCGGCGCATCCGGGCGACCGGTGGCATCCTCGATGGAACCGCCCACTGCGCCCGCTTCGGCCGCTCGCAAGAGGCTTTGTGCGGACTCGGCCGGAGCGTCGGCAAAACCGTTTTCCAGATCCACTGCCACCGGTAAATCCGTGGCAGCGGCAATCGCCCGAACGTTGTTCAAGGTTTCTTCGAGGCCAAGTGCACCATCGGGCTTGCCCTGGGAAAACGCATAACCGGCACTGGTGGTCGCCAGCGCCTGGTATCCCAGACTGGCGAGCATCTTCGCCGAACCTGCGTCCCACGGATTGGGAATCACGAAAATCCCGGCACGCTCATGCAGGGCTTTGAAGGTCTCGGCTTTACGGAGTTGTTCTTTGCGGGCTTGGGCATCCATCGGCAGGCTCCTGGGCAGAAAAAACCGCCTCAGAGCAGGCCAAGTTGTTCCGCGGCGGGTTCTCTGTATAGCTCAGGCAGGGGTGGCAAGCCAGGCAAACGTTGCATCAGCTGTGCGTGAAAACGCTGCGCGAGCCTGGCCGCCAGAATGTTATCGGCGGTGTGCAGGAAGATGTACGGCGTACGGCCCTCTTCGATCCACTCGGCGATTTTCGCCACCCACGGCACCAGGAAGGGATCGTTGGCCTCAAGCTCGGGATGGCCGATGAAGCGCACCTGCGGGAACTGCGTGAACGCTGCCGGGCGCGTTGGTACTCGAGGTTTTTTCGATTGGGCGTGGATCACCGAAGACTCGGTGGACAGGCAACTGAACAACGCGCGCGGATCAAGGCAGATGCGCTCCACGCCGCGATCCAGCAGCAGGCGATTGAGCAGGCGTTCACTCTCACCCTTGGCGAAGAACTGCTCATGGCGCACTTCCACCGCCAGCGGTCGATCAAACGCGTCGATGAAGGCTGCCAATTCGGGGAGTCGTTGAGGGGTGAAGCTTTTCGACAGTTGCAGCCACAGCGGCGATACGCGTTCGCCGAGCGGGTTGAGCAATTGAATGAAGGTTTCGGCGGCGGTCAGTTGATCGCGCAAGTCACCGCCGTGGCTGATGTCACCGGGGAATTTGGCGGTGAAGCGAAAGTGTTCGGGCATGACCTCGGCCCAACGCTGCACAGTAGCGGGCGATGGGCTGGCGTAGAAGGTCGTATTGCCTTCCACGGCGTTGAACACTTGCGAATACAGACCGAGGAAATCGGAGGTCTTGGCGTCTACCGGATACAGATACTCGCGCCAGGCGTTTTCACTCCAGGACGGGCAGCCGAGGTAGTAAGGCAGATCCATCAGATGTACAGATCGAGGCCCAGCACATCTGCATCCCAATCGACAAAACCGGCGGTGCTCAGGTAGCTGGCCAGGGCCATGGCCACGCTTTTCTTCATCGCACGGTGATAAATCATGTCTTGTTGGCGGGCGGGCAGATTGCTCAGGCGATGCGCTGCGTTTTTGGCAGCACGGGCGGCCAGTTGCGCCTCGGTGGGGAATTCCAGCTCGCCGTCGATATCGTCGACGGACTCATCCAGCGCCGGATTGCCTTTGCGAGGCTTGCGCTTGATGGGGTAGGACTGAGTGGAAACGCCGTCTATACGCATAAAGTCATGCTCGGTATCGATGATGGCAATTTAGCGGCACCTGACCGACTTAGCAAATCGCCGAGTGATAACTAGAACACATAAAAGACAAAAGGTTTAAAGCGCGGGGTTAGAAACGGACGATTGGCAGGAACGGGAGAACCCTGTGGCGAATGCCACAGGGTGAACGGCCTCAGCGGGCTTTCGGGGTGGCCACTTTATCGCGCAGGTAAACCGGCTGGGCGTCGTCTGCCGGGATCGACTCACCGCGCTCCCAGGCAAATCGCGCCAGGGTCAGCAGGTCTTCGGCATGAGGCAGCATGCCCGCGTCGGTACCGGTCAGGCTCACAGCGATGCGCTCGCCATAGCCCCAACCCGTGCCGGCACCGAACCAATCGCCGGTAGCATCGTCTGCAAGTGCGGCCGCTTCCGGCGGCAACACCGCCTCGGTGCCCACCAGACGCATCTCCCCGGCGGTCTCGCGATAGCAGCCCCAATACACTTCATCCATCCGCGCATCGATGGCGGCTGCGACCTGGCTCACGCCGTGTTCGCGATAAGCACGCTGCGCCAGCACCGCCAGATTCGACACCGGCAACACCGGGCGATCCAGCGCAAAAGCCAGGCCCTGCACCACACCGATGGCGATCCGCACACCGGTGAACGCGCCCGGGCCGCGACCAAAGGCAATCGCGTCCACCGCTTGCAGCGTGGTGCCGGCGTCGGCCAGCAGTTGCTGGATCATCGGCAGCAGTTTCTGCGCGTGCAGGCGCGGGATCACCTCGTAATGGCTCGTGACCTTGCCGTCATGCAGCAAGGCAACGGAGCAAGCTTCAGTCGCGGTGTCCAGGGCCAGCAAGGTGCTCATCGATGTGTCCGTAAATCAGGTGGGGAAAAAGTGCGCCAGTATAAACAACTACGGCCCGCAAGCGGGCCGTGGATGATGCAGCGGATCAGGTTTTTCAGCTCAGCGCTTCAAGCACCTTGGCAGTGATCGCTTCAACCGAACCGACGCCAGGGATATGGCTGTACTTCGGCTTGCCACCGTTTTTGGCGGACAGGTTCTGGTAGAACTCCACCAGCGGCTTGGTCTGCGAGTGGTAGACCGACAGACGATGACGCACGGTTTCTTCGGTGTCGTCCTTGCGCTGTACCAGCTCTTCGCCGGTGATGTCGTCTTTACCGGCAATCTTCGGCGGGTTGTAGACGATGTGGTAAACGCGGCCGCTGGCCTCGTGAACGCGACGACCGGCGATACGTTGAACGATTTCTTCGTCTTCAACGGCGATTTCGACCACGGCGTCCAGCTCGACACCGGCAGTCACCAGCGCTTCAGCCTGAGGAATGGTGCGCGGGAAGCCATCGAACAGGAAACCCTTGGCGCAATCGGCTTGAGCGATACGGTCCTTGACCAGCGCGATGATCAGGTCATCCGACACCAGGCCGCCGGCATCCATGATGCTCTTGGCCTTGATGCCCAGTTCGGTGCCGGCCTTGACCGCAGCACGCAGCATGTCGCCGGTGGAGATTTGCGGAATGCCGAACTTCTCGGTGATGAACTTAGCCTGAGTACCTTTACCGGCCCCGGGAGCTCCCAGCAGAATGACGCGCATTAGATGTGCTCCTCAATTTTTTTATAAAAAGCTTTTGCAAAACAACGGATTCGCCTCATGGGGCGAAATCCTGGAAATAGGGTCGTGACCGCCCAAACGGCCAGAGGCTGACCAAGATACACAGCAGGCTGCGCCCACACAAGACGCCAAAAGTCGGAGAAACCCGCGCCTGCCGCGACCTTGCGACGCGGTTCCCCAAGTCGCAACCCCATCATTAACTGTCGCCTGACCGCATTTTTCCCACGCTCGATAAACAGCACCCGACACGAACCCCGGGTGCCTCGCCCCACGCAGAAAACCTTAGCCGGTATTTCGCAAACCGGCGGCAATCCCCGCCACAGACACCAGCAACGCCTGTTCTACCGGGCTGCCCTGCTCGACATTCTGCTGCCGCGAACGTGCCAGCAGTTCAGCCTGCAATAGATGCAGCGGGTCGAGATAGGTGTTGCGCAGACGGATGAATTCCAGGGTGTCCGGGCTATGTGCCAGCAGCTGCGACTGACCGGTCAGGCCGAGGACCACGGAACACGCCTGCGACAATAGGTCGCGTAAGTGCGCACCCAAAGGCAGCAAGTCCGACTCCACCAGACGCTCGTCGTAGGACAGTGCAATGTCGGCGTCAGCCTTGGCCAGCACCATCTCCAGCATGTCGATGCGGGTGCGGAAAAACGGCCACTGCTCGCGCATCTGCCCCAGCAATTCGCCTTCGCCACGCTCCAGCGCCTTGCTCAGCGCCGTTTCCCAGCCGAGCCACGCTGGCAGCATCAAGCGTGTCTGGGTCCAGCCGAAGATCCACGGAATCGCCCGCAGGCTTTCGATCCCGCCAGCGCGGCGCTTGGCCGGACGGCTGCCCAACGGCAGACGTCCCAGCTCCTGCTCCGGCGTCGACTGACGGAAATACTCGACGAACTGTGGATTCTCCCGCACCACGGCGCGGTAAGCGGCGACACCGTCGGCGGCCAATTCGTCCATCAGATGACGCCACTCCGGCGTCGGTGGCGGCGGTGGCAACAGGGTCGCTTCGAGCACCGCCGCCAGATACAGATTGAGGTTTTGTTCGGCGATGTCCGGCAGGCCGAATTTGAATCGAATCATTTCCCCCTGCTCGGTGGTGCGGAAACGCCCGGCCACCGAACCCGGCGGTTGCGACAAAATCGCCGCGTGCGCCGGGCCGCCGCCACGGCCTACGGTGCCACCGCGACCGTGGAACAGCAGCAGTTCGACTTGCTGCTCACGGCAGATTTCCACCAGCCGCTCTTGGGCACGGTATTGCGCCCAGGCCGCCGCGGTGGTGCCGGCGTCCTTGGCCGAGTCGGAATAACCGATCATCACTTCCTGCGGGCCTTGCAGGCGCGCGCGGTAACCCGGCAACAGCAACAGGCGTTCGATAACAGGTCCTGCGTTGTCGAGGTCTGCCAGGGTTTCGAACAGCGGCACCACGCGCATCGGCCGCAGTACGCCGGACTCTTTCAGCAGCAATTGCACCGCCAGCACATCGGAAGCGGCACCGGCCATGGAGATCACGTAAGAGCCCAGCGAAGCGCCCGGCGCAGCGGCGATTTCCTTGCAGGTGGCGAGCACTTCGGCGGTGTCGGCCGAGGGTTTGAAATGCGCCGGCAGCAACGGTCGACGGTTTTGCAGTTCGCGGGTCAGGAAGCCGATGCGCTGTTCTTCGTCCCACTCCTCGTATTTGCCGAGGCCGAGGTAATCGGTGATTTCAGTCATGGCCGCACTGTGTCGCGACGAGTCCTGACGCACATCGAGGCGCACCAGGAACAGGCCGAACGTCACGGCCCGACGCAGGCAATCGAGCAACGGCCCGTCGGCGATCACGCCCATGCCGCACTCGTGCAGCGAGTTGAAACACAGCTCCAGCGGATCGAGCAGATCGCGATTGTTGTGCAGCACATCGGCAGGCGCCGGGGTGGTCGCCGTCAAAGATGCATGGGCCCAGTTGCGCGTGGCGCGCAGACGTTCGCGTAATTGCTTGAGCACCGCCCGATACGGCTCGGCACTGTCGCCGGCCCGGGCCTTGAGCGCGTCGCTGGCCTGCTGCATCGACAGTTCGGCGGCGAGATGATCGACATCGCGCAGGTACAGATCCGCTGCCATCCAGCGTGCGAGCAGCAAAACTTCGCGAGTCACCGCAGCCGTCACGTTCGGGTTGCCGTCGCGGTCGCCGCCCATCCACGAGGCGAAACGGATCGGCGCAGCTTCCAGCGGCAAGCGCAAACCGGTGGCCGCAAACAGCGCCTGATCGGCCTTGCGCATGTGATTGGGAATCGCCTGCCACAGCGAATGCTCGATCACCGCAAAACCCCACTTGGCTTCGTCCACCGGAGTCGGTCGGGTGCGGCGGATTTCTTCGGTGTGCCAGGCTTCGGCGATCAAGCGTTGCAGGGTGTTGTGGATCTGCTCGCGCTCGGCACTGGTCAGGTCGCGGTGATCCTGAGCGGCCAGTTGCGCGGCAATCGCGTCGTACTTCTGGATCAGCGTGCGCCGGGCCACCTCGGTCGGGTGCGCGGTGAGCACCAGTTCGATTTCCAGCCGCGCCAGTTGCCGGGCAAGAGATTCGGCGCTGTGCCCTTCGTTGCGCAGGCGGGCGAGCAGTTCCGGCAGTACGCGGGACTCGAACGGCGCGGCCTGGGTCTCTTCGCGGCGATGGATGAGCTGGTACTGCTCGGCGATGTTCGCCAGGTTGAGAAACTGGTTGAAGGCCCGCGCCACCGGCAGCAGTTCGTCTTCGCTCAATTGATTGAGGCTGGCGCTCAGTTCGGCGTCCATCGACCCGCGCCGGTCGGCCTTGGCGCCCTTGCGGATCTGCTCGATCTTGTCGAGAAAAGCCTCGCCGTACTGGTCACGAATGGTGTTGCCCAACAGCTCACCGAGCAGGTGAACGTCTTCGCGCAAGCGTGCATCAATATCGGTCATCAGCATCTCTCCAGCAGTAATCGGTGACGGATCGCAAGTGAGTGGATGAACAGAGAGTGCCGCTCTGCAACGCTTCTTACAAGCAGACGACGAAGGGACTTTAAACCTTGAGGGTTGAAGCTAGTCTCAAGAGTAAGCCCCACAACGGCTTGCCGCCGGCTGACGGCGGACACTCACCCAGACCTGCCACGAGCAGGTGCGACATGAGGTCATTATGAAAATCCGTGAACTCGCCCAGCATTGGGAAGAAACCGCCAAGGGTCGCCTGACCGACACCGGCTACACGATTCATCTGGATGTGGAAGCTGCCGCACGGCTGGCAGCGATTACCGAGATGTACCCCAAACGGCATGCCGAAGAACTGCTCGGCGAACTGATCGGCGCCGCCCTCGAAGAGTTCGAAGCGAGTCTGCCGTATGTGAAAGGCCCGACTGTGGTCGCGACCGACGAAGAAGGCGATCCGCTGTATGAAGACGTTGGCCCGACCCCGCGTTTTCTCGCGTTGTCGCGGCGGCATTTGCAGGACTTGTCGGCCGCTGCAGGAAAGCAGAAACACTGATTTTCGGACATCACAAAAACGGTGGGAGCGGGCTTGCCCGCGATGGCGTCAATGGGGTCACAGCCATGTTGAATTTGACGGCCTGATCGCTGGCAAGCCAGCTCCCACATGCACTGTTTCCCCCTCCGGCTCTCTGCCATTTCTGCCCGCGCGTACCTCTGAAAAACGCCAAAGTTCCCGGTTTAGAGCCTTGTCCATTCGGTCAGAATATTTTTTGGCGATAAGCCATCTTTTCTGAACTTTTGAAAAATGCCTTCGGTCGGAACAGGTAACCACGCCTGGAACGAGCGTTTCAAAACGCACTTGCACATGACGGTTGCGGCTCCGCTACCAGGATGGATTTCGAAGCTTCCAAGGAGTTAACCAATGGAGTTGAAGACCATGAAGACCCAAACCTCGTTCTCCCACCTGCGCGGTCTGAAACTGGCCGCCCTGGCCATCGGCACCAGCTTCGTGCTGGCCGGTTGCGCCGGCAATCCACCGACCGAGCAGTACGCCGTGACTCAATCGGCGGTCAACAGCGCAGTCAGTGCCGGCGGTACCGAATTCGCCGCCGTGGAAATGAAGCAGGCACAGGACAAGCTCAAACAAGCCGAAATTGCCATGCACGACAAAAAGTATGACGAGGCCCGTACCCTCGCCGAGCAAGCCGAGTGGGACGCCCGTGTTGCCGAACGCAAGGCCCAGGCGATGAAGGCCGAACAGGCGGTGAAGGACTCCCAGAAAGGTGTTCAGGAACTGCGTCAGGAAAGTCAGCGCACCGTGCAGTAAGCGCGCATCCCGACCGCAAGGCTGAATCTCTTATCGATAGAAAGGACGAACGATTATGCGTAAACAACTGATGATCCCCGCTCTCCTGGCCGCAAGCGTTGCCCTGGCTGCCTGCTCGACGCCGCCGAACCCGAACCTGGAACAGGCACGCACCAACTACGCCGGCCTGCAGGCCAACCCGCAGGCGAGCAAAGTCGCGGCGCTGGAAACCAAGGACGCCAGTGATTACCTGGACAAGGCCGACAAGGCTTATCTGGACAAGGAAGACCAGCACAAGGTCGACCAGCTGGCCTATCTGACCAACCAGCGCGTGGAAGTGGCGAAGCAGACCATCGCCCTGCGCACCGCTGAAGCCAATCTGAAGAACGCCGCCGCCCAACGTGCCCAGGCCCGTCTGGACGCTCGCGATCAGCAGATCAAGCAGCTGCAGGACAGCCTAAACGCCAAGCAGACCGATCGCGGTACGCTGGTGACCTTCGGTGACGTGCTGTTCGCCACCAACAAGGCCGATCTGAAATCCAGCGGTCTGGTGAACATCAACAAACTGGCGCAGTTCCTCCAGGAAAACCCGGACCGCAAAGTGATCGTCGAAGGCTATACCGACAGCACCGGCTCGGCGAGCTACAACCAGTCGCTGTCCGAGCGTCGCGCGACATCGGTACAGGTTGCACTGATCAAAATGGGCGTCGATCCTTCGCGCATCGTGGTGCAGGGTTATGGCAAGGAATATCCGGTCGCGGATAACGGCAGCGTCTCGGGCCGTGCGATGAACCGTCGGGTGGAAGTGACCATTTCCAACGACAACCAGCCAGTGGTGCCGCGTTCGGCAGTAAGCTCGAACTAAGCGTCACACCGTAACGAAAAAGCCCCGCCTGAGTTGATCAGGCGGGGCTTTTGTTTGCCGCAGGTTTACTCTTCCAGCTTCTGCGGCGTCTCCTGCCCCATGCAGCGCACTGCCTTTTTCTGCGCGTTGATGAGCACCCCGGTCAGGCCTTTCTGTTCGGTGTCGAACAGCACCAGCACACCATCGATGCATTGCGCCACTTGCGGCGCCGGGTCCAGGGAGACCTTGTAGTCTTCGCCGGGAATGGTCTTGAGCATGGTGAATTCGTTGAGCAGCAATGCATCCTCGGGTTTGGCGAAGTGCAGGTAGCCGTAGTACCACAGGGCGCCGACGGTGCCGAGGATGCTGCAGATACCGGTGATGATCAGCGGGATGGCGTTGCGTTCTTCACTCATTGCGGACTCTCGTTTTCAGAATTCGGGGGTTGCGGGTAATTCGGGACTTCGCCGAGGCGGCGCAGTCCGTTGAAATGCTCGGGATCGTCGAGATAACGCAGCATGACCTGACGCCACACCGGGTCGCCGAAAGTCTGCACGTGCCCACCGCGAGTCAATTGCAGGACCCGGGGCGGCGGCGCAGCCTGATACAGACGAATGCCATTGGAAAGCGGCACCAGCGGATCGTCGATACTGTGGAAGATCAGTTTCGGCACGCCTTTGAGCTGCGGCATCGAATGGATTGCGCTGTCGCTGTCCGGCACCAGCCACGACAGCGGCACCTGGAATGGCCACGTCATCCACGATGTACTCAGAGCGTATTGGCCAACACTGCGGTAACTGGCCGGAACCCCGTCGAGCACAAAAGCCTTGAGCTGTTTTTGTCTTTCCGGATGTTGCACCAGCCAATGCACTGCCATCGAACCACCAAGACTTTGACCGAGCAGAATCAGTGGCTTGCCTTTGACCTCCGGCGCCTTGTCCAGCCAGGCAAAGGCAGCGTCGATGTCCTGATAGATCGCCGGCAGACTCGGCTCGCCCTCGGACAGACCGTAACCACGATAGTCCACCAGCAGCACCTGATAGCCGTTTTTCGGCAACCACCAGCTGCCGCCCAGGTGCATCGGCAGATTGCCGCCGTTACCGTGCAGATGCAGCACCGTGCCCTTGACCTCGACCCCGGGTTTGGCCGGCAGCCACCAGGCGTTCAGCTTGAGGCCATCGGCGGTGGTCAGGGTGACGGTGCGGTATTCGAGTCTGGCCTTTTCCGGGGTGAAGATCTGACCGGGCTCGGGATAAAACAGCAAGGAGCTGCAACCGCCGAGGGTCAGGAGCAGGCAAAGGATGCCGAGGATTCTCATCCGGTGAAACCTCGCAAGGTTCGGACTCCCGCGCGCCGCGCGGGAATGATCAATGGGCCTACAGGATGTTGGAGTAATCCGCCTCGATCCGGTCCAGGCTCAAGTGATTGAGGAAGTTGGAGAAGCACATCCACGCCGACAACGCATTCATGTCGCGGAACTGGTCCGGCAGGTACTTGGGCGGTACCACCAGGCCTTCGTCCACCAGTTGACGCAGGGTTCGCATGTCTTCCAGTGTGGTCTTGCCACAGAACAACAGCGGGATCTGCTCGAGCTTGCCTTTACGCACGGCCAACTGAATGTAGTTGTAAACCATGATAAAGCCCTTGAGGTAGGACAAGTCTTTGGTGAATGGCAGACCGGTCGGCGTCGATCCGCGGAAAACACGGCTGGCGTTGCCATAGCTTTCCGCCATTTCGAAGCCCTGCTCGCGGAAGAACTCGAAAATCTGCAGGAAGTCCGCCCCCTCCTCCACCATGTGAATGGCGCGGGTGCGGTTGGTCAGTTTGCGCAGGCGGCTCGGGTAAGAGGCGAAGGTGATGATTTCCATCAGGATCGCCAGGCCTTCCTGAGTCACCGTCGACGAGGGCGGGCCCTTGGACAGGAAGGTGCAGATCGGCTGGTTCAAGCCGTTGAGCGTGGTGCCGACGTGCACCAGGCCTTCGTGGACTTCCAGTGCCCGCACGTCGCGGTCGTTGAACATCGCGTCGGTGCGGATCTTGATGTAGTCGGCGCCCGCGGCCGCATCGGCGACGATCCCGTCGGACTCGAACACGCGGATGGTTTCCTCGGCCTCGCCGAACACCTTGTTCAGGCGGGTTTGCAACAGATGCACGGCGTCCTTGGCGGTAAGGGTCTTCGGTTCGTCCTTCAGGTCGCCACGACCATCGATGTTGTTCAGGTAGTCCGACATCATCAAACCGAGGTCGGCCAGCGTCGGGTCGCCGGCGTGGAACGCATCGGACGCGGCGCCGTACAGTTCCTGGGAAATCAGGCCGAAATCCTCGGTGCCGCGCGCTTCGAGCATGCGCACTACCATCCGGTATTCCTTGCACATGCGCCGCATGATCTGGCCGACCGGGTTGAACTGGCCGAGCTGGCGGGTGATGTCCCGTTCGATGTTCTGGAATTCCAGCTTGACCTTGCTCGAATCGAAGGACAGCGGCCGGTTGAGGTAGTAGTCGCGATCCACCGCCGGCAATTCCTTGCCCTTGGCCTTGAGGAACCCCTTGCGGATGTTCTCGTCCCACTTGACCGCGTCGAGCACGCGGATCGGCGTCTGCGCCAGCACTATGCGATCGGACAGCGTGCGTATCGTCTGCTGGTAATCGTCCACCCGAAACTCCTGTAGAAAACGTGACGAACTGAATTATTTGGCTTTGGCCTGATGCTGATAGCGCGCCGCTTCGACGAAAACGTCGGTATTGGCCGGGTCGTCGAGGTAAGCAAAGACCTTTTCAAGCGGGCTGTCGACCTGCACGCCGTCGCCGTCATCGGTCTGGAAGCCCTGGCCGTCGAGGGCTTTCTGGGCGATGGCCTGGTTGATCTGTTCGAGGTCGAGGTTGTAGATCACCAGTTCGCGCTTGTCGGTGATCTCGAAACCGGCGATGGTGAATTGCCCGCCATACTGCGCCGGCACCTTCGCCGACAGGTACCAGCGGCTTCCGTGGCGCGACACCGTGAACGGATAGGCTTCACGCTCATGGGGTCTGGCCTTGAAGTACGCCACCGCCTGATAGCGATCGTTGCCCAGGCGCGTCAGTTCAAGATTCATCGGCTCGCCCCAGGCGTTGGTGCTCGACCATTGGCCGAGCAGGCCTTTGGGCGCCGGCTCACGGGCGGGCAGCGGCTCCTTGAAGGTCACCAGACAACCGCTGAGCAGCAGGAACGACAGCGCGATCAACGCGCCACGCCAGGCTTTCATTCAACACTCCCTAGAACCTGAAACACCTTCCCCTGTGGGAGACCTCCATCGGCTTTCAGACCGACGCGAGTACCAGGTGCATATAGCGCGTCAGAATACCGAGCATGTCCTCTTCGGCCAAAGGCTCGGCGTCGTTGAGCAGGCCCTGATATTCCATCCGTCCGATAATCGCCGTCAACACCTTGGCATCCTGCTGCGGCTCGCGCGAGCCCAATACCTGGAACAACTGGCAGGTGCCCTGCAACAGAATCTGCTGATGGGAACGCACCAGTTCCGCCAGACGCGGGTTGAGCAGCGCTTCCTGACGGAACGCCTGCTCGGCCATCAAATGCTCACGACGATTGACCAGTTGCCGGTGCACGTAATCGGCCATCAATCGGGCGATATCGTCGGCCAGCTGCGAACGCGACTCCAGACTGCCGTCACCGCTGACCACCATCTCGCGCAGCAGGCCTTCGTTGTTGATCCACAGCTTGGCCATGTAAGCCGCGCTGCGTTCGACGTACTGGGCGAAGGTATCGGTGAGCAGGTCATCGATGTCCTTGAAGTAATACGTGGTGGCCGACAGCGGCACACCGGCCTCGGCGGCCACCGCCCGGTGGCGCACGGCCCGCACGCCATCGCGCACGACAATGCGCATCGCCGCATCCAGAATATCCTGCCGACGCTGCTCGCTGCCCTGTCGGCTGGCCTTGCGGCCCTGGTACTGAACACTTTCAGCGACCGCAGTGGCGATTCCCGCTGCACCCTCTTGAGCCATTGCACCGATCACGACAGGACTTCCTCTGTTGTTTTTTTCAAAAGTAACCATTTGATACGTTTGTACCAGACAGGCAATAAAAAGCCGCCCATTTCAGGCGGCTTTTTTATTGAAACACTTACGCTTGCGGCCGCATGTGCGGGAACAGGATCACGTCGCGGATCGACGGCGAGTTGGTCAGCAACATCACCAGACGGTCGATACCGATACCTTCACCGGCCGTTGGCGGCATGCCGTACTCCAGCGCGCGAACGAAGTCGGCGTCGTAGTGCATGGCTTCGTCGTCGCCGGCGTCCTTGTCGGCCACCTGGGCCATGAAGCGCTCGGCCTGGTCTTCCGCGTCGTTCAACTCGGAGTAGGCGTTGGCGATTTCACGGCCGCCGATGAACAGCTCGAAGCGGTCGGTGACGTTCGGGTTGTCGTCGTTGCGACGGGCCAGCGGCGACACTTCGAACGGGTACTGAGTGATGAAGTGCGGCTGTTCCAGCTTGTGCTCGACCAGCTCTTCGAAAATCATCACCTGCAGCTTGCCCAGACCTTCGAAGCCCAGCACCTTGGCGCCGGCCTTCTTGGCGATGGCGCGCGCCTTGTCGATGTCGTTCAGGTCATCGGCGGTCAGCTCAGGGTTGTACTTGAGGATCGAGTCGAACACCGACAGGCGCACGAACGGCTCGCCGAAGTGGAACACCTTGTCGCCGTACGGCACGTCGGTGCTGCCCAGAACCAGCTGCGCCAGTTCACGGAACAGTTCTTCGGTCAGGTCCATGTTGTCTTCGTAGTCGGCGTAAGCCTGGTAGAACTCCAACATGGTGAATTCAGGGTTGTGACGAGTCGAAACGCCTTCGTTGCGGAAGTTGCGGTTGATCTCGAACACTTTTTCGAAACCGCCAACCACCAGACGCTTGAGGTACAGCTCCGGCGCGATACGCAGGAACATTTCCATGTCCAGCGCGTTGTGGTGGGTTTCGAACGGCTTGGCCGCGGCGCCGCCAGGAATGGTCTGCAGCATCGGCGTTTCGACTTCGAGGAAGTCGCGCTTCATCAGGAAGCTGCGGATGTGCGCGATCACTTGCGAACGCACGCGGAAGGTCTGGCGCACGTCTTCGTTGACGATCAGGTCAACGTAGCGCTGACGGTAGCGCTGTTCGGTGTCAGTCAGGCCGTGGTGCTTGTCCGGCAGCGGGCGCAGGGATTTGGTCAGCAGGCGCACGCTGGTCATCTCGACGTACAGGTCGCCCTTGCCGGAACGGGCCAGGGTGCCTTCGGCAGCAATGATGTCGCCCATGTCCCAGGTTTTTACAGCAGCCAGGGTTTCTTCGGACAGGGTCTTGCGGTTGACGTAGACCTGAATGCGACCGGTCATGTCCTGGATCACCATGAACGAGCCACGGTTGAGCATGATGCGACCTGCAACCTTGACCGGGATCGCAGCCTCTGCCAGCTCTTCCTTGGTCTTGTCCGCGTACTGTTTCTGCAGTGCATCGCAGTAGTTGTCGCGGCGGAAGTCGTTCGGGAAGGCATTGCCCTTGGCGCGCTCGGCAGCAAGCTTTTCCTTGCGCAGGGCGATCAGGGAGTTTTCTTCCTGTTGCAGGGCTTGCGAATCGAGTTGTTGGTCGCTCATGTCTTTAAATTTTCCATCACAGGTTCGTTGCCCCCGCCGGTGACGGGGGACTTGAGGTCGGGTGAAGCTTACAGCCCCGATTTCAGGCTGGCTTCCAGGTATTCGTCGATATCGCCGTCGAGTACCTTGTCGCAGTCACTGCGTTCGATGTTGGTACGCAGATCCTTGATCCGCGACGCATCGAGCACGTACGAACGGATCTGGTGACCCCAGCCGATGTCCGACTTGGTGTCTTCCAGGGCCTGGGACGCGGCGTTGCGCTTCTGCATTTCCTGCTCGTACAACTTGGCCCGCAGCATTTTCATGGCGGTGTCCTTGTTGGCGTGCTGGGAACGTTCGTTCTGGCAGCTGACCACGGTGTTGGTCGGTACGTGGGTGATACGTACGGCCGAGTCGGTGGTGTTTACGTGCTGACCACCGGCACCGGAGGAACGATAGGTGTCGATCCGCAGGTCTGCCGGGTTGATTTCGATTTCCACCTTGTCGTCGATCTCTGGCGAGACGAAAACCGCGGAGAACGAGGTGTGACGACGGTTGCCGGAGTCGAACGGGCTCTTGCGCACCAGACGGTGCACGCCGATCTCGGTGCGCAGCCAGCCAAAGGCGTATTCGCCCTTGATGTGCACGGTAGCGCCCTTGATCCCGGCGACTTCACCGGCCGACAGCTCCATGATGGTCGCGTCGAAACCGCGTTTGTCGGCCCAGCGCAGGTACATGCGCAGCAGGATGTTGGCCCAGTCCTGGGCTTCGGTGCCGCCGGAACCGGCCTGGATGTCCAGGTAGGCGTTGTTCGGGTCCATCTCGTGGCTGAACATACGGCGGAATTCGAGCTTGGACAGGGACTCTTCGAGACCTTGAAGAACTTCGACGACGTCGTTGACCGCGCCCTCGTCGTTCTCTTCAACGGCCATGTCCAGCAGCTCGCGGCAATCGGCCAGGCCACCGTTCAGTTCATCGAGGGTATCGACGATCTGCGCCAGCGCAGCGCGCTCGCGGCCCAGTTCCTGGGCGTATTCAGGTTTGTTCCAGACTGCAGGATCTTCAAGCTCGCGATTGACTTCGATCAGACGCTCATGCTTTTGATCGTAGTCAAAGATACCCCCGAATAGTTTCGGAGCGCTCGGACAGGTCCTTGATGGTGTTCAGGATCGGGTTGATTTCCATGACGGGCAGCACTCGTTGGCGAACTTTTGAAAGCCGGCGAGTATAACGTAATCAAGCTGTCACGGCAGCCCGTCTGGCGGCTGTTAAGGCGATTCACTTGACATGGCCTGACACAGATCCCCGTGGGAGCGGGCTTGCTCGCGAAGGCGGAGTATCAATCGACATCATTGCTGAATGATCCACCGCATTCGCGAGCAAGCCCGCTCCCACAAGGGTATCGCGTACCTATTCGATGCCGACCTGATTGCGCCCGTTGTTCTTGGCCAGGTACAGGCCACGGTCCGCCGCCGAGATCAGCAACCGGCAGTCGCTGCCCGACTCCGGCACCATCGTCGCCAGGCCGATGCTGATGGTCAGGCTCGACCCTTCGACCGGAGCATTGTGCGGAATCTTCAGCGCCGCCACGGTCTGGCGCAGCTTCTCCGCCACCAGCCGCGCCCCGCCCGGCGAGGTGTTGGGCAGCACCAGCGCAAACTCTTCGCCGCCATAACGCGCCGGCAAGTCGGACGGCCGGGCACTGGCCTCGCGGATCGCCGTGGCGACCTTGCGCAAGGCTTCGTCGCCTTCGACGTGACCGAAGGTGTCGTTGTAGGACTTGAAGTAATCGACGTCGATCATCAGCAACGACAACTGGCTCTGGTCACGCAGCGAGCGGCGCCATTCCAGCTCCAGGTATTCGTCGAAATGCCGGCGGTTGGACAGCCCGGTCAGCCCGTCTGAGTTCATCAGCCGCTGCAGCACCAGATTGGTGTCGAGCAATTGCTGCTGGCTGACCCGCAAGGCGCGATAGGCCGCGTCCCGCTGCAGCAGGGTCATGTAGGAGCGCGAGTGATAACGGATGCGCGCCACCAGCTCGATGTTGTCCGGCAGCTTCACCAGATAATCATTGGCCCCGGCGGAGAACGCTGCGCTCTTGATCAGCGGGTCTTCCTTGGTCGACAGGACAATGATCGGAATGTCTTTGGTCGCCGGATGGTTGCGGTATTCACGCACCAGACTCAGGCCGTCAAGGCCCGGCATCACCAGATCCTGCAGGATCACGGTCGGCTTGATCCGCACCGCGTGGGCCACGGCAAGATGCGGGTCGGAGCAGAAGTGAAAGTCGATGTTCTCTTCATTCGACAGCCCGCGGCGCACGGCTTCGCCGATCATCGCCTGATCGTCCACCAACAACACCATGGCGGCGTTCTCGTCGGTTTTGATGTCATCGATCTGTAAGTCATTCATGGGCGGTCACCTGAGTGCTGCGGGGGCCAGGATTGCGGATGGATGTGTTCATTTGGGGAAAATCTCCAGCAATCGTGGCGCTATCTTTTCCAGTGGACGGATTTCTACGGCTGCATCGATGGCCGCGGCGGCCTTGGGCATGCCGTACACCGCACTGCTTTGCTGATCCTGCGCGATGGTCAGGTAGCCCTGTTGACGCATGAGCTTAAGCCCTTGCGCCCCGTCGCGTCCCATTCCGGTCAACAAAACCCCTACTGCGTCACCGTTCCAGTAATTGGCGACGCTTTCGAAAAACACGTCGATCGAGGGGCGGTAGATTTCGTTGACCGGCTCGGCGGTGTAGGCCAGCGTGCCGTTCTTGAGCAACCTGATGTGGTGATTGGTGCCGGCCAGCAGCACCGCGCCGGCCTGCGGTGGCTCGCCCTCCCGTGCCAGGCGCACGTCGAGGCCACTGGCACTGGCCAGCCATTCGGCCATGCCGGCGGCGAAAACCTGGTCGACATGCTGCACCAGTACGATCGCTGCCGAAAAGTTGCGCGGCAGGCCTTTGAGCAAGACCTCCAGCGCCGCCGGGCCGCCTGCGGACGAGCCGATCGCCACCAGCCGCTGGCACGATGCCGAACTGCGTGGCGTGGTCTGGGCCGGGCGCGAGCGAGCGGTTTTCTCGCCGATCAGCCAGCCGATATTAAGGATCTTGCGCAGCAGCGGTGCCGCCGCCTGCTGAGCGTTGCCGGCGCCGAGGGCCGGGGTGTCGACTACGTCCAGCGCACCGTGGCCCATGGCTTCGAACACCCGGTGCACGTTCTGCTGGCGGTCGACCGTGACGATGACAATCGCGCAGGGCGTCTCGGCCATGATGCGCCGGGTGGCCTCGACGCCGTCCATCACCGGCATGATCAGGTCCATCAGGATCAGGTCCGGGGTGTTTTCCGCGCACAGGCGCACCGCTTCGGCGCCGTTGCTGGCGACCCACACCACTTGATGCGCCGGCTCGAAAGCCAGCGCCCGGCGCAGGGCCTCCACCGCCATAGGCATGTCGTTGACGATTGCGATCTTCATGCCCGCGCTCCTCCGATGAGCTCAACCACTGCGTCGAGCAGTGCATCGTCATGAAAGCTGGCCTTGGCCAGATAATAGTCCGCCCCGGCATCCAGTCCACGGCGCCTGTCTTCTTCGCGATCCTTGTAAGACACCACCATCACCGGCAGCGATTGCAGGCGATTGTCGCGACGCAGCAGCGTCACCAGTTCGATGCCGTCCATGCGCGGCATGTCGATGTCAGTGATCAGCAGATCGAAATCCTCGGAGCGCAAGGCGTTCCAGCCGTCCATGCCGTCGACCGCAACGGCCACGTCATAGCCGCGATTGAGCAGCAGTTTGCGTTGCAATTCACGCACGGTGAGCGAGTCGTCGACCACCAAAATCCGTTTGCGCGCCGCCTCTGCGGCCTGATTGCCATGGCGGGCGATTCGCTCCAGACGCCCGGTGTTCAGCAACTTGTCCACCGAGCGCAGCATGTCTTCGACATCGACGATCAACACCACCGAACCATCGTCGAGCAACGCCCCGGCGGAAATGTCCTGCACCTTGCCCAGCCGCTCGTCCAGCGGCAACACCACCAGCGTGCGCTCGCCGATGAAACGCTCCACCGCCACACCGTAGATCGCCTCGCGCTCGCGGATCACCACGACTTTCAGGGTATCGCCGCTGTTCTGACTGGCCGGACGCTGCAGCAACTGGCTGGCCGCGACCAGCCCGACATGCCGCCCCTCGTGCCAGAAGTGCTGGCGGCCTTCGACCTGCACGATGTCCTCCGGCGCCAGATCGCACATGCGTTCGATGTGCGCCAGCGGGAACGCATAAGCCTCCTCGCCAACTTCCACCACCAGGCTGCGCACCACAGACAGGGTCAGCGGTACTTCGAGATGGAAGCGACTGCCCTCGCCCGCCGTCTGCTCCAGCACCACCGCACCGCGCAACTGGCGAACCATGTGCTGAACGGCATCGAGGCCGACGCCACGACCGGACACTTCGGTGACCTTGTCCCGCAGACTGAAACCCGGCAGGAACAGGAAGGTCAGCAGCTCTTCTTCGCTCAACTGGGCGGCCGTTTCCGCCGGCGACAGCTGGCGCTCGACGATGCTGCGACGGACCTTTTCCAGATCGACACCATTGCCGTCATCGCTCAATTCCAGCACCAGCAGACCGGCCTGATGCGAGGCGCGCAGACGGATCAGGCCTTCTTCGGGCTTGCCTTTGAGCAGGCGTTCTTCCGGGGTTTCGATGCCGTGATCCACTGCGTTGCGCAGCAGATGCGTCAGCGGTGCTTCGAGTTTTTCCAGCACATCACGGTCGACCTGAGTCTTCTCGCCCTCGATCTCAAGGCGCACTTGCTTGCCAAGACTGCGACCGAGGTCGCGCACCATCCGCACCTGACCGGACAACACATCGGCGAACGGCCGCATGCGGCAGGCCAGCGCGGTGTCATAGAGCACTTGCGCTCGCTGGCTGGCCTGCCAGGCGAACTCGTCGAGCTCGGCGTTTTTCTCTGCCAGCAGTTGCTGAGATTCGGCGAGCAGGCGCCGCGCATCTTCCAGCGCTTCTTGAGCTTCAAGGCTAAGGGCATGTTCCTTGAGATGCACATTGAGACTTTCCAGCGCCCGCAGGCCGTTGTTCTGCATGCGTTTGAGGCGCTGCATGGTGGCCAGGTGCGGCTTGAGGCGCTGGGTTTCCACCAGGGATTTGCTCGACAGATCGAGCAGGCTGTTCAGGCGTTCGGCGGTGACCCGCAGCACCCGCTCGCCGCCCTCCGTGGTGCGTTTGCTCTTGCGCGGCGCGGGTTCCGGCTCGGCAACCTCGACCGGGATGTCAACCGGCGCGGGCTCAACCATCGGCGGTGGCTGAAGTTGCAACTCGGCCATTGATGGCGCACTCGGAGCGGCAGGCACCACGGCTGGTGCCGTCGGATCGAGCAAACCGCCCATCAACGCTACGTAAGCCTCGATATCCGCCGGTTGCGGGCCGTTGGCCGGGGTGGCGATGCGCATCAGCAGGTCGGTACCCTGCAACAGCGCGTCGATATGCTCCGGGCGCAGGAACAACCGCCCTTCCTGGGCGCTGACCAGACAATCTTCCATCACGTGGGCGACGCTGACGCCACTGTCGATGCCGACAATCCGCGCCGCACCTTTCAAGGAGTGCGCAGCACGCATGCAGGACTCGAGCTGATCGGCCTGGGTCGGATTGCGCTCCAGCGCCAGGAGCCCGGCACTCAGCACTTGAGTCTGTGCTTCGGCTTCCAGGCTGAACAGCTCGAGCAGAGAGGCGTCGCGCATTTGCTCGGGGGTCATGTGAGGCTCCGGGTCACGGCGGACAGCAACTGTTCTTCATCCAGCCAGCGCAGGCTGCGGCCTTTGAAGGGCAACACGCCTCGGGTGTATTTGGCACTGGCCTGCGCACCGGATCGGGATGCGGCGTCAAGAATGCGTTCGTCGATGGCGTGAATGCCGTCGACTTCATCCACCGGCACCACCACCGGCCCGCCATTGGCAGCAATGATCAACATGCGCGGCATGATCCGCGCCCCAGTGGGCGCCGCGGCGTTGCTGTCCAGGCCCAACAGTTCGACCAGCGACAGGCACGCCACCAGCGCCCCGCGCACGTTCGCTACACCGAGCAAGGCCCGGGAGCGCTGGTGCGGCAGCGAGTGAATCGCCTGCAACGGCGCGACCTCCACCAGGCTGCGGGTGGCCAGGCCGAGCCATTCTTCGCCGAGGCGGAACATCAGCAACGAACGTGTTTTCAGCTCGGTTTCAACCTGGGTCGCCACCGGGTCGCGCTCATCCTGCTGCAGCGCATAACGGTCAAGCAGGCGCGTGGCCGCGGCGGAATACACCGAGCAATTGCGGCAATGGATGTGTTCTTCCAACAGCGGGCAGGACTTGTCGCCGTGAATGCCGATGCGGTTCCAGCAATCGTCGATGGCCCGGGCGTCTTCGTGGGTGACGTTCAAGGTGTCGGACGGGATCATCGTTTACGCTCACTGTCGGCGGTGCGACCGCTGCGGGCGGCGCGCTCCTGCAATCGTCGGGCACCGGCCGTGTCACCCTGGGCCTGCAGCAACCCGGCCAGGTGCATCAAGGCTTCGGCGTGTTGCGGTTCGAGGTACAAAGCCTTGCGGTAATAACCCTGGGCTTCGAGAGCGCTGCCGGCGACGTCACTGAGCAGGCCAAGCCAGTAGAACACCTGGGCCACCGGCTCATGGCTGCGCAAAAACTGTTCGCATGCAGCGCGGGCTTCGGCGCTTTTGCCTTCGTTGGCCAAAGCGGCGATGTTGGCCAGCAGGGTCGCCGCGTCGGGGGTCGGGCTTTTGGCGGTGGCAGGCAGTGGCGTCACAGCGGCAAATGGACGACTGCGTACCGGTGGCGGCGGCGTGCTGCGCACGGGCTGGCGCACGGGCAACGGAGGCGCAATCGCAACCGGCATCGGCAGCGGTTCGGGTTGCGGGTCGCTGTCGCGACTGAACGCAAAGGACTGTGGAATCCCGATCGAACGCATACCCAGTCGCCCGAGCAGACTGCCCTCGGCGGGGCCGATAAACAACACGCCGTCGACATGGGTCAGGCGTTTGAGCACGGCGAATACCTGTTGCTGGGTCGGCTGATCGAAATAGATCAACAGGTTGCGGCAGAACACGAAATCGAACGGCGGTTCGTTGACCAGCAACGAGGGATCGAGCACGTTGCCCACTTGAAGGCGCACCTGCTCGCGGACAATTTCATTCACCCGATAACCCTCGTCATCGGCGGAAAAGTGCCGCTCGCGAAAATCCAGCTCCTGGCCGCGAAACGAGTTCCTGCCGTACAGCGCCCGCCGCGCCTTGTCCACCGACAAAGGGCTGACGTCCATGCCATCGACCTTGAACTGATGGGGTTTGAGGCCCGCATCGAGCAACGCCATGGCAATCGAATAGGGTTCTTCACCGGTGGAACACGGCAGGCTGAGGATGCGCAGCGCCCGCATGTTGTTCAGCTCGGCCAGGCGTTTGCGGGCCAGTTTGCCCAGGGTGGCGAAGGATTCCGGGTAACGGAAAAACCAGGTCTCCGGGACGATCACCGCTTCGATCAGCGCCTGCTGTTCGTCCCGCGAGACTTGCAGGGTCTGCCAGTACTCGTTGGCATTCACCGTTTGCGACAGGGTGATGCGCTGGCGCACGGCCCGCTCGATGATCGCCGGGCCGACCGAAGCGACATCGAGGCCGATGCGTTCCTTGAGGAAGTCGAAGAAGCGCTGGTCGCTGCTCATGGCTGCTCCTCAAGTCGCTGTGGGTCCAGCGGCGGCGTCGGAAACAGCAGCGTGCGCACCGACTCGTCCAGCAAGTCGTTGACCCGCACCCATTGCACCAGCCCTTGGGCGTCTTCACGCACCGGGCCGAGGTATGGCGCCTGACGATTGTCGAGGCCGTACGGCTGAAAATCATCCGCGTTGCAGCGCAAGGTATCGGTGGCCTGTTCGAGGATCAGGCCTAGCCATTGCGAGGGCTGCGAGTCATCCGCGCGGTAATGCACCAGCACCAGTCGCGTGCTGGTACGCGCCTCGGCAGGATGGCCGAATGTCAGGGCACTGAGGTCGATCACCGGCACCACCGTGCCGCGATAGGCGAACACCCCCGCCACCCAGTGCGGCGCCCGGGCAATCGGCTTCAACGGCAGGCGCGGCAGCACTTCGGCCACTTCCGTGGCGCGCAAGGCGTAGCGTTCGCTGCCGATGCGAAACAGCAGGAACAACGCCTGCTTCGCCACCGGGGCAGCGCTGCGTTTGGCGGTGATTTCGCTCATCAGACTTTGAATCGCGAAACGCCGCTGCGCAGGCCTACGGCCACCTGGCTCAGTTCGTCGATGGCGAAACTGGCCTGACGCAACGACTCGACGGTCTGGCTGCTGGCATCACCCAGTTGCACCAGCGCATGGTTGATCTGCTCGGCTCCGGTGGCCTGGGCCTGCATGCCCTCGTTGACCATCAACACCCGCGGCGCCAGCGCCTGTACCTGATGGATGATCTGCGACAGCTGCTCGCCGACCTGCTGCACTTCGGCCATGCCACGGCGCACTTCCTCGGAGAACTTGTCCATTCCCATCACCCCGGCGGAAACCGCCGACTGGATCTCACGGACCATCTGTTCGATGTCGTAAGTGGCCACGGCGGTCTGATCCGCCAGACGCCGCACTTCGGTGGCGACCACGGCGAAACCACGGCCATACTCGCCGGCCTTTTCCGCTTCGATCGCGGCGTTCAGGGACAGCAGGTTGGTCTGATCGGCGACCTTGACGATAGTCACGACCACCTGATTGATGTTGCCGGCCTTCTCGTTGAGGATCGCCAGTTTGGCGTTCACCAGATCCGCCGCGCCCATCACCGAGTGCATGGTGTCCTCCATGCGCGCCAGGCCTTGCTGCCCGGAACCGGCCAGCACCGAGGCCTGATCGGCGGCGGTGGAAACTTCGGTCATGGTGCGCACCAGGTCGCGTGAGGTTGCCGCGATCTCGCGGGACGTCGCGCCGATTTCAGTCGTGGTCGCCGCGGTTTCGGTAGCCGTCGCCTGTTGCTGCTTGGAAGTGGCGGCGATCTCGGTCACCGAGGTGGTGACCTGCACCGACGAGCGCTGGGCCTGGGACACCAGCGAGGTGAGCTCGGTCATCATGTCGTTGAAGCCGGTTTCCACCGCGCCGAACTCGTCCTTGCGCTCAAGGTTCAAGCGGCTGCTCAGATCGCCCGTGCGCATGATGTCGAGGATCTGCACGATGCGGTTCATTGGCGCCATGATTGCGCGCATCAGCAACAGACCGCAGAAACCGGCGGCCAGCACGGCCACCAGCAGCGAGACGAACATGCTGACCTTGGCTGCCGCCACGGCTTCGTCGATGTTGGCCATGGCCTTGTCGGCGACTTTCTTGTTCTCGCCAATGATGTCGTTGAGCTTCATCCGGCCCGAGTACCAGGTCGGTGTCAGTTGTTCGTGGAACAGCTTTACAGCGTCGGCTTCGAGATTGCGCTTGTGCAGATCCAGTACCGCATCCTGAGTTTTCAGGTAGGCGTCGTGATATTTCTCGAACGCCGCGAATTCCAGCTTGTCCTCGTCCGTGACCACCGTGCCACGGTAATTGGCCATCTGCTCCTGAAGACGAGACTCGAAGGCTTTGTAATCGGCCGCATCTTCGCTGCTGACGCCCTGCCCTTCCTTGAGCCCCAGCAGTTCCTGGGTCTGCAGGTAACTGTCGACCCACGCGCCGCGGATCATCGAGCTGTAATAGACGCCGGGAATCGCGTCGTCACGAACGCTGTTTTCACTGGCTTCGATCTTCAGCAGCCGCGAATACGAGACGACCACCATCAGCAGCATGATGGCGATAATCACCGCAAAGCTCGCCAAAATGCGTTGGCGCAACGTCCAGTTCTTCACAGTCAGTCCTCGGGGCGGGTCGAAATGCGGGGGAGTATAGCTGAGGGCGGTGTTTCATTTATAAGACGGTTTGCCGCGCTCAGGCCTTCCGAGTAAACGGGGTGGGCTCTGGACAGGGACTTTCAAGGAATCGGAGGGTGGCGTGCCAGTGACGCAATGGCAAAAAGGGGCGATGGATTGGCCATTTCCGCTGCAGACGATCTGCCGATACCGTAACGCGCCCTCGCCGGCGATTTTTCAGCCACAACGAAAGAACCCGCCATCCTGTGCGGGATCGCGGGTTCTGATATCGCTGACAGCGGTTTTACTGGGTAGCTACACGGACCTGCTTCTCAAGCTCCACCTTCAACCCCGGCTCCAGCTTCAACTGCCGCGCCAGTTCATCCAGATAGCTCTTCTCCATGAAGTTCTCCTCATCCACCATCATCACGCTCGCCACGTACATCTCGGCGGCCATCTCCGGCGTGCTTGCCGCGCGGGCGACATCGGTGGGGTCGAGGGGCTTATTGAGTTCGGCGTGGAGCCAGTGCTTGAGTTCCTGATCGTTGTCGAGTTTGGTGAATTCGCCTTCGATCAGTTGGCGTTCACGGTCGTCGATGTGGCCGTCGGCCTTGGCGGCGGCGACCAGGGCTCTGAGGATGGCCTGGCTGTGTTGTTCGACTTGCGCCGGTGGCAGGCGGTCGAGGGTCTGCGGTTCGTTTTGCGGGGCGGTGCCTTTCTGGGCGTTCCAGTTGCCATAGGCTTTGTAGGCGATCACGCCCAGCGCGGCGAGGCCGCCGTAAATGGCGACTTTACCGCCAACCTTGCGGGCCTTTTTACTGCCCAGCAGCAGGCCCATGGCGCCGGCCGCCAGGGCACCGCCGCCGGCGCCTGACAGCAAACCGCCGAGTGCGCCATGACTGGAAGATCCGCCCAGCAAGCCGCCCAAACCGCCGGCAGCCGGTTTGTTCTGCGCCCCGCCCGCCTTGTTCTGCAGCAGTTCCTGGCCGGACTTGAGGAGTTGATCGAGCAATCCACGGGTGTTCATGTTCCGCCTCCAAACAGGGGTTATCCGGATCAATAAGGCCCTCAGCCTAGTTCGAAAGTGCCCGCCACTTGGGTGCGAGTGTGCTTCCAGATGTTGCCTGGCCCCCAGCAGCCCTTCGCGAAAATAGATATACACTCGAGGCAATCTATAAAAACCGCCCACCGGGTAAACCTTCCATGATGACCTTGCGTCAGATCCGCCATTTCATCGCTGTGGCCGAGACCGGCTCGATCTCCGCCGCCGCGCAAACCGCTTTCATTTCCCAATCGACCCTGACCCTGGCCATCCAGCAACTGGAGGAAGAAATCGGCGTCAGCCTGTTCAATCGCCACGCCAAGGGCATGACGCTGACGCATCAGGGCCACCAATTCCTGCGCCAGGCACACCTGATTCTGGCCACCGTGGACAACGCCAAACGCAGCCTGCAACAGAGCACCGACCAGGTCGCCGGGCAGTTGATCGTCGGCGTGACCAGTCTGGTGGCCGGTTATTACCTGGCGGATTTGCTCACCCGTTTCCAGCGTGCCTACCCCAATGTCGAGATCCGGGTGATGGAGGACGAACGGCCGTACATCGAGCATCTGCTGGTCAGCGGCGAAATCGATGTCGGCGTGCTGATCCTCTCCAACCTCGAAGACCGCCACGCCTTGCAGACCGAAGTGCTGACCCACTCGCCGCACCGTTTGTGGCTGCCGGCCCAGCACCCGCTGCTGGAACACGACAGCATCAACCTCGCCGATGTCGCCCGGGAGCCGTTGATTCAACTGAACGTCGACGAGATGGATCGCAACGCCCAACGCCTTTGGCGCGGCGCCGGGCTGCAACCGAAGATCACCCTCAGAACCGCTTCCACCGAGGCGGTGCGAAGTCTGGTCGCAGCCGGCCTGGGCGTATCGATCCAACCGGACATGACCTACCGACCGTGGTCGCTGGAAGGCGACATCATCGAAGCGCGGCCGATTGCCGACCTCAACCAGACCCTCGACGTCGGTCTGGCCTGGCGTCGCGGCACGGCGCGACCGGCGCTGGTCGATCCTTTCCTGACCGTGGCCCGCGAACAGCCCCACGGCGGACGCAAGCCATCTATTTAATCGAATGCCACCTTCAGTATTTAGAATTTGTCGACCCCGGAGCCGCGCACTAGTCTTGCTGCATCGATAAGACGGTCGGCTCCCGGATCCACGGGAGCAAAGATGACCACACAAGAAAAGAGATCCCGGAAAATGGCTGGCGCGCAGACCCCCATGCACACCGCGTTGCTGATCGACGGCGAACTGGTCGCAGGCCAGGGTTTTGTCGAACCGATCCTCAACCCGGCCACCGGCGAAGTCCTGACCCAGATTGCCGAAGCCAGCACCGAGCAAGTCG
The DNA here is from genome assembly GCF_012974785.1 of Pseudomonas fluorescens. GTDB lineage: Bacteria > Pseudomonadota > Gammaproteobacteria > Pseudomonadales > Pseudomonadaceae > Aquipseudomonas > Aquipseudomonas fluorescens_BT. Next base: position 1,208,470 of record NZ_CP027561.1, on the reverse strand, counting down.
AAGCCGCCATCCTCGCCGCCCACCGCGCCTTTGCCGAGTGGTCGCGCACCACCCCGCAACAACGCTCGAATTTCCTGCTGGAAATCGCCAACGCCGTCGAAAAACACGCCGATCACCTCGCCCGCCTCGAAGCCTTGAACTGCGGCAAGCCGCTGCACCTGGCGCGGCAGGACGATTTGACCGCCACCGTCGATGTGTTTCGTTTCTTTGCCGGCGCCGTGCGTTGCCAGACCGGTCAACTCAGCGGCGAATACGTGCCGGGCTACACCAGCATGGTGCGTCGCGATCCGATTGGCGTCGTCGCGTCGATTGCGCCGTGGAACTACCCGATCATGATGGCCGCGTGGAAGATCGCCCCGGCCCTCGCTGCCGGCAATACGCTGGTGTTCAAACCGTCCGAACACACGCCGCTGTCGATTCTGGCGCTGGCGCCAGCGCTGGCCGAGATCCTGCCGCGTGGGGTGATCAACATCGTCTGCGGTGGCGGTGAAGGCGTTGGCAGTCACTTGGTCGGGCATCCGAAAGTGCGCATGGTGTCGCTGACCGGCGATATCGTCACCGGCCAGAAAATCCTCCAGGCCGCCGCCAAAACCCTCAAACGCACGCACCTTGAACTCGGCGGCAAGGCCCCGGTGATCGTCTGCAACGATGCCGATCTCAAAGCCGTGGTCGAAGGCGTGCGCACTTATGGCTATTACAACGCCGGGCAGGACTGCACGGCGGCTTGCCGGATCTACGCCCAGGCCGGGATTCACGACAAATTGGTCGCCGAGCTCGGTGCGGCGGTCAGCAGCCTGCGCTTCGCCGGCAAACGCGACGCCGACAACGAGATCGGCCCGCTGATCAGCACCCGTCAGCGCGACCGCGTGGCCAGTTTCGTCGAACGCGCCCTCGGTCAGCCGCACATCGAGCGGGTGACCGGTGCAGCGGTGCACTCCGGCGCCGGGTTCTTCTATCAGCCAACGCTGCTGGCCGGTTGCAAACAGAGCGATGAAATCGTCCAGCGCGAAGTGTTCGGCCCGGTGGTCACCGTGACCCGCTTCGATGAACTCGCGCAGGCAGTGGACTGGGCCAATGACTCCGAATACGGCCTCGCCTCGTCGGTCTGGACCCAGAACCTGGACAAGGCGATGCAGGTCGCCGCACGGCTGCAATACGGCTGCACCTGGATCAACAGCCATTTCATGCTGGTCAGCGAAATGCCCCACGGCGGGCTGAAACGCTCCGGTTACGGCAAAGACTTATCCAGCGATTCGCTACAGGACTACAGCGTGGTGCGGCACATCATGGCCCGCCACGGCCAGCATCTCTGACTACGCTAATAACAAGCCGACCACGGCATGCTTCACCGCGTTCACAACTGCCCCGACCATAATTTAAAGAAGAGGGTTCACCATGTTCGTGCACAAGACCGCACTGCTCAGTGCAATCACCACGGCCCTGCTGGCCAGCGCCAGCCTGCAAGCCGCCGAGCCGCTGAAAGCCGTCGGCGCCGGCGAAGGCCAGCTGGATATCGTCGCCTGGCCCGGCTACATCGAACGCGGTGAAAGCGATAAGGCCTACGACTGGGTGACCGGTTTC